>CAMELE010000001.1 GCA_945923475.1 uncultured Mollicutes bacterium
GGATCAGGATCAGGATCAGGATCAGGATCAGGATCAGGATCAGGATCAGGATCAGGATCAGTCCGAACAGTGCCCTCATCTCTGTATGCAGTATGCCAACTACCAGCTGTATAAAACTCTATTAAAGCAACGTAAGAGTATCGTGTATTAGGAGTTAACCCAGTAATTAAAACGAAAGGCGTTCCAGTAGTAGAACTACCTTCATACTCTTCACCATCCAATAGTACACTTATTTTTCTACTAACATTGTCATTGCTTAAGCCAGAACCGGTAAACCTTAAAGTATAGGCAGTTGAAGTAATGTCTATAGAAGCCATTTAATTTCCTCCTTTTATCTTAAAAATTTCTAAAAGCATTTTTGAATTGCGGTTTTCGGTCCTTGTGCTTGATGCCGGTCGGACCACATTAACTGCTCCTATTTAAGCAAACAAAAATGCTCTTAAATTTTGTCATCATGTTCTTTTACTCCGCAAACGCTAACCCGCAGGTTGCCTTACGCTTCCTTCCACCATCAAAGAACAATCAAACTCCATTTAAGAGCATTTCCTCGGTTTGTTTTCAGTATTCAATTTGGTTAGATTTAAATAGGAAATCTTACTTATTCCGCACCGATCAACATTAAAATTAACAATAGTGCCAAATCACCTTTAATATAAATATTCCTTACCTATTCTTAATCACTCTTTCGTTGTGGTTAACGTCTTTTCTTCAGCCTGTTAGGAAAAGAAACCTATCGTTTTAAATAAACAACGCCGTCGCCATCTACGACCTTGCTACTTACTCAGGTACGATAAGCAGTTTTTGCGATTACTATAAAGTATACTGCCAAATACTTTGGTCGGAGATGAGGGAATCGAACCCACTCGAGCGACTAAGCGCACCGGTTTTACAGACCGGGGTGTCTACCTTATCACGTTAATCTCCGAAATATATTTCTTATAATCTTTAATAAAACGCCAATAATCTTCTCGATTTTATTTTGAGGGTTTTAATTAGGTTAACCCACAACCTCCGATAGTGTGTCTACTGGACCAAGGAAATACCCGATCGCCGTATTTCGCTCTTTAAAAGATGGACGCTTCTAATCCTACTTCCTATCGTATAAAAGGACTTATCAATGACTTTTATACATATTGCCTTTATTACCTTTATAAACAAATTAGCATTACCCAGTGCTACCGCGAGGAGGTTTTGTTTTTAGCACCGCAGCCCCGCTGGGATTCGAACCCAGAACGACTCCTTCAAAGGGAAAACGGTTTTAGAGACCGCCGTGTTAACCGTTACACTACGGGGCAATAATTATATTAAATCCCACTCTTCATCAGAATAAGAATTAATATCTCTTTTTGTTGAGGGAAGACTATATCCTCTACACCATTTACGGATAGTGTTATCATTAACTCCAAACTTTTTACCTAAAGAAGTAAAAGTCTATCCACGAATTAAATTTTTTAATTCATTTCTATCTGGTCGAGCTACTTTTCTATCTTTTAAATGATTACAAGCACTACAACGAATACTTTTGTTATCAGATAATTCTTTTCCACAATCACAACAGTATCGTTTTTTTCTACGGTTATTTCTTAAAGGATAAGTATATCCTTCTAATCGACGACTTTTACCGTGATTTATTGTAGAAATAACATCTTGCCCTACATTAAACTATTTTGCTATATTTCCTTGAGAAATATTAGAATTTTGTAATAAATCATAAATCTCTAATAATTGTTGTTTAGAAATTTTAGACTAACTATTACAATTATTTTGTCCACCAGTTGTTTCATTATAACCATTAAAATAAGTATCAAATAACTAAATATAATACTTTTCCTTTTGGTCTAATTCTTTTTGAGAACATTCTTCTAAAATCTCCCAAGTAAAACTATCTAATCCATATTTTCTAAAAGCTCTACATAAAGTTTTTTCATATTCTTCAGAATTAGGATTAAATGCTCTGCTTTTTTCTTTAGTCCATCTATTTTCAATATTGATAGACTATCCAATATAAGAATGATTATTTACTTTATTTGTAATTTTATAAATTCCACAACTCATTAAACTACCTTCTTTCTTTTTCTATTATATATAAAAATTAAAAGAAGATAATAATAAAGATTCGACCTCGAAATTGAATTTTTTTATTAATTCAACTTACGGAGTTTTCGCTTCATCTTATTAATGAGGCGCTGATTCATAACTTCACTATGGGAATACAACTTCGCAATGCGATTTTCATAATGCTCTTTAGTGCGATAAATCATAATTTTTCTCCTTAAATTGAATTTATGATCCAGAGAGGGTTATCTGCGTCATCTAGACCCAATTTTTATTCATTATATATTCTTTCAGAGTAGCAAATTCTTAATTAAATATATAACTTAGCAGAACTCTGGTGGCACGGCCGGCTGGACTCGAACCAGCAGATGCAGGAGTCAGGGCTCAAAAGTTGGACTTGCACCAACATTCTCGGTTTTATAGGACCGGAAGCCTACTAACAGAACTTATATAATACTACTTAACCCCGTCATATTATATAACCCATTTAACTGATTTTGAGAAAGTCCTGTGCCTTACCATTTTGGCGACGGCCGTATAAACAAGACACCAAAGAATTTCAATCAATTCATTTCATCTATTTGTCGATTAATTCTCTCTTACCCCAAACAGACTACACCTTCAACAGGCAATCAAAAATTATTTGTAAAACAATATCTCTGTATCTTCTGTTATAGAAAATTCGCAGTTTGTGGTGTCTTTGATATATTTAAGACGCGAACGCCGTGCTCAACCATTACACTAATTACAGCTGATTATTGGAATCGAACCAATCCTGCGTTCGGTGGTACGGGATGAGGGACTCGAACCCACGACCTCCTGAATGTAAATCAGATGCGCTACCAGCTGCGCTAATCCCGTATAAGCAACTCAATTAATGAAAGTTGCTACAAAATCCTTTTCGAGCATATACATGGGAGCAGAAGCAAAACCGCCATCATCAATCTTACAATACAGAATAATATTTTCTGCATTGGGATTGGAAGCACGAGTAATTGCTTTTACAAGCTCCTTATTATCAATGGAATTATAATAGCAACCAAAATCAATAGAAGTCTTTTTCATTTTTTTCAATTCCTTTCTTAACTTTCTATATATATTATATTATATTTTTTATAAAAAATCAAAAAAGTTATTTCAAACTAGACACATTAGAAACATAATTTTAAGTTATGTGCGTTAACCAATTTCGCCAAAACCCCAATTGGAGTTTACAGGATTTGAACCTGTATACCTTTCTAATGAAAGAATTGCTGTATGTGTCTTATGGTCCGAGTGAGACGACTTGAACGTCCGGCTGTCAGTTCAAATCAAACTAAACAGCGCTTCGTGGTAGAAGACGTGGGATTCGAACCCCTATTCAAGCTCCCAAAGCTAGCGTGTTACCATTACACTACATCCTCTATATTAAGCCTTATTTCAAAGGCTCTAATTTAAACTCTTCGGTTAAACGATATAAATGTAAAGAAATTTTACGATGACAATTAGGACACAAAATACATAAATTATTTGGATCATTATTGTCATGGTTTTCATCTTTATGATGAACTTCTAAAATGCGTTTTTCTTCATCATAGCCGCATACAGCACATTTATGTTCATATAAATCAAAAGCAGTTTGACGATAATTATTTCCTTTAAAAGCAAAATGATTTTCGCCACTTTTAAATAAGGTATTATTCATACCATTAGCACAACTTCTACTACAATAAACATTTCCAGTAATAGAACGCTTTAATTCTGAATTTCTTTTCCAAACTTCTTTTCCACAATTCGCACAATGACATAATGTGCTTCCTTTATGACTGCGACATTCAGATGAACAATAAAATGCTGAATTCTCTTTTAATTTAGCATTATATCGCTTTAATTCAATCTCATATTCTTTATTACATACTACACATTTCACTTTTACCATTGTCGGCATATAACCAACTCCTTTCATTATTATATGAAAGTTAGGTAAGAATGATTGTTCTCGAAAGACCAAAATCTGTCCAAAAGATTATGTGAACCCGATCTAGCGATCGAGCGATCGCAATGGTTGTCTGGGAGGGACTCGAACCCTCGATCTCCCGATTATCAGTCGGACGCTCTAACCAACTGAGCTACCAAACATTATTTATTTTGAGAAAGAAGTAAAAGAACTTTTTCATCTTGATAATCCGGAAGACCAATTTCGTAGAAAATTTCTGCGATATAATAATCAGTTCTTCCATCTCTTTTGGACAAATAATTACAAAGAATTTCAGCATTTTCTTTGAATTTGAAATCTATGGGAAAATACAAAGGACTATTTTGAATTGCAACACGATAACAAAGCATAGTATTTCTCCTTATTAGAACAAGACACCATTGATTTACGGCGTTCTACCATTGAACTAATCCCCTATATAGTGGCAGGGGATGAAAGGAATCGAACCTACACTTCCGGCTTGGTATGCAATCAAAATTGCTGTTAATGTCTTTAACTTATATATTTATTATATAATATTTTTTTATAAATGTCAAAAAGTTTTATTAAGTAGTTAAAAACGCATTATAACCTTTTGATTTTAAATCATTAATTACTTTTATAGCATTTGCTTTGACAGAAAAAGCACCAACTTGAACTTTATAATACTTGCCAATCTTACGAATATAAGCATTTTTATAACCTGCTCCAATAGTATCAGGTAATGCTTTAATTTTCAATAAGAAAGCGTCAGCATTAGATTTAGATCCAAAAGCACCAAGTTGAACGCGATAAATAATTTGCGGTTTAAGGTAAATAGCCACTACATTATCGACAGCGCGATTGCCCCAATCTTTAGTGATACAAGCTCCATTATGAAGAACTTTCGTGCTACCACCGCCATCAAGGTTAATTGCATAATCAACTTTTAATGCTAAAAGTAAATTCTACATTTCTGTAAATGCCATGCCTGGCTTTTCAATAGCAATTAAATAAATATTAAATTTATTATATGCTAATACCGTTCTACGAGCTTTATAATTTAACTCTTTGGCATAAGTAATTTGAGTTTTTTTGCCAGCCTTAATTAATACTGGATAACCGCTAACAAAATCTTCAAACTTTTCTGTTCCAATTATACCGTATTTCAATTCACCATTAATGATACCAAAGCCTTCTTTATAAGAAGAAGTGGAATTAATGATTATACCATTATCCATATAATTAAAACAAGTGCTGCCATTATCCATGCTAAAGAAACCACCATTAGTTAAAATAGTAGGTTTAACCGCGCAACTATCATAGTATTGCTTTAAAGTCTAACGCGGTTGAGCGCATAAGGCCATATCTAACTTACTAATTTCTTCTTTTGGAATTTCAATAATTTTTACATATGAATAATTGCTTGGAGAATATATCTTCATCAAATCACCTTCCTTAATATTTTTAAGGTTTCAATGACTTTTATTAATGAAATATACCCTTGGCATCCCCGGAGCGATTCGAACGCCCGACACAAGGATTAGAAATCCTTTGTTCTATCCAACTGAACTACGGGGACAAATTCGCTACAAGACTCTTCATTCTTCTTAATCCCATATTAAGCGCTTATTGCAAGCAAAAAAGTTGCTGTATGAGTCTTTATTTAGTTAAGAAAGGAAATACCATGATAATGGTAGGGCGAGGGAGACTCGAACTCTCCATTGAGCGATTTGGCCTGTGAATTAGGCCTTGAACCTAAATCTTCGTAGTACTACCGTTATTTTACCATTTAAACTACTCACAGATAAGTCGCCTAGTCTAGCCTTTGACTTACCACCCCAGATCGGCGAGTCAAGAAACCCGCGATTTCAACCAATAAACTGACATTCGTTCATTAGGCTGATTTGTCATTTCACCTTTTGGCCCTAAGATTTCAGGATAAGGCCAAACATATTCATTAGCAGTCTTTTCATCAGGAAATTCAATTTCTGCATAGCAAAATTTCCCATCAACTTCACTAATTTCAATCAAACGATTAGGATTGTAAATATCTTCAACCATGTAATAATCCTTAATAATAGGATTATAACCTTCATGTCGAGTTTTCTTAATCATTTCATAGAAATCTGAGGAAATTGGCGTTTCAATTTCTTCACGAGAAAGACCATCACCATATTTATAAGTCATCTTATAATCAACTTGATTGGTTTTAAGATTAATGGCTTTCCGCACTCGAATTTCTTCAAGCACTTTACCATCATTATCAAAGTCAATCATAAGATAGATTTGTTCAATTTTCTTATGACGGACACTTTTTTCCTTCATCCAAGAAGGAATATTTTTAATATCAAACTTACGTTCGATTTCCATTTTTATACTCCTTTAACTCTTGGAAATAAGTAAGAATCTACTCATTTTTATCAATAATCTCTGGATTATAATTATAATACTTCATAGAAGCAATCTAATCTTTCCATTCAGCGATTAACTAATCTACGGTATAATTCATAATTTCACCTACTTACTATTGGGGTGACTGGCGGACTTCGAATCCGCGACATTCTGAGCCACAATCAGACGCTCTACCAACTGAGCTACAGCCACATGGTGCTTTTGATGAGACTCGAACTCATATGAACTTTACGTCCACTAGATTCTTAGTCTAGCATGTATACCAATTCCATCACAAAAGCATTTTCTTATTTTTTATATATTTATTATACAATATTTTTTTTATAAAGTCAAAAGGGGCCGATGTAAAGTATATTTACTTTACATCGGCCGTCGCGTTAATAAAGATACTGTTCAATAGTATTTGCGACCTTAGTTAAAACAACAGACTTAATCACGCGCTCATTTTTAGCCTTTTCGATAGCTTCCTTACGCTTTTCTACATTGCTGATCGTCCAAAAGTCATCAGGATCAATGTAAATTTCAACCTTTTTCGGATCGGCCGTAATCATACCCTTTTCAATCTTAATTGAATCAGGAGTCAAGGCATAACGAATAGTCTTACTATCTGAGGCATAACCATCATACCATCTTTTATGATCGGCATTAGGATTGCTAAACAAATTAACTGAAACACCATAGGTATTATACACATCACCATTTACCGTAGTAATAGTGATATTGAAACGAACATTGGAAGTTTGAGAAATATTAAGATCTTCAAGAGTTTCTGCCACACCATAACCCTGATTAAGTTCAAAAGCAATCGCGCGAAGATAATCATAAGTCATATTGGTAGTACGAGAAAAATTCACAATATCCTTAATACCACTCGCATATTTAGGCTTAACCTTATCAGTAAGATATTCTACAATCTCTTCCTCTGTTGGATAAGTAATCTTAAAATGATAATGAAAACGACCAGGCCGATTCAATAGATAAGTGCTAAGTCGATCAACTTCATTACAAGTAATAACGAAAAGCTTCTTACCATTATCAAGACCATCAAAAAGAGAAAGCATTTCCTCCTGCGGAGAGGGGCCCGCATGGTCGTCAGAGTTATTAGAGAAATTCTTTTCAAACTCATCAAAAATAATTACGACTTCTTGCTCGATACTGGAAATAAAATCTGCGATACCGGGCACATAAGTATTAGCCAAGAGAACAGGATATCCGCTTTCAATAGCGTGATGAGAAAGAATACGAGCAAACAATGACTTGCCAATACCCTTCTGACCACTTAAAATAACACCAAGATTACGGTCTGAATACTTAAAAGAATTAAGCACCTTATTGACTTTAACTTCGTGATTACCATAAATTTTTTCCTCATTGACCGCAAGGTCTGGACGAGAAGAAAGATAAAAACCTGCCATTTTATTAAAGCAGATTTCAAAAGACATAAGCGGAAGTCGCTTATAAGTCTTAACGTCCTCGCCATAAATCTGATAGCGAGAACCAGCATTTACAATATTCATACTTAATCCTCTTAATTTAAAATTTAATGGCGGAGCCACCGCGAGTCGAACGCGGACTACCTATAAAGGTAGGAAAGCTTAGCAGGCTTTTGTGATACCATTACACCATAGCTCCATTATTTACACCTATATATGATTAGTTTATGCTTAATACTATATCCACAATAACTATGCTAAGTGCGATAATTACTAAAAATATAATACTTTCTATCGGATTTAATATTACCAAATAAATTTAAAACTCTCAATCCCTGTTTATAATGAGAAGTTTTATTATTTACTTGATAATTAGCCCAATCAAGAATTTCTTGACCGCTAAAACAAGGATTTTTATAACTTAAAATATTTTTCATATTCTACCTCCTCTGCTTTTCTGGACTTGGAACCAGCCTATGGTAGCATTAGGTAGGCGACCGCACTTATCGTTCGCTAGGACAAAATTCACGCTCATCGCCAAAAATCAAATCATCAACATCTTTAAACATATCAGACAATCCTCCTTTTTTATTTAATTTTATGAAACAAAATAGAGAGTAGAAAAACAATTCATTTCTATGGAAGTGAGAGAAAACAACAATCTATATATCAAACGAAAGGGGAAATCAAACAGAAAGATAAGTAAGAAAATGAACTAGATGTAAAAGACTCTCTCTATTGTATAGTCTTTTATTTCTATATATTTAAATATATAGAAGAGTAGCCTTTCTAACAGGCATTCCAACAGCCTCGAGCAGCAAAGAGGTTCCTCATTTGTTGGTCTTTTGGTGGGCGGAGACAGAATCGAACTGCCGACGCTAGGATCTTCAATCCTACGCTCTACCAGCTGAGCTATCCGCCCATAATATTTATATTGCTACGATTCCCGATTCTCCACGTAGTCATTCTTCCTTTAAAATTTACTAAAAGAATGTGATATTTTATTTATCGTCCTACATCAACAATATAAATAGAACAAGACGCTATAAACAATCCTAAGCATATGTATTTCGTACATTGATGTTTTAAAGTTTGCTGTTAGCGCCTTAATTATTCAAAAAGAAAGGAAAGATAAATTATGCGTTTGCGGGTTCCGCGTTCTTCGGTCTGCGGAACTTTACATAACGCTCACCATCATGTCGGGACATCCAAATGATTGTGCCATCCTTAAAATGGAAATCATAAGTAAAATCCTTATCCTGTTCATCAATCTGATGGCAAAAGCCCTTACCGTACTTCTTAGAATAAACCTTGTCGCCGGGCTTAAATTTAAACTTCATTTAGATATCTCCTTTTGGATTATTTTAATTTACAAGACACAAATGAAATATTTGTTGGAATTGAACCAACTACAGTTTGTTTAACAGACAAATGCTCTACCAAATGAGCTAAAATATTTTCAATAGAAAATGATTGCTGTGTGTGTCTTTATTACTGTGATACCTCTTATTAAGAGGGCTTACGGCGTTACGCCTTAAATATATTTCCAGATATAACCATAAGCAGATTTTCGTTTACCATTCGCGCATTCTGCTATATGACTTCTAACTCCAGAACTATAATTTAAACATTTTTTATTTTTATAACACCACTATCCAGCTTCAGCTACTGATTCAAATGAATTAAGTAAATCTCCATTTTTATCATATTGTTTAATTGCTTTAGATTTTTCTTTTCTTAAATTTTCATTCGCTCGATTAATTATCTAAATACAATTTTCTTTTGCTATTGAATAAACTAAATCTAGACTACAATGAAATAGTTCAGCTATTTCTATTGGACGAGGATTTATTTTTAATGCTTTTAAAATTTCTTTATGGTCATAAATTAATTTGCCATCGCCACCTTTAGTAGCATTATATCCATTCTAATAAGCATTTAATTTTTCAATCCAATAAATTTCTCTTTCTTCTGGATCGTCAGTCTCTTCAATTAGCTCAATATGAAAATGTTCTACTCCATATTTTCGCATTGCCGAATATAATGGACGTTTTTCATTGCGCTCTCTAAAAGCATCTTTACAATGTTCTTTAAAACGCTTCTCAATAAAAAACTCAGTTTTTCCAATATAAATTTTCTAATTTACATCATTGATAATTTTATAAATATATGCCATATTCTTATCATCCTCCATTATTTTATGGAGTTTTTGGTTGCTAAATTATCTAAACGCAACCAAAATTTTAGTCCCACCGTTAGTTTAAACAGAGCATACCATCGTGAAGGTGTGTGGTGACATTTTATGCTCCTTGCGGTCGGGCGATTCGAACGCCGTTTTTAGCTTATGAGGCTAACGAGCTACCTTTGCTCCACCACCGCAATGGTCGGTCAAATTAGAATCGAACTAATATCCCTTGTCTTATGAGAACAATACTCTACCAATTAAGCTATTGACCGAAAATGGGATAGATATAATATTCGCGACCATTATATCTATTGGACTTTCTAACCCATCGTCCCAAAATTCTTAATAGACCTCATCAAATGGCCAACTTTTGTAGAGGCTTTTGTGCGACTCTGCATGCGCACTCACATAGACATAAGAATGATGCCAACGTATGGCGACCCAGGCGGGGCTCGAACCCGCGGTCTTAGCCGTGACAGGGCTACGTGATATTCCAGCTTCACTACTGGGCCATATGGTACTCCTGGTGGGATTCGAACCCAACGACTCTAGCGTGAAAGGCTAGTGACTTAAGCCCACTTGTCGACAGGAGCATATTATTTATTTTATTCTACATTAGTAAAAACAGGATATACCACGTGAAGGTTGTAGAATTTATATCCCTGACCTCAGCCAGATTCGAACTGACATCTCAACCTTGAGAGGGTTGCCACCTAAGCCAATTAGTAGATGAGGCCATATTTAAGCACATCTATCATAATCTTGATTTTTGTGCTTTTGTTTTCGCTTAAACGAACCTTTACCTTTCTTCGCAGGAACTTTAAATCCTCTGCGCCGAAATAATTGAAGATATTCATTAAGCTCTTCCTTGTTTTTTTTCATATAACTTTTATTCACGGTATTCATCCTCATCTTCATAAAGGGAAAGATCCTGATAAGCAGCATATTCATCACTTTGAATCTCGCAAGCATAGCTTTCATAGTAATCATTATACATAATTTAAATCTTCCTTTCTTAACTTTCTATAAATATTATAACTTATTTTTTATAAAATGTCAAAAGATTAAAAGACCAACCAAGAAGCGATATTTGTTAACGATGGTCGCCACTCCACCGCCGTCAATACTCATAAATGCTTATCATTTTCACATTAACCTACTAATTAAAGGAGGTGACTGGTGCTTCGAGAGAGACTTGAACTCTCACCATCCATTCGGATAATCGGGTTTGAGCCGATCGCGTCTGCCAATTCCGCCATCAAAGCATAACTAAGAGGATTTTTAAGAAGAATCCTCAAAACTTCTTTCTAATCTAATGGAAGTTTTAAGAAGATCTTCCAACTTCTTTCTAATCTTAATCGCACTTTAGGGCGGCCGTCCCTCCGCGGCGTCACGGTAAATATAATATAATTTTTTATCCAAAAAAAGGTTATGAGCCAAAAAGGGATAATTATTTAAGACATAATTATCAAGACTACGCTACTTTTCAAATTTTCTCTTCTTAGTGGGAAAAACTTTCTTAGCGCTGAAACCAAAATCACTATTAGCATTTTGTATATATTATCTTATTGTATATAAGTTTTATTAATATACCTTATCTATTATATCGTTTAGTATATTGTATTAAGTTTTAATTAATAAGATAATATTTCTGGCTGCTTTTATCACCAATCATATAATCGGTTATATCAGGCAATGCTCCTAAACTTGCGGTTTATTCAACCGCCGTGCTTACTCTTTACACCATATAACCATTTCTATTCACTATTAGCGTTACCCATCATCTACCTCGTGGCGGTTATGAATTTTAGATGACTGGACCTCGTGAGAATCGAACTCACCTGATTTTCTGTGTGCAAGACAGACGACCACGCCATGCAGTCCCGAAGCCCGAAATGCGACTTATTTATGTATAGATGGAGTCGCCAACCACCATTTGAGTTTTACCAGATATCCCGAGGAGGGATTGGTGCTGGAGAAAGGACTCGAACCTTCAGATTAATGATCCTAAATCATTCGCCTATGCCAATTCGGCTACACCAGCAAATAAAGAATTTTATAACCCACATCGCGAAGATTCGAACTTCGTCAATCGTTAGGACTCGAACCAACTTTTACTCTTCTGGATTCCCAGAACCCATGGCCTTGATTAATGTGAGTATAGCCACTATTTCACAATAAGTTTTACTTCGCTTCCTTATATTTAGTCGGGCGTTTTCCGCAAGCCACATACTCTTTCGATCGGTGGTAGTTTAAACTTACAAAATCCGTGTTAACGCCCCAATGGCGGGTGATGTAGGAATTGAACCTACCTAAGGCAGATTAACAGTCTGCTGCCTAACCACTAGGCTAATCACCCATAAAAGAAGGACTTTTTAAAATCCTTACTTTATATATTTATTATATTATATTTTTTTTAAAAAATCAACTTTTCTCTTTTACCCAAGTTTTTTATTTTCTTTTTTCTTTCTTCGTCTTATATAAATATTATATAATATTTTTTATAAAATGTCAATAAGGTCTTTGAATTGGCATTAAATCATCTTCTGAAAGAAGCCACTTTTCACCATGTTCATCAAGGACTTCAATCTGATAATTTAATACTCGAATGACAGTGCATTTAAGATACTGTCTACGATAACAACGGCCGCGATAAGGGACAAAACAATAAGAATTACCAACTTCAATATTCATTATTTATTTTCTCCTTTCTCAACTTTCTATATATATTATATTATATATTTTTAATAAAATCAAAAAAGTTCTTTTTGTTTAAGTAGATTAAATGGCACCAGGGGTACGAGTCGAACGCATTACCACGAGATTTGGAGTCACGCCCCAGTCCCTCCGGGATTAAGGTTCCCCTGATATAAAAACAAGACCTTAACTTTGTCCGGAAAATGGATTTGAACCATTAACTTAATCTTGAAGGATTATGACCTAACCTTTAGTCTATTCTGGAAGTTATTTTTGCTGTAAAGGTCTTTTTTTATTTTATAAATATATTATATATTATTTTTTTTAAAATGTCAAAAAATTTTTAACTTAATCCTAATCTTGCCATTAAATCAGCAACATTTTTCTTTTCATCTTTAGTAATTTCAATTGGGGTTTCTCCGCCTGCGGTTGCCCCATCTTCAAAATTCAAAACATTTGAATCCGTGGTTGCACCCGCTTCACCAATCGGAGTCTTTGGGCATGTCATACTAATAGCAATTTGAATTCGCTCACCATTCTCGTTAGCCCAAAGATAATACTTTTTATCTCGCTCGCCGATCCAATCAGCGCCAAATGTTTCCGCCATCTTCTTGGCAATTTGCTCTTTGGCAATACTTCCTTTAGCCATATCTAATTCTCCTTAACTAAAATTATGTATAAAGTCTTTTAAAGACCTAAAATTATTAACTTTTTCTTCATCAGCATCTCTAAAACACCAAGGACACAAATACATATCAGTTCCTTTATGATAGTGAATATCCTCTGTATAATATAAATTATTACAACATTCGCATCGTTTACAATAAGTATCCGCACAACTATCGCAAACTAATTCATTCTCATCGCCTACGGAATTTGCTTCATCAAGGATTATACGAGAACCGCAACAAGCACAATAACCATAATTATCGTCTTCGTTTACTCCATAATTGAATTCACAGTCTCCACATCGCATATATTCTCCACTTTCGATAATAGTTTTACCGCATTGTAAACAAGGGACATCACCGCCAATAGACCAATGAGGAAGATCAGTCTCTAATGGATAATAATACAATTTTAAACTATAAATGGGTAAATAGCAAGAAGAATAAAGCAAATCATTATATTGAAGAGTATGCTCGCCAATATCTTCAACAATATCACCAATAGGATATAAACGAGATAAAATAGGAATCCATGTCTCGGATAATCCAATAGTTTCTTCGTCAAAAGAAGTAGTGCTCATCCTATTAGAAACAGTATTAATACCTCCATCTACCCATTCACGCAACTGAAAAGTCTTATCAAAAGTATTGATAATATCTTTAATTTTAATTAAAGCATTGGTTGTCATAAAAGGATATTGACGACCAGCCATTAAACCGCGTCGCTTATCTTCCATATAAAGAAGCATACGCCATTTCTTAGAATTCCAAAGAACATCTTCGGGGAAATGCGGAAGTTTCTGATTCTCTGCTCCGCGCAAATAGCAAATAAAAGTGCTTCTATCTACCATGTAAGACAAATTTCCTGCTCTATATTCGCCGTCAAGTGCATGGCAAGAGCGCCAATTATAAGTATTTTCACTTACGCTTAAAAAATCCAAAGGATGAACTGAGAAACATAATGTTCCCTCGATCTTGTCCTCTTGGATAATACGACTTGCGTAATTCTGAATATCTTCCAAAGAGCGTGGATTCTCTTCGAAATACTTAAAAGCCTTAACTAATTTCATTCCTCTTGGAATCTTTTTATCCTTATAAAAATAAGTATCTATAACTGTATTGTTAAAGAATCCTTCTTTATTTACTGTAATAAAATCCTTTAAGTCTTCATTATTATAAGTATAATTAATTGTTTCAAGAAACTCTTCAAGACGATGCTCTTTAGTTTTATCATCTAAGGAAAAAGATACCTTTTCCGGCCATTCATAAATTAAATGACCGTGAAAAAATTTAATTAAGTCTTTTTTGGCTTCGAGGAATCTTTCGAATAGTTCTTCTGTTTTTGGATTACTGATTCCTTGGGAGTAACTGATGACTTTGTTGAACTGTTTTCTAATGCTTTCGATGTCGAAGTCATATGACATTTGACTAATCCTCCAATACAATCTTTACAATACTCGCTGTGTGGGTTCGCAGGGTCAATCTCAAATGCCTCTTCACACTCCGCACACCATTCAACATTACTGGGAATACAATCAGGACAATAAAAACATGTATGTCCATCTAATCCTTTTACTGGAAATGTTTCATATTCACTAAATAACTGACCGCATCCTCTACAATGAACGTAGAATCCATCGCCATCAGTTGGAAAATTCTTACAAATATTATCGAACCAAATACTATGATAATTACGATAATATTCAAAATTAGGAATATCTTTCTCTTTGAGCATGCGGATTACCTTATTAATCGTATCAAAAAGAGCACCCGCATTTAATGTTTCAATACGGTTATGTTCATTTTTATAACCTACTGAAAGATTCACGCCACAAATTTTCCATTCAGGACATAAAACACTAATATCACTAAACGTGCCAAAATCCTCTACAAATCCAAAAGATTCAATGTAATCAATGAATTTAGGATTGTAAAGATCATAAAACACACAATCATTTGTGCCTTGTCTATCCAACTGAATAATGTATTTCAGATTGGGAAATGGACACTCAAAATATTGTAATACTAATGCTTCGGCGCCCAATCCACCAATTTCTTCATCAGTGGTAAAAATAATAGAAGGGCGCAAAGATGTATTTCTCAAAATATGAAGAATCGCATATACTCCTGCTCTATCATCTGCGCCAAGACCATCGGGCGACCAAAGCACATTTTTTCTTGTATCATAATATAAATCTTTGACCGGTTTCTCAAACACAGTATCAAGATGAGCCACTAAAGCAATCGGAATATCGCCAACCGCACAAACATACTCTTTAGTAATAACTACTTCAGTATATTTAGCTTTCAATACATCGGCAACATATTCTCTTAACTCATCTTGCGTCGAGCGAACCAGATATTCAAATAACCAAAGTTCATTAGTTTTAAAACCTCTCACAGTTTATTCTCCTATCTTTTATCTTATATTTATATTATAACATTATTTTTTTTATTTGTCAATTGAGTCTTCTTCCGCCTCGGGGATAGGATTATTCTGCTTACTTGCTTGAACGGCTTTATCTATAACACGAGAAAATATAAATGCGGTTTCACAATAATGACACGTCCCTTGTCGCTGACAACGCTGACCGCAATTGATGCGGTTTGGGCCAAAATCTTCGGGGATTCCACGATTATCCGCATTATAATTTAAATTAGTTAATAAAAGGTTTAGATTACCTTGCCAATGACCACTTTGATAGATATCCAAAAGCACAGCTTCTTTAGAGAGCGCAGGTTCATCGAATTCTAAAGTTGAGACATATGTTCCATAATAATCTACGTCTTCCGGTCGGACGTAGGAACCGCATATTCCATTTTCTCTTGGAAGGTTATCGTCATAACACTTATTCGCAATCATACGAATTGGAACTTTTGCTTGTTGATTTAATTGTCTTAAATCAAATGTAAGTGGTGCTCCGATGAAAAGTTCGCTAACTCCAAGATCAAGAAGAACGCGGACTTCTGCCCATGTGGTAGCAGGATAAGCAAAATAATACTTTACATCGATATTACATCCATTGCGGGTAAGCATATCTTCAAATGCTACAATAAGATCGACTTTATCCTTAAATGAATCAATCTCTTCCCAATTCACTTCTTCATTTTTGCGGATTCTGATAATATATCGTTTATTTGGGAATTTCTAAATCATATCATACATAATATTTATATCATTATAATTAACCATAAGTTCATCAGCCTTCTCGCGGACAACATCAGGTTGGCGCACAGAAACACAATATTTCAAATTATATCACTCCTTTATAATATAATTATAACAAAAAACTCCAATTTTGTCAAGAAAATTCTAAACGGCTTTTTACTTTTGGGCTTTCGGTATATGCGACCAGCACCGGTCGGAGCAGATGACAAGAAAAAATGGACTGAAAAATTTTCAGTCCATTTAATCGTTTGGCTCTTAATCCTCGGCGACAATCTTGCGATAAGCCACTTTCTTTGAAGCCTTACCGCCATCAACGCCAGGGACAGAAACCTCAGTCTTCTCCGCGCGGTTTTCGCTCATAAGAGTGCGAAGTCGATAGCTTGCCTTCTGCGCGGAAACGTCTTCATCACCAAGAGCCTTGACAATCTCGGGGATAGTCATAAACTCATCGCTGGAAAGAACATCATAAATCTGCTCGGTCAGCTCATCACCCTCAGCACGCTTGGCGGCCGCACGCTCCTTAGCCTTGGCAGTCTTCTTATCAAGCAATTCAATCTCATGCTCGCAAAATGCAATCACGTCATTGGGATCATACTTGATCTCACCAGTGTGCATAGCTTCGATAATTGCGGTCAGATAATCGCGCTTAGATACTTTAATTTCATTAGTCATAATTTTTACCTTAACCTTTCATAAATAACAATTTTATTTTTAGGAAGTATTTCTTCCTTTACCTTACATAAATATTATATATTATTTTTTTTAAAAAATCAAAGAAGGTCTTTGATTTGGGTTGGTGCCAATAGCCCAAGAAATAAATTCCTTTTCACTAATATTAAAGAGGTCTCTGCCCTTTTTAGTGAGAGTTTCTCCATCGACATAATAATTAGAGCGCCAACCATCTCTATCTTCTTCAATTTCACCATTGAAGAAGGTTTTTACTTTTTTATCCTCACAGCAATCCCAACAAATATCTGTATAGAACCCAACTGGCTTCTTCTGGAATCGAAGGCGGATTTGCTTCATGTCATCATAGTCTTTGCGGACTCCGCAACAAGGACAAACTTCTGTGTTTTCGTCATAACAATAAGCGCAGTAAGTTCTTCCATCGACATTGTAAGTGTCATCGACATAAACAATATCACCACACTTATCGCACTTTACTGCACCCGAACAACTTGTGCAAATGGTCATTTCTGCGTTATTCTCTCTATCATCGAGGAGAGAATCATCAAGAAGCTCTCCGCAACACATACACTCAGATTCACCCGAGTAGTTAAGATCAACGCTTTTGTCCGTAGGAATTTTAGTGGAAACGTAAGCATTATGCTCTGAGTAGATATCATTATACATGAAATTGGTATCAAGATTGAAATAAATATTTCTGTCAAGCTCGCCAATAATGTTATTACTGTAATTATGAATCTGATTTAAATACTTGGTATAAGGGCCAAAACCAAGATTCTGCTCAGCAAGTTTTTTAATCCAAGCAAGACAAATACTTTCAAGATTTTCATTACAATAAGGATAACCCTTAATGCCAAGGATAAGGCTTTCATCTACGATGAAAAGTTCGCGCCAACGTTTACTATTCCACATTACAGGCTTACCAGCCTTATACCAAAGTTCCATATCCTTATCAGATTTAAGGTAAGCTTCGAGGATAATGGGAGAATTCATCATCTCAACGGTTCCCTGACGGTATTCACCACCGCCATTCTGCCATCTCATACAAGAATCCCAACCGCAATCATTATCACTCATAGTGATATAGTCAAGAGGATGAATAGAAAGACAGAGTTCACCAGAGATATTTTTCTGATTAAGGAACTGAGAATGAGCGATACGGAACTTTTCATAGATATCGCGGTCAATCTCCAAGATATCACTCATCTTACCAAGCATCTTACTAAGCTTCATACCCTTATTAATCATAAGAGTTTTATTGTTATAAGTGAATTTAAAAGATTCCCCATCATAAATGTTAGACATTAAAGGCTCAACATCCAAAAGATTTACCAGATTAAAATACTGAGTATTAGAGATGTCTGTTTTAAGATAAAGATCTCTTACCTTATTATTAAAGGTATTTCGGAATTCATATCCATCACCATTTCTGCCGAAATAATCATAAAAATCATCACTCATATCTTCATAAGTGCGAGAATAACTTACCTTACGAGAAATGATAAGATTATCTCCCAACATTTTATAAAGACTCTGCTTATTATAGGCCCAAAAACGGAGGATGTAGTCGAGAGATGCCTTCATATCGGAACTATCTCCACCGAGGCCCGCAAAATTACGGATATACCATTCAATCTTTTCGCAATCTTCTTTGGAAAGGAGTTCAAATAAATTAGCCATATCTTATCAACCTCTTTTTAATATCTTTCTTAACTTTATATATATATTATATTATATTTTTTTATAAAAATAAAGAAAGCCCTTTGCGGTCAATCAAAGGGCTTTCTTGCGAAAGGGGTTTTATTATATTTACTTACAAAGATTACCCATGAACATGAGCGGAAGAAGATCATCCGCGTTCTTGGAGTCCTTCATAAGGAAATACATCATCATAGGATTCTTAGAGAAATCCATGCCACCCTGACCGCTCATCATAGAGAGCATCAGCATGGTGTTCATGTCAAACTCGCCACTATTCTCACTCATCATGAGGAAGGGGAGCATATTGCCGAACGGATTCTCCGCACTCGGCGCATTCTCAGGACTCTTCATAAAAGAATCGAACAGAGAAACAACACGAGTATAGAAGTTAAAGTTGAAGCAATTCTTCGTAGGAAGAATCTTCTTCTCCTCACCAGCCTGCGGATCGACAACCGTAATACCGCTATCGCCAACCTCAATTACGAACATAGCCTTGCGGTTATGAACAATAACCATGCCAGGGGCGATATCCTTGATGGCAACCGGCATCTTGTAAAGGAACTTACCGCCATCAAAGTTAAAGATATCGACGTCGATAATCTCTTTACTCTCAGGGTTGTAAGAAACCCAAGTGCCGTTCGCGTTCTTCACGGCCAAGCCATACATAGACATACGAATGTTATCAGTGGTGCAGGGGCCAAAATCAAAATTAAACGCCTTCATTTTCTTATTTCCTTTCTTATTATCAACATTATTGTTAAATGTATTTTGCTCGTTCAAAACTTTATTGATTTGATCATTAATATAATCACTATCAATCATAGCGCACTTATCTTTAATTGCGTCAATTTTGCTACCAAGTGTAGTTGTATCAGAGGTAGAGGTAGCGAAAATTGCGTTAGAATTAATCGAAGCAACTTTTCCAGTTTCAAGACTGCAATCGCTATCAGGAACTACCGTAATAGGTGTAGTATGTAGCTTTCCAAGAATCTTCTGGGCTTCTTCGTCGGAAATAGTATTTGCGCAAGAAAATTCTGTGTTCCATCCTGTCTTGTCAAACACTTTGGTATAATCAAGTCCATCCCAGGTCTTGCTTACATTATTATTCTTTTCAGTAGTCTTCTTATACTCGAAAAGTTTTTCAGAGCATTTATTAACTGCATAATCATTTGTAAAAATATTACAAATATTATCAAGCAGATACTTACCAAAAGATCCATCAATGCCATCAACAAAAAAAGAATAATTCGTAAAGTAAACATCAGGGTAAATATCAAAGAAAATCTTATCATTGAGGTCAGATTTGACAACAATTCTGACCTTATTTTTAGAAGTTTTTAGTTTACGCCAAAAGACATAATCAATCTTCTGATACTTATTATCTTGAACTGCTTGACTAAATCTATCTAAAATTTTATCAAAAATATTATGTGAGAATTCAAAAATTCCCATTACATTAGTTCCAGCCATTTAATCTCCTCTCCACTTCTCGTCGGATATATTCCATATCAATACTCGTCAAAGTGAGTTCAGTCTGGAAAGTCGTCGCGCCCGCACTAATTTCCTTGATAATTCTTTCAAGTTCCTCAGTGTGATTCGCATAACACATAAACAAATTATCCATTACTCCACCCATTCTTTGGCATTTTCATCGTCCCAAAATAGAATAAACTCAGTATAAGCTGTACCATCCTTGTCTTTCTCAATAAGGATATTTAGCATATCATTGTAGCCACTATTTTCCGGATAATCAGTTTCCCAAATTTCACGAATGCTATAATAATCCTCATGCGGATTCGCCAAATGGGTAATAAATTCCTCTACGGTCCAAGTTTCAGTAGGTGAACAAAACACCAAGCCATGATACTCACTATGAACCGCAATTACTCTCTTAACCATTGTTATCTTCTCCTAATATATCACAAATTGCCTGATGACTAAAAGTAATCTTTGCTTCAAGGTAAGGAACTGTTTTATCATCAGCGATAATAATTTCCACAAAAGCAATATCATATTTATAGAAATATACAATACGCTTAATTGCTTCCAAGTAATCAGAGGCTACCATTACGCCCTGAAAATCTTCCTTTTCTGGGTCTACTGCATGAACATGAGCTATGTAGTGATACTCCATAATAAATAACCTCTTTTTTTATTTTCTATATATATTATATATTATTTTTTTAAAAATGTCAAAAAGATCTTACCAACCACGACACACGAGCATGCTTATATAGTCAGTATCACAAAAGGCATTGCGAAGTTCGGCATAAACACGATTCACGTTAGCGAAAATTTCGCGTTCATCTTCATCAACAAGAGATAAATCTTCATCATTGTTAATGAAATAAACTTCGGTATAACTTTGGTCATCAAGGATAACGTCTAAAACATCATCAATGTCATTCTCTGACCATTCAGGAAAAGTATCACGAAGCCAAATTATAAATTGATTTTCATATACAATAGGTTTCAAAGTGTAATCCATATAAAAAAAGTCCTTTCTTAACTTTCTATAAATATTATATAATAATATTTATAAAAAATCAAAAAAGGACTTTTAATTTATTTAATTATTGAATAAATCAGTATCAATGATGGCGAAATTCGCACGATGAATATATACTGCCTTGCCATCAATCGTCAACTGAGTAGTTTTAGGAAGATTCTTTGGAATACTCCAAGAGACGTTATCTCCTACAAACATACAAATGGGGTCGCCCATCTGAGACTGAATTACCACAATCTTACTACCGGCATCTGCATTGTTCAAATCCTTAGACTTCCAATACCACCAAGAAAGATCCCAATACTCATCCCAACTGCGATCAGTAGGCGCGGAAATGCTGGCTCCATTGCCACTTGTAGTCGAGGCTTCCGCGGGAATATCTACATCATACTGAGTAAGACGGCTATCAGCAAAAACAATAGTAGAACCGCAACTCTCAATACTCTTGCCATCAATGTCAATGCTTACAACCGACGAAAGAGAATAAGAACTAACCCAACTACCATCAGTGCTATAAGCCCATTCCTTTACCTTATTAGGCTTAATGTCGAAGGTCTCGCCTTCACACTGAAACCACTGAGCGCCATGATTATCATAGAAAGTAGCGAGGAAAGAAAGCTTAACATCGCCGTCCTCCGGCTCAGCGGTAATTGTAGTTGTTTCTGGACTGTCGCATGCGGTCAACGAAAGGCAAAGGATAATCGCAATAATACCACAAATAAATCTCTTCATAATTTAATGCTCCTTTGGATTATTTTCCATATAATTTTTGATACGTTCACCATCAAATCGAGAAGGACATTTGAGACAAATATAAGTATTATAACTACTGCACCAATGCTTCTCAGTTCCATCAGGATTGATGGTGGGATTTAAAGTGTCATACGCACAATAAATAGGTTCCATTTCCATTATTTTACCTCACTACATCTTGTTAATGTGTTAATCTTTACATTCTTACGAACATCTTGTGATTTCACGGTTCCGCGGATATGATAAGTATTTCCAACAGTCCAATCACTCTTGGAAGAAGTAATCCACATAAACTGATTACCATCGGCATCACTCATAGAGTAAGCAATAGTATGACCATATTTGCTTTCAAGAGCGTGCTTATCATCAATTTTCACGGTGATATCAATGCGATCGCCGATATTGCCGATCCACTGAGCCAAACTCTCATCATACACAAGGGCATCAACTGCGTGCTTTACCACTTCTTCACGATAAAGCTCGCCATCTGCTCCGCCAACCTTATCCCAATCAAGACGAATTGGTTCAACGTCTGCGGGAAGCGCGGGAATTTCATCACATGAACGGAAATACCAACCCCACAACCGCGTATAACGTGCGGAACTCATCTTAAACCAATCATTCTCTTCATCACAATTACCTTTGAAAATCGTGATGTAGCCCGCATCGCCAAATCCAAGAACCTGACGATGCGGAGCCATCTTAGTTGCTACCTCTTGGGATTTTTCAGGGTAAAGCTTGGCATACTCCGCGTCTTCATACCAACGCACCTGTCTCACATTAAGAGTTCGGGGATGCTGAACCTGAATATACTTTTTTCCACCGGAAATATAAACATCACCGATTACTTTATATGACTGAAAACTCGGAGCTACCATATTTTACGCCTCCCACATACTAACTATGCTAAAATGTTTTTCGTGATCTAAGATATAAGCTTCAAGTGTTTCATATTTCTTAGAGTTATTACACTTATTATATAGCTCAAAAGAGTCTTTCATACTATCAAAATAATCCTCAATGGACAAATCGTGATAAACACAAGACCAAAGAAAATCATCATAAGTTTTTTCTTCATAAAAAGAAAGAAGCATTTCATATGCATCTGAAAGATCACCGCAAGCTAAAACGGGGCTAAATTCATCCCATATTAAATAAACTCTTTTCATAGAATTGTTCGCTCCTCAATATAATATTTATGGCTCTTAAACTGAATTGCGAAACCTTCGGTTGTGGTATAGTGAGACTTCATTGCTTTAAGTTTACTATACCAATCTTTCAAACTGGCAACCTCGTTCCACCACTTTTCCGGTTCAGTGGTAAGATAAGAACTGGTGAATCGTACAGTATCATTAAGGAATCGCTCATACATTGCTTCCTCTTGGAGAGAAAGAACTGTCTCCTGAGCGTCATCAATAGTTTCTGCAAGAAGAACAATCTCCTCAGTCTCATTGTCCCTAATAGCGTAAATCGTTTTCATAATTAAACCTCCTTGTTAATTCTCCATCAAATAATCAAATCCATAACCACACAAATGACCTTCCTCAATCCAAGAGACAAAGCAAGCACCGCCTTCTCTATTGGGCCATTCGGAACAAGAGAGATTCCATTGCTGAATACTAAGATGATTAAAATATTCAAGAATTTTATCAATTGCGCTCTCGTCGCAAGTCATTACATCATAACCACCATGGCCATACTCAACGCAAATATTCTCAATATCTTCTTCAATTTTAGAATAAGGAATATTAACAGTGCCAAGCATAAGCGTCTCTCCTTTTTTTTATCTTCTCTTTAACTTTCTATAAATATTATAATATATTTTTTTATAAAAATAAAGAAAGACCTTATGATTTACATAAGGTCTTTAATCATCGCCGTATAGAGAAATGGAGCAAACCCGCAATCATTTCGCGGTTCTTAATATCTTTCTTGAGAGTCTCAGGGCAACAACCAGTAGTTTCCTCAATATAAGAAATGAGTTCCGCATTGCGGGCACGCGCTTCCGCGAGCTCTTTCTTCGCGGTTTCCAGTTCCTCTTGGGCTTCCACAAGTTCTCTACAAAGTTGAAGATTACGCGCTTGAAGTTTAACCTTCTCGCGCTCAAAAGCAAGGTCTTTCGCGCTCTTCTTATACTTACTCGTTGCCATTAAGATTCATCTCCTTATTATAAAGCTCCTCGTAAATCTGACAAGTCTCAGGATAAACATATACGCCATACTGATTATAATATTCAATAGCGAAATGCTCCTCAAAGGTTTCAATCTGAGCATCAATCTCAATGTTAGAATAACCCTTAACCTTGATATACACCGGATCGCCAACACGTTCGTTAGAGACAGAATTATAATAATCAATGCGATAATACTCTTCGCGCATTTCATTATCCTCTTCCTCTTCAAGGCCATTAGCTCGATCCCAAAGAGTGTCAAGCATCTGCTCATAAGGGAAGAAACCAAACTCAGGGAACTTTTTACCGAAGACCATTTCAATGCCTTCGGGATACTCTTCGAACTCAGACACTTCAAATGCACTGAGAAAATCGTTGACATTGCTATATTCAATTTCCTCATTGGTGCCGATCTGATAAATAAATGGCAAACCACATTCAATATCTGCAACGATCGCATTCACAGTCGCAGTATAGTGCTCGTATTCCTTTTCGTCCATAATAGAAAAGCCATCAATAAACATTTCATCAGCCCAGCTATCTTTATAATTAACATAATAAAACATATTGATTACTCCTCCACAATCTTAATGAACATCAATACCTTCAACCGCATTTTTGCAATTCCAAAGAATATCGAAAGCCTTTGCGATCTCTTCCGTGTTAACTAACTTGGCAGGAGAGAGATCTATTGCGTCAAAAGCTTCTACGACATTGCTTTCTTCTTCGAGGTCTTCATAATGAATGGTCTTAAAAATATAAGTTTCATCATGACAAATTGCAATCTTATTAACAAAAAGGCAGAAACTATACTTATGATTATCACCTTTGCAGATGACAAACTTATCGTGATAGCCATCGTCAAAAACGATTGCATTAATAAACTTCTCCATAATTATCATTCCCTTTCTTTCATTAACATTTGTTGCTTATTCTTTTACATTTCGAATAAAACTTTCGAGAATTGAAATGTTCAAAGTAAGTTCATCAAGCTCATCGCTATCAATGATACCTTGCCAGTCAAGCATATCAACATAGGTGTCAATTGTTTCAAGAGCCTCAACTGCGTCTTCCTTAGTAAAGGGCTTTTCTACCAACTTCATAATTATCATTCCCTTTCTTAACTTTCTATATATATTATATATTATTTTTTATAAAAAATCAATAAAACTCTTTTTTGGAGGTATCATACAATCAAGGATTTAGCGTATATAATATAGCCTATTCAAGTTTGTTAGCAGAACTATCATACCCACTTATAATCTAACCTTATTGAATAGCGTCCTTGAACAGTATGGACTGAAACTTTATCCTATTGGGGAAGAGAATGCCCTTCCAGAGTTTTATATTAAGTATTGTGGATATCTACACAACAATACTCGTCAATAAAGAGACTTCTACCTAGGTTTGCAAATTCGCAGTCAAGCTCGCTGACGGAAAGTCCAGTGTTATCGCGGACAGGCCAAACCTCCCACTCAATGCCTTCCCTTACCTCTTCTTGGTCGTAATCCTCAAAGATATGGGTATAACCCTCGATTACGTCATAAGCCAGTTCTCTGCCAATTTCATCGGCTTCTGCGACATTATCAACCTCGAAGACACCACCAGTATTGATACCATGGAGTCCGCAATAAATATCTTCATAAGCATAAATCATTACAACCATTAGATAGTCTCCTTATCAACTTCCATAATCTTTACATAGTAGTCGCCATAGCTGTGAACGAAAAACCCATCAAATGAAGGCTTTTTATGATATGAGATAGATTTATTTTTTTCCCAACGTTCTTGCGCTTCCTTTTCTTTCTTTCGTCCTGCTTCAAAAGCCTTTTCCTCAGTAGAATAAAGGCCAAGCACTGCGGTATCATCACCGCCAAAACTATCATAATGATAACAAAGAGCATAAATAGTCATTAATTACATACCTCCGTATAATAAGTTCCAAGAGAGCCATCTGCGTTAATCCAAGAGACAATCAGCACGTAAACCATTTCGATGCCGATTGTATCGAAAACGCAGGGGATTTCAATATTATACTCGCGGATTCGACCCTCGCCCTTAGCCTTAGAGAAAAGAATTTCAACCGCGTTGGCGATATGAATGCCATCCTTAGAAACGAGCATTGCGTATTCATCATCTTCTGGATCAGTATACTTTCTACCAATTAGATCCCAAAGCTCTACATACATAATTTTCATTTCCTTTCTTAACTTTATATATATATTATATTATATTTTTTTATAAAAATAAAATAAGGACTTATGAATTAACATAAGTCCTTATTATTTACTTTAACTCAATAGGTTCAAGTCGATCAACATACTCTCCCGCAAAAACCTTCAACCAAGGGTTTGCGCGATTAGCCTTTGCGCTTGCAAGGGTTTCATTATACTCTTGGATTTCTTCATAAAGCTCGGTTGCGCCAAGGTTGTTATCATTATCGGTATAATCCTGTTCAAGTCGCCATTCAAGAGCTTCTCGACGAGCCGTATATTTCTCATAGAGAGCATCACTATATACATTTTCATTGATAACTGCAATAGTGGAAAATACCACTACAATTCCAAAGATAATCGCGCCAAGTAAGCCGACAATCGAACTAACATAACCAAGAGTAGAATATTTATCAAAACCCCAAGCTGCGAGGGCAATAAAGCCCGCAAGCGCAAGAATAAAAACTACATAAAGCATAATTATCTTCTCCTTAATGAATAAAATATTGAATTACTCCATACACTCCTGATATGGTTGGGAGCGCGGAAATTACAAGTAGAAGAGTTCCGGTAATGATACAAGCATCAATCAGAAACATATCTTCAAAAGGGTCAGCGCTATCGGCAAGTTTGAAGATATATAAGGCAAGTCTTGCTATAATTAATCCAAGAATAATTTCTACAATAAACTCTACCATATATCCTCCTCCTTAATCTAAGTCATCGAACAAAATAGATAAAATGCCAAGAGCGCAAAAACAAAGAATTATTACTTTAAGCATAGAAGACTGACTGAATGAAACCGACAAACAGGCAAAGCAACATGCCCATACCGCAGTAATAATACTTCTCATTGAGAGGCATAGTATCATCATTCAGTAGATCCATATACATAAAGCCGAAAAATACTAATATAATAAATAGCATAATAATCATTTCTCCCATATCTTTTTTCCTCCTCGCTTCTGCTTTCTCTTGGTCGCGGTATCAATCGTTTTTCTATGGACGCTCTCGATCTTCGCAGTCGGGCCATTTTTCATGAACTGATTCAAGTTCAAAGGGGCGGGGCCAAACACATCTACACAAACATTCTTGTGATAGATATCCGTCTCTTTATGATTGTGGTCGTGGCCGTGAAGATCGAGAGCCCAGTCCTGCTTAATCGGTTCGTGAGAAAGCATAAGTTTCTCACCAATAATGAGCGCGCCAGGAAAGACATAATCAAATAATTTATTATCAGCTTTAACTAACCAATATTCAAATGGACGATTAAAAGCATATCCCTCCTCAATTGTATAAATACAATCAGGATATAAACATTTCATTTCCATAAGAGCTTCATCTTTTTGATAAATTTCTTTATCAAATTTTTTCTTCCAAATTTGGCGTTGATAATTTGATGGACCAGAATCATGATTACCCATAATTAGTATTTTTAATCCACCTCGTAATTTTTTAACGCACTCAATTTTTCCTACATCACCTAAATGAATTAATACATCCTTTTTTCCAACTTTAGAATTAATGCTTTTTATTAATTCATCGGTAGAAAGACGATTACATCCTTTAGCTAATTCTTCATCATCAAAATGAGTGTCTGAAATTACATAACAAGATTGATATTCTTTCCATAAATCATTAAAAAATGGATAAATGCCAGGTAAATTCATTAGTATCACTCCTTTTGTAAATATTTATTACCAAGTAATAAGTCTAAAGTAATGTTATCACGTTCCCAATAAGGGATCCTTACTAAAGAAATATTATGAGATAAAGCATAATCATTTTTTATTTTATCTCGTTTTTGTGTAGCTTCTAATTCTCCCCAAGTAGGAACTTCCATAAAATGTTGTTCTCCGTCAAATTCAATTAATCTATTATAATCAGGTAAATAAAAGTCATATCTTAAATTACCTAAATTTTTATATTTATATTCTTTAATATAAGTAATATTATTTTCAGATAAAATATTACTTATATGGTATTCTCCAAGAGACGTTTTTAAACAACCACAAGAAATTTTTCTTCCACTTAATAAAGATTTACTTGAAGTATCACATTCATTACCACAATCACATCGACAATGCCAAATAATACGGTTATTTTTTCTTTCAGGTTGTTCAAATAATACAGTTAATTTACCAAAACGCTAACCAATTAAATCTTTTTTAGTTAAATTAGCTACCATTTCTTTATGTAAACACCCACAAGACTATGTATTTCCAGTGGTTAAATCGTTAGTTGCATAATAAACAATATTACCACATTCGCATTGGCATTCCCAAATAATACGGTTATCTTTTCTTTTACCAGAATCTTTAATAACAGTTAAACGTCCAAATTTTTGGCCTACTAAATCTTTTTTGGTATTATTACTTGCTACTTCTTTCCTATAACAACCGCAAGATTTAGTGCTACCATTTCTTAACCTATTTAAACTAATACTTTTTATATTACCACAATCACACTAACATTTCCAATAAGTAGAACTATGTGTTTTAGTTTTTTCTACATCTATTTCTAAAGCAGTTAGACGTCCAAATTTCTAACCACTTATATCCTTATATTTTCCCATTTATATCCTCCTTAAAACATATAGGCATTAAATTTATACATATAGAACTCTCCATCTATAAGACGAAGTTTATCAACTTCTTTATAGAATTCTACTCGCCACCAATCGGGTTTAGGAAGAGGGAGATCATAGTATTCGATTCGCTGAGTTTCCATAATATCTTCTTCGATTGCGCCTTCAATGAAAGCGAGATATAACTCTTGTATTTCTGCTTCAGAAATATTGGCGAAGGTCCAAGACTTACCATTCATTTCATCTTCAATTTTATAACAAGTAATTTCTTTCATAATTATTCTCCTTACATTTCAACTGCATCAACGAAATCAATAAAGACATCATCGGCGACGTTATTCATCATATCGAGATAAGAAGAGAATTTCTTCGTCCAATCGCCAGTCATCTCGCCGTGGTAAAGATACCAATCATTATCAGGGTCTTTCTGAATCTCTTCAAACTGACGTTCCATAAGACTATCATCTACCGTATCTCGACAATACTCCATAAACATTTCCTGCATATCGGCTTCGGACGCATTCAGGAAATAGAAATTATGGTCTCCGGCCGTATCACAAAGAATGCCAATGGAATGAGTTTTAATCTTAGAATTAGAAGTAGTCATAATTTTTATTTCCTTTCTTTACTTTATATATATATTATATATTATTTTTTATAAAAAATCAAAAAAGGATTTGCGATTTGCGCAAATCCTTTTAAAAATTAGAGAAGGGGAGCATAATTATAATAAATAATCATATCTTCCAATGCATCTTTGTAAAGTTTTGTATCAAATTTACGACAATGGAATCGTTTCTCAACATTCTCTTCAATCGCGGACATAGCGATTTCGAGAGCGTCAGATCCACTTATATTTGTAGCGCAATAAATCTCATCACAGAACGCGTCATAAATGAATAAGACAGGCATATGCTTCATATATTATTCCTCCATTAATTGATTTTACCCAAAATTTTTGTTATAATATATTTAGAAATTAAAAGATTTCAATCGCGCCTTCAAAAAGATTGAGAAACTCTTCGGCAGTTTCAGAAGACACGAGAATGCTTGTTGAAGCATTGAATTGCCAATCAATGTAAATAAACGAGAGTGGTCCACCGCCCGCTTCCGCAATTTCCTTTGCATAAGTTTCAGAATTCGCTGGTCGAATTTCGACGGCATTAATATTGTTAGTATTAATAAGATATTTAAAACCGCGGAAGTTGTGTAAAATTACAATCATTTGAATGCCTCCTCAGAAATAAAATTTTTGAGTTGTCTTAGAATTGCGGTACCATTAGAATACCTATCATCAAAGACATACTCATAATGAGATTTATCATTCATATAAAAGTCAAGTTTTGTTTCAAAAGTTTCAGCAGAAATACTGTCATCATCTGAATTATCCTTGGTAGTATGAGAAACAAGAACTGTGACGATTTCATTTACATTGAAGAAAACGCTGTCGCCATTAGACATTTTTAAATAAATTAAATCACCTTTGTTCATTTTATTTCTCCACGATATAATCTTTCGCTACATCCGTTCCTTCTGGAATATAAAGATAAGCTCGCGTTGACTTAGAGCAGACAAAGAACCACTCTCTCCAATCGCCATAACGCGGGAGACGCTTCTCAATGTGCGGAACCTGATTAGAGTAAACAATTACTGTGTCATTCACGGGATGGGTCTCAGTACTCATAATGCCATCAATGCTGAGTGTAAGATAAGTATAATAAACACTCTCACCTTCAAAGGCACGGTAAGTATAGATATTGCCATCGTTATCTATACTTGTTAACTCTTGGGCTTCCGTAATCATATAATCATACTTAGAATAGTCATCAACAGCCGAAGACATCATAACTCCGCCAAACATGCTTACGGCGAGGTAAAGACAAACGCCGATCCAAAAGGCAGGAATAATTTGACGGAGAATATCAACGCGGTCGCGATGAGACCAATTGCGGAAATGCTTAGCCTTAGGATCGGAAAGAGTGCTATAATACCTATAACTACGATAAGCAGAATGAATGGCGAAAATCAGAAAAATAATTAAGGTCGGTAGAACAAATCCGCCCACCAGCGTTTTCAAGAAGAAGATAAACATATTTAAAAACTCCTTTAAAGAATAGGTTTAAGTTTATCGCAACAATTGAAATCTCTCATACAGCCATTTTCTTCGTTAAAACAAGAGCAACCTTTCTTGCACGTCTTTTCGAGAGATAACGGATTAGTCGATATTATTTCGATTTTTTGACGGAATTAGATCGTCAATAGTTAAATCTTCATATTGTAAATATGAGATACGAATTAATGGTATATTATGTTCTTTGCACCATTTATTTTTATATTCGTCTCTATCCTAAATTTTTTTAATGTCTTCTCCCCATCCTCCATCTGGTTCTGTATGTTGACGGCCATCATATTCTATAAGATATTTATTATCAACATAAAAATCAAACCGCAAAGGATAGTTAGTTTCAGGATTACGACAATCTTTAAATTTTTTTTCCATTTCAAAAGGGATATTATTCTCAGTTAATAATTGAGAAATTTTTAATTCTCCAATTGAAATTTTTAAACATCCACAAGAATTTACTTTATGAGTTCGTAATTCATAAGGTCTTACGTAGACAATGTTTCCGCAATCACACTAACACTATATTTTATAAGTGCCACTTGGTGATCTATGATTAAAGTCTCTTTTTATTGCGGTTAATTTACCGAAGCGATGACCTATAATATCATCACTTTTATGACGATTCATTCGTTCTTCTTGAATTAAACATCCGCAAGACTTACATCCGCCCGAAGTTAAAAGATTTGTATAAGCGAAATGCTCTTTACCACAATCACAACGGCATTTCCAAACAATATTACCATGTTTACGTTCAGAAGTTTCTTCTATAACAGTTAGCTTTCCAAAACGCTAACCAATTAAATTTTGTTTTTTTGCCATAAATAAAATCTCCTTTTACAAGTTTTTGCGACTCCCCTTAATATTAAGGAAATTTTATTTATATTTTATGAAACTTAATTGCCCAAAATATACTTAATATTATTGCAACAATTGAAATCTCTCATACAGCCATTCTCTTCTGAATAACAAAGACAGCCATTTTGGCATGTAGTTTTTACAATGTCGGGATTACGGACATTCGTGACGGCTTGCATATTTCCAACGATTTCTCGCTTTTGGATCATTTTTGGCGTGTCGGGAGAAGCATCAAATGCGCAGTTCACATTTTGTTCACAATTTGCGCATGTGCTAAGTTTTGCGAAACATTTATCGCAATAAGTGTTTCCTTTGTCGTCAATAATCATTTGCTTATGGAAAATTGGAGTATGACAAACTTTACAAATATACTTAGTGTCGCTAAAGCTATTACAAACGGGCTGATTGGGGTCGGGTGAATATCCTACTATTGGACAAGCGCCATTAGACAAAAGGTAAGCGCAATTCTTACATAGGAAAGTCATCATAGCATTTTAGCAGAATATGGAGCATCTTCGCCGTCAAACTTTAGAATTTTATCGGCAAGATCGTGATTGACGCGCAAAGGGCCATCGTCAAGAGGGGTAAATGCGATAGTGATAAGATCGTCGAAATATTCTTCGGCCCAACGGCCGGCTTCTGCGAGGGTTTCCGCGAAGATAAAACCGCATGTAAGTCTATCCATTTTATCAGAATTGTCCCAATAGCGTGCTTCATAATAAACAGGGCATTGTTTCATATTTATTTTCCTTTCTTTAAGAAATTGTAGAGATTAGAAAAATCTCGGGATCATCAAGGCTTTCGATGGGGATTTTGAGAAACTTTGCGTAAGCTCCCTTCATTGTGTCATTAAGGCGATAATATTCCTGCGGAGCGATGAAAATGTTGTCGATGCGGACGGCCTCGCCAGCGGAAGACTTACCGAGAAGATAGCCGAAGATAGGATTTTCGTCATTATCATAGCAGCTTGCGCGATGCCAATAACCTTCCTCGGTGAGCTGTTCAATGGTCTCAGCCATATTATCATAGTTTTCAAGAAGGTTCTTGGAGACTTTGTAGCCACACACGAGCTTAGAACCAAAATCAACAGACATATTACTTATCCTCCTTAAAAATAGAATTGATAAAAGTGTTATACTCAGTGGGTTTTACATAATACGCGGTTTTTGTTTCATTATCCCAAAAAACCATCACAAGTTTATCCGACCCAGAATTCTTTACGGAAATTGAATGAATATGGGTCGTATTGATGATATGAGTTTGACCTTGATTATCAATAAGTTTAGCAAGCATTTTTTATCACCTTTAATAGTTTTTCTTTATTTTATATTTATATTATATATTAAAATTTAATAAAAATCAATAAATGTTTTTTGAATTAAATAAAAAATAAACCGCGCTTGGGCAAACATATTAAATGTAATTAAAATAGGTAAAAATTGTAGGCAATTTTTCATAGTCGCCTATGTGGATATTAGAGATCGCTATGCTTAGGACAGAAGGAATATTAGACGGGAAAACCGCGTTAGTTAAAATTGTAGAAAATTTTTACCATTTTGTATTAAAATGTAAGACAAATTATTACTTTTAGAAAAATATTTAAAAATTTGTGGGCAAACGCAATTAAAAGTATTAAAAAAATTTTTATTTATTATAGAACAATTAAAAAGAAAAGGAGGAGGACTTATAAATTGACTAAAAAGGAATTGATAACTTTTTTCCACGACAAATACTATTATAAGAAAGGTAGTATGAGAGCGGTTAAAGATATTGAATAGATTGCTGAAAAGGAACATTATCAAGTTATAAAAAATAGTCCTGATAATTATGATTTATATGAAACAGGAGCGGTATTAGATTTTACTAAACCTATTAAAATAAATAGAGAGATCCCGCCTTTGGCTTCACATAAAGCATATAATGGAGTTCCGCTTTATTTATTTACATACACATTCGCTTATTATATTAACTTTGAGTTATGGTGTTATGTAATGAATAAAAAGAATGGAGATTATATTCATTTCAATGATATTTTAAATACAGATATTTAGTATTGTAAAGATATAGAAGATATTGTATTTAATTTTGACTTATTAGTTCATCATGGATACCTAAGAGAGCGTAAAGATTGTCTCGAATTTTATGCTTATCCGATTAAAGATGGAATTCAACTTCCATTAGATTATATTTTTCAATCGGAAGATAATAAAAAAGTATCAAGATTGGCTCCATTTAAATATTTAGAATAATATTTTAATTGCTTAAAGGAGTCGCTAATATGCCAAATGCTAATAAAATTATATATTCATTAAGAATATATTTAGAATTAGAAAAGAAAGGAATATATCCAATAACAACAACCGCAAATCCGCGGAAGCCTAACTTTATGTGTTGGATATATGAAAAGACTCCGGAGTTAGTTTAGGCTCTGGATGAATTAATGGGCAAGAAATAATGAGCCTATTTAAGATTCATAAAGAAGTTTTATAGAGTGGTAATTTTACTTCAATAAACACTCCTACGTTGGGTTAGGCTACTGGGAGTTTAACATTGAATGGTTTAAGATTATATTTATATTTAGCTGGTAATACTAATAATTTTGTTTGGACTATGAATCCGACCGCCTATGCCAATTGGTTAGGAAAAGATTATTCAAAGGCGAGTGAAGCAAGGGCAGTCCGCAAGGCTATTGATGCTGGCATAAATGATTTAAAGAATAATAACTATTTAGTCGAAACCGCGGAAGGAAAATATGATTTTTATGATAATTGTAATGATTTTCCGGAACAAAAAGTTCCGAAAGGATAGGTTGTTATTCAAAAATAGACAATTAGTAATAGTAAAGTGGAACAAAAAGTTCCGAAAGAAGACAAATTTGAGTTTTAACATTAAATTCGGAACCGTTAGTTCCATTCATTTAAAATGTGATGAATTATTAGGGACTGCGGAACCGTTAGTTCCAAAATGCCCCTTATGTTTGGAACCGTTAGTTCCGAATTGCCTATATTTTCGGAACAAAAAGTTCCTATTAATATATATATAATAGATAATATTTAATATATATCGGCTGGGTAATTCAGGGGCAGTAATGAGAGTAAAAGGAGTAAAATATGAGTTATAGTTATGAAGAAATAAGAGGCGGAAAAGGCAATCCTTCAATAGTAAGATTTGTAAGAGGAACGCAAGAACAGTTTGATAAGATGATAGATAAAACAAATATGATAAAGCCTGATCTATATATGAAAGATAATACTATTTATTTTGTTGTTCCAGACGATACAAAACCAGTAAAGGTAGCATTTGATAATGATAGATCTGAGTCAATAGAAGAAAATCCATTTCTTTAGGAATTCATTTGATTTATAATAAATAATATATTATAATATAAATAATAAAAGAAAGAAATATAATTTTGAAGTGAAAACCGGGGTAGGTTATTTCTGTGTAAAGCAGGGGTATTTATTCCGGGGAACGATTCAAAAAATGAAATGAAAGTAAGGATTTGAAAACTGAAATGAAATTTACAACTGAAGAACTGAAGAAGAATAATGGAGAAAAGGTAGGCGTTTTCCGCAATTGGAATGTAATTGCTACTACTAAGAAAGAGTTTTTTAATAGGGAGAATACGCAAGGCGCATACCTTATTTGGGATGACTGTAATAAATTAGTTTTTAATGGTAAGGTTCTTGGTCGAATTACTGAGCAAGGTAAGATAGAATATATTGAGAATGAATATAGATATGTGAAGCCTATGCCTGAGGAGAGACCGCAGACGACTTCGGATACAAGTGCTCTTGTTAATGGTGTTGCTTCTGGATCGGAAGATGTGGATCTTAGCAAGAGAACACTTGCTGATGACATTCTTGATAGTGTATTTAAGACAAAGTTGGAGGAGCTTTTAGTAGATTCGAACACTACGTGTTCTCATTGAGGAGGGTATTATGAGTTATATTATTTGGTTTTTAATTGGTGTGGCTGTTGGATATTGCTTATGGAATGCTGGAAGAGATCGTTAATAGATCTATATTGGTTAATTCGCTTCTGGATAGTAATTAAAGGTTTGGATAATTCGGACGACGTGGAATAATTATAAAAAATTGCTAAAATAGCGAAAATTGTGGAAGTGTGGTGCCGATCGGTTTTACTAAACCACTAACCACATTTTTCCCGTCTCCGATCTCCGAACCTAAAAAAAAGAGAGACTTTTTTTAGTCTCTCTTTTTTCGTATTAAGCAATTCTTGGTAAAATTGTCGATTTTTAGGATGAAAAATATCTCACCCGACACATTGTTCACTTATTAATGAAAGTGTTTAAAAACTCGGCAATTACATCATCATCAGTTTTCTTGACCTTCTTAACCTTTACCTGTGTGCTCTTGGGAAAAAGCGTATCAAGAAGATCGTTGACCCCATTCATAAGACCATAGACCTCAGCAAAGATAGTCTCCACATCAGACGCGGTCAACGCGGAATCCTTGTAGCCATTAAGACCGGCATACTCGTTAATCCGATCGGCGATTTCTTGCGCGAGCGCGGTCTTCCGATCGGCCTGCTTGGTTTCTTTCTCCACCTGCTTAACCGCATCATTCAGAGACTTAGCCATCTCGTCCGCAATAGTCTGAGCGTCCTCACCATTTTTCAGACGAGCAACAATATCATTCATATCCATATGAATACCTCTTTTCTTATTTTCTATATATATTATATACTTTTTTTTTAAAAATGTCAAGATTTTTTTGGATGAAAACATACGCGTGAAACAATGTAAGGGCGAAGCAATTTTTAATTAATCATAAAGGCATATGATCCTACGCGGGCTTAAAAAAGTCTTTTTTTATCATTATAACATATTTTTTATAAAAAGTCAATTTTCGGGATTTTTTTGGGCCATATGGAGAGGGGCTAGAAGTATAAAAAATTTTGCATATGGGTATACCGATCGGGAAATCGGCCCGAGACGTTCCACCTCGGGCCGGCCAGCCCCACATTTATTATACCACAAACCGCAGGCTTTGTCAATAGGTAATTTACACAAAAAAAATTCGGGCAGATTTTTCTGCCCGAAAATTTTAATCATAATCTGTGTAATCATCATCTTCATCCCACATCGATGCGAAATCATCGCAATCGTGGAATGGGTCTTCCAACGTACACATACAAGGCTGAGGGTCGTCTGTGTAGTAAGGACAATCCCAACCATTTACAGGGCAATGATAATGTTTCATTTTTCTTCCTCCTCTGGTTCGTCATCGTATTCATAGGGAACGGGTCAATCATGGTTTGCTTATCATTTTTCCCTTTCTGTAATTATAAGATACTACATTTTCGGGATAAAATCAATAGGCAAAATGCACAAACATTTCGCTCAAAAATTGTTGAACTTGCCTATTGACACGAAATTCCGGCCGTGGCGTCAGTATACGGCCGGCCCATTATACCACACTTTTTCCCGCTTGTCAATAGGCAAAATACACAAAAAAAATCAGCAGGTTTTAGTCAACCTGCTGATTGAATATTTATGCAAGAAATGCGCTTACGATTTCATCGAACACTGTGGGACTAATGTCCACATTAAAAAAGCGGTCATTCTTTCTAAACGCTTTGGGATAGCGTCTAATCAGTTCCGCACGCAACGCGCTTTCCGCGCCCTCGGCGGGGTAGTCTCCGCAAGAGCGGATTCGATGAATTTCAACACGCGTGATAGGATACTTTTTTGAATACTCGCCGATTTCATCACGCAAGCGTCCTACAACGTCTTTTGCGGAAGTGCCTACTTTATTGAATTCAAGTTTGTTGTTGTTGTAAAACTTGAAAAAGTAGACCGCTTGAACGTCTTTTAGATTCTCGCCACAATCGGGCATAAACTCCATGGAGACAGGCGGTCTGCCGTCCTTAAATCGGCGTAGTTTAATAGTAATCTTTTCCATTGACACAAAATCCTTCCTATTGATTGAGGTTTACCATCGTTCTCTCAACCATTATTTTTTACACTTTTTGACTTGTTTTTGGGTGAAAAACCGCATTTTTCAGCGGTTTTTCACCCTTTTTTGTCAGTTTTTGGGCTTTCGCTTCTGAATCAGGGTCAATTCATAGTCATTTTCGCCCACATGGAACGCAATCATGCGTTCAATGTTCGTGATTTCTACGTTTTCACACACATTTTCGCTGTTTTCACGCAAAAAAGTTGCAAGTTCAGCGATAATCGAGCGTTTTGTGGGGTTTTCCTTGCGCTGTCGCTTCTCAAACTTATAAGCGGTCGGCGCTTTGCGCGTTCCTGTCTTAGAGTACTTGTTAGCTTCTTTGAGCTTTTCCGCGGACAGGTCAAAATCTTTGGCAATTCCATGGTCAATGTCATCATCGTCCATGAGAATTTCTTTTGCTTCCTCGGCAGTACAATCCAACTTTTTCATCAGATTATCAATCTTTGCCTGAAAGTCTTTTTCACTCATTTTAGGCATTTTCTTTGCCCCCTTTCAAGTATGATTATAACACCGCCGTTAGCAAATGTCAAGAGAAATTTTTGGGAGCGCCTAATTTTTTTTTAGGCGCTCCCGCTGAATCAGTGGGCGAGACGGAAATAGGACTTGCGCTTGTCGACAATCTTCTCGACGCCGTTCGCTTCAATCATCTGACGCAGAAGAGCGGAGACGCGCTGATTGGAGAGGTCACCCAAACCGTCCACAGTCTTAATGAGTTCGGTCACAGTGTAGAGCTTGTCGGGATTGGCGGACAGCTCAGCAAAGATAATGTCCTTGTAGCCGTCATTGGCAATCTGATTCGCGGTCGGCTTCTTATCACCGGCATTCTTGCGAGCCAGCAGGTCGATCTCGTGATTGATAAATTCAACCATGGCGGGGTCAGCCTGAACCTCGGACATTTTGAGCAGAGCCTCGAAACGGTCGCGCTTGGTGAGCTTCTTAACAGTAGAAGTAGACATAGTATCAATTCCTTTCTTTGGCGGTAGGTCGCTACCCTTTTGATATTTTGAGTATACCACACTTTGAAATGTTTGTCAAGAGGTTTCGCAAACTTTTCACACGATTTACTACCCCGAACTGACGGATAAGGTATTGCCAGTTGGCTCAGTCTATCTATCAGCGAAAATCGCTTCAAGTATAGCTGGCTCACTCTCGCTCACTTTCGCGTTCAACGTTTGGCTTTACAACGTGGTGTATTATGTTTACTTCCTGTACTTTCTCAAGGTCGCGCGCCCTCGGATTTCTTGGGCTACTCCCTCTTGCCATTTTCTATTGTAGCACACTCGCAGGGGTTTGTCAAGAGGTTTTATATATTTTTTTCAGAGTTCTTATCTCATAGTCGAGCGTACAACGTCTCTGTCCTCTTGACATTATCTATTATAGCAGATTGCCCATGGATTACAATTGACAAAATAACCAAATTACGGGAAAAAATTTTCTTTACTTTTGTGCAACTTTTCTCTTGACAAAATTGGCGGGGCGTGGTATAATGGTGAGTTCGGCCCGCTTTGGGCGTTAGCGGGCCGACCATTTTATCACAAAAATCCGTGTTTGTCAATAGGCAAAATAGACAAAAAAAACTGCCCATTTTTGGGCAGTTTTTTATTTAGTCCAGCAGGTTAATTTCGCCGGGAATCCTAAAAGAATCAGCGTCCAGTGTGAAATTGTAGTCCTCGGTAAAGAGTTCAATCATTCCACATTCCATAATGTAATTCTGAACCGACCGCCGAACGTTATTCCAGAGGTCAGTCTTTCGGCTTTCCGCTCGGGCTTCCTTGACTTCCTTTATCTGAGCAATGAGTTCGTCCAGCTCTTCGGTTGTCATGTAAGTGAAATCTAAATCCATTTTCAAAACTCCCTCTTAATTGCTTCTTTCCATTCGTAACGACCGAATTTTCCCTTGCTATTTAGTTCTTTGCCAATGTCTTTTGCGACCAGCAGGTCAAGCTCGTCCGCAATCTCATCTTCAAAGTTTACCCAAACGTGATAGGTCTTGATGATGAAAACCTCATCGGCTTCAAAGACGCCACCGCATTCGGCGCAGATAATATAGTCATGGTCGATTAAAATGCCCATGTGAGGGTCATTTTCATCAGGGACTACAAAAAGGACTTGTTTAGCAGTCATGTGAAACACCTCTTTCATTTGATGTATTGATTATACCATAGGGAATAGGACTTGTCAAGCCCTATTCCCTATTTTTTTTAGCTCATGTTTATCATAGGATTTTCCTTAATGTTTCGCATGAGCGCACGCTGAAACTCGGTAGGCTTGGGGCGTTCCACCGTGGAATTTTTGAAAAGGGACTTTTCCATTTTCTTGTGCTGTCGGACGCAATAGCGCAAAATCTCAACTTCAATGAGAACATCTTCAAGCCCCGTGTGGGACTCATCAAAACTATCTTCACCGCTGATAAAGCGGTAAAGAATTTCTGCGGTAAAACGGAGCTGTCCGTTCTTGGTCTTGTAGCCATTCTTTTCGCAATAGTCGCGGTAAGTGGGCATTTTGCCCATAACCTGTCGCGCCATTTTCAGCGTGTCCCAAACTTCAAGGCCGTAGGGGAAGAAATAGCAATACTTGCTTTTCGTATCCCATCTTTGCGCGTTATTACAGGCGTTAAGGTCGAACCGCATATTATGAGCGCAGACAAAAGAGCAGTTATAACGCTCGACACATTCACAGAACGCAAGACGAATTTCGTAAAGGTCAGCCATAATGCGAGTGCCGTTCTTAATATCCTCGACATAGCGGGGAATTTTGTCGGCGTAGTAGGCAGACTGCATGAGGTCGCGCTCGTAGCAGAAAATATCGCGATTCACAAAAGAATAAGTTTCATAAACATTTCCTTTGGAATCAATGACCGCCCAACCGAAGTCGTAGGGAAGCACATTTGACATATCCAGCTTATCGCCATCTTGAATGGTATTTGCGGTTTCCGTGTCCAGCATAATGCCGTAGTTTTTGCGCTTATCAATACCCATTTTACCATCTCCTATTGGAAAAGTAGATTGAGGTTTACCATCGTTCTCTCAACCTCTGATAATAGTATAGCACTTTGCTATTGGTTTGTCAACAGTTTTTTTGTAGGGCAGGGGATTTTTTTATCCCCTGCCCTTGTCCTTTACGCGAGGGAGAAGTAGGACTTGCGCTTGTCAACCGTCTTGACAACCGCGTTGGCTTCAATCATCTGGCGCAGAAGAGCGGAAACGCGCTGGTTGGAATACTCCGCAAGCTCGGGAACGCCCTTGATGAGTTCGGTCACAGTGTAGAGCTTGTCGGGATTGGCGGTCATCTCGTCCAGAATGACCTGCTTCACAGCATCATTCTCCATCTGCTTGGCCGTGGGCTTCTTGTCGCCCGCGTTCTTCTTGGCGAGCAGTTCAATCTCATGCTCGATGAACGTCACCATATCAGGATTTGCCTGAACCTCGCTCATTTTGAGCAGAGCCTCGAAACGGTCGCGCTTAGTGAGCTTCTTAGTAGTAGAAGTAGCCATAGTATCAATTCCTTTCTGGTTTTTGAGACTGTCCTTGTCTTTGATGTAGTTATTATATCATAAGTAGAGCAGGTTGTCAATAGGTTTTGCGAATTTTTTTAGGGGCGGTCGCGAGCTTTATTACTATACATCTTGTTTATACCTCTATCTACAATCTTTAAGTCAAGAAATTAAATCAGTTTTTAAGGCGGTGGGCGAGCATTAGAAGTCATCTTGTTTTTACCTCTCTCATTTGATGTATTCATTATACCATAGGTCGAGCGGTTTGTCAAGGGGTTTTTCAAACTTTTTTTTTGAAAGTTTGTTCGGCACGCCACGCTTGGAACATTCCTTGTGTCGGCTTATGGTATAATGGTCAAGGGAACTGCCTTTCCGCAGGTCTTACTCTTTCCTCCTGACATTATGTAGTATAACAGATTGGTCTTGATTTGTCTATTGGCAAAATAACCAAATAACGGGAAAAAATAAAATTGAAATTTGTGCGAAATTTCTCTTGACAAAAATGCTGGCAGGGTGTATAATTGTGAATTCCGGCCGTAGCGCGCGGAAACGGCCGGCCCATTATATCACATTCAAGGAACTTTGTCAATAGTCAAAGTAAACAAAAAAATCTCCCCATTTTTGGGGAGATTTTTTTTAGCCAATCACATTGACCTCGGTCTTGACCGGCGTTACCATTTTGTCGCGCGGGAACTCGCGAACCTGACCCGTTTCAAGATTCACCGCGTAGCAATACTGCGAACCCCTCGACCGGACAAACGGCGTGTTGTTGTTGCTGTCAATTTTGAGATACATTCCCATACCGCTACCATTGGAGCGCAGAGTGGTGAACGTGCCACCGCTGAGAATGTTGATAATCTGAAACTGACCCTTAGTGCCAAAATTTACTTTCATTTTTATTTCCCCTTTCTTTTACAGCAGATGGGTATTGACCCAGTCTGCGGTCACAAGTCCGATTTCCTTAGAGACAACCGTTTCATAGCGGTAATTACCACCGGCAGTTCGTCCAGTCACTTTGGCGAGAACGCCAAGAGTAAGCCAAAAATAAGGCATTATTTTTATCACCCCTTCTTGCCGACCGAGAAGATGGACTGTAAAAGCACGAGGATAATCCAAATCGCAAGTGCCAGCTTCCACGAGAACGCGATGGTGAAAGTGCCGATTGCGGTGATACCAATAGCGGGAAGAAGCCAGCAGAGAAGCCAAATCAGACCAGAGGTAAGCAGGAACGAAATAGCGAGAGACAGCAGAATTAAAAGAACAAACATTTTATTTTCTCCTTTTCATTTGATGTATTTATTATAGCATTGGAGTAGGGCTTTGTCAAGCCCTTTTCTCCAAAAGTTCCGAAAGTTTTTCGATAATGTTTACTGCGGTCGGGTCAATGGTAGCGCCCAAGTGCCAACCATTCCGAACCTTTTCATTATCGTCAACCAAGATGGACACGTCATAGCGGTCGCGCACGCTGTCCGCTTTGGTCGCGCCATACTGGACGCCGTGGAAGTGGTCATAGTGGAAGCCCTGTTCTTCAAGCCACGCCCGCTTTGCTTCGCGCACGAGGTTTTTGTATTCCTCGCTCGAATCTTTGGAAAGCCAAGTGATGATGTTGATTTCCCAACCTTCGGCGCGGAGAAGTTCGCAAACCTCATTTAATTCAGCCATATCGCACATAGGAGCGGCAGTCCGATATGGTGTGGGATTTTCCGAACGAAGAAGCGCGAGCCAATCCTTGACGCCGTAGAGGTCAGCGATAGTGCCGTCCATGTCAAAGTTGATGGAGCGTCGAGTGGTCACAATATGGGACTTGATGTAAGTAATTTTCATTGGTGTTTACCCCTTTCCTTTACTGTATCTGTATTATATCATACGTTTGCGCAGTTGTCAAGAAGAAATTGAAAAGTTTTTGCTTGGTGTAGTATTCTGATCAGACTATTACAAAAGGACGATTACTCGTCCCTCTCTTCCTCGATTGAATCGATGAAAAGCAGATTACCGTCAGCAATCTCGCCAATCTGAGCAAGGTTCATTTTGTGTAAGCGTTCTGCGGCATCAGCTTCATTTTCGGCTTCAATAATGGCCGAACCCACAATAGTGTAAACAAGAGAGTATTTCATGATGTATTCCCCTTTCCTTTATTGTATCCATAGTATAGCAGATTATTACATTCTTGTCTATTGGCAAAATGCCCAAATTCGGGAAAATAATTAGTTGAACTTTTAGTTAAATTTTCTATTGACAAATTTGCTGGCTTCTGGTATAATTGAAGTTCCGGCCGTGGCATACGTAAACGGCCGGCCATTTTATCACACTATTGGATTTTTGTCAATAGGCAAAATAACCAAAAAAAATGAGGTGAATTTTCACCTCAAATTTTATCTATATCTGGCAGTAATAGTTTTGAAAATCTGATAGATATTTTCATCTTCCATCAACTTTTGGATAAAAGCATCGGCTTTTTCTTCGGAATCAAAATTAACCCGATTATCGTAATACTGGTCCCAAGGATTTTTACCGCTATAATCAACCTGGAATTTCTTTTCAATTTCCATTTTATTTGCCCCTTTCCTTTGATGGTTTTATTATAGCACAAGGGACTTGTTTTGTCAAGTCCCTTGTGATACTCTTTTTAATTAGAAAGGGCGACGGCAATGTACCGAGCAATCATCGTAATTTCTGCGGTCAGGGTATTGTGAGAACAAACAAAGCCATAGCGTTCGCCATCACAAAGAATGGGATAAACAGTGTAATTGTCAAACTGCATCGGCTTGTAAAAATCGTCCCACGCTTCCGGAGTGTTAACTGGATAGGACGGGTCACCCGTTAACTTGCAATTCGTATCATAAATTGCAATTTCAACTCCGGCAAACTTCGCCATGAGCTTCGCCGTGCGAAGAACATCGTCACTCATACCGAGTAGGGAATACTTATGGAACACAACACCGCCCTGACCATCAAGGAAGATTTCAAGCGGGTCACCCTCGCGAATCTTTAAAGTCCGGCGGATCTCTTTCGGAATGACCACACGCCCAAGGTCATCAATTCTGCGAACAATACCAGTAGCTTTCATTTTAATTTTCCCCTTTCATTTGATACGTTAAGTATAGCAGAATAAAAGGCTTTTGTCAAGCCCTTTATTCAAGATTTTTGCTTTCCGCGACAAAGTATTTTGCTTCATATTGATTAGCGATAGCCTTGACTTTTGCGCTTTCCTTTTGGGTCGCGCAGTAAAAATTGAAAAGCGTATGTTTATCACTCAATTCAATGTAAGAATGTGGAACATCATGTAAATCAAAATCAATGGTATTAGTATATTTTGTCGGGACAGTAAGCTCGACTTTCCATAATTTATCTTTACGCGCTTTTTCTTCAATCCACTTGACAAGGTAAACGCCTACGAAATTACAAATGGCAGTAATAGCCATTTTTAACCAGATAGGCATACCGTCCGCAGAAGTCAGCACAATCACATAGGAATAAAAACCATAAGTGAGGGCGTTGATAAAAGACGCGCTAAGTTTTCCGCCTTTGACAGTCAAAATGCTTTTGATAGTTGACAGAATAACATTCACCGCCGTGCAAAGCGCGAACAAAAGAATTGTATTCATTATTATCACCCTTTCCTTTTTCTATTATAATAATATCATATTATAATAGAAATGTCAATAGGAAGTTTTATGTTTCTTCCCATTCTTCACATTCATAGACCATTTTCCAATAGACTTTACGAAGAAAAGTCTTTTTGCAATTTTTGCAATAATGAATTTCAGACTGAATATAGCGTTCATCAAGTTCTTCGGTGTCAATGGTATCATCAAATATAAGCGGTTTCCCGCAATATGGACAATTCATTCTTTCACCTTCTCCAATAGGTCATCAGCACATTCATAACTGATACTTCTGCGGTCGCACTCGTTGGACAAAGGACAACAAGCGCAGTCATTAAAGGTTTCCGTCCAAGCGCGCAGCCACTCAATTAAACATAAAACATTAACTCTTTCACCCATTGTTTTCAGTCTCCTTTACTCGAATGAAAAAGACCTTGTTATAGATTTTCGTTGCTTTAAGGTCAATCCAGAAATACACGTTTCCGCATACTCGATAGATTTTACAAGTTTCTTCGCTAACCTTTTTGACTTCCTCAAACTTCTCTTGCGTAGTAGGGTGGAAAATTGTCAGTTTGAGAAATATGCAATAGAAAGTCAAAGGAACGAAGCCGATAATCAGAGCAATCCATGCAAGAATGTCAGTTAAAGTGTTTTCCCAATCACACCACTCATCAGTGATTGTAGCGAACGCAATACCCACGCAAAACGCGAGAATTAACCAATACCATGCAACCATCATTTTAGTCCCCCTTTATTTGTTGTATACATCTTACCACATTATAGGATTTTTGTCTATTGGCATTTTACACAAAAATTCGTGCGAAAATTTGTTGAACTTACCTCTTGACAAAAAACTCGGCGCGCCACAATCGTCCGCGCGCCGACAATTTTATCACATTCAAGGAACTTTGTCAATAGTGAAAGTAAACAAAAAAAAATCACCCAAATTGGGTGATTTTTCATTTAGTTTTCTACGGCTTCGAGGTCGACGAGAATGGGAACGAGCTTGTCTTCAAGAAGCGAGACACGCTCAATCATGTCATTTGCTTCTGCACCGCCCGAGGGGTATCCCTTCTGAATGCCGTATCGGGCCATCAAGCACACAGTTTTAACAACCTCACTAAGTTTCTCATTCTTCATTTTTTTTATCTCCATTCAATTTATTTTTTGGAAAGGGTGGCGGTTGTTTTTTGGGGCACAACCGCCAAAGCCATAGGAAAGGGGGAGAGAAACGCGGACAAAGTCCGGTTTTATCAAGGAATAATGAGTTCCGCGTCGTAGATTGGGAGAACCATATCTTTTAGGCCGAAACAGTCGAGAGCGTAATTGTCCAAATGGAGACAATTCCATTCATCATCACCGGTATTTTCATCGACCTCTGCGGCGATTTTGATGTAATAATCTTCGGCGGTCGGGTCTTTGAAAACTACGCCCTTGGCAATTTCTCCAAAGGGGGCGAGTTTATTATTCTTAATAGTAATCTTCATTTTATTTACTCCTTATTATAATATTGATAAGCCCATTCAATGATTTCATGGCTCGTGGTAGTCCATTCTCTTTTGGGACTATCAAACATTTCCGCGTACTTTTTGATATAGTTATTGTACTCCATTCGCGCGGTGTCGTATGCTCCAATAGCCACAATTAAAGCGTGCTTCGCTTCTTCTGCGTCGGAGACTGCTTTCTTGCGGTCTGCGCCATCAGGATAAAGATTGATTACTCCTAAGCGCGTAATGACTTGCTTTGCCTTTGCGGTCAGGCAGTCGCGTGCTTCCCAAACTATATGAATTAAATCGTCCACGCGATTTTCATAAGGGTTGAAAGGCTTCTTTTTTTTACCGAACATTTTTCTTTTTCTCCTTTTCTTGCTTATTCCACATTCTATCAAAGAATGCATTTGCGAGAACCCGCTTGTAAAGGTTATCAGGCATAGGGCGCTCGCCGTGCTTATTTCTCCATATTGCGGTGATTTTATCAATATCCGCGATATAGGCTGTAATGAGTGTGCCGTCCTTAGCACTACGAATAAGAAGAATACCTGTTGTAGTGATAGTGTAGAGGACATCGCCCTCAACGCTGTCGATATACGGTTCGCCGATTCCTACATTATCGTAGATGAAGAGCAGACGGTCAATGCGGTCTTGCGTGGCGTGTTTTGACATTTTGATAAGCATTTGTTTTACCTCTTTCTTTTCCTCTTGGATTGATTGTATTATACCATATGGGGAGGGGCTTGTCAAGCCCCTTTAATAACATTTTTCTCCATTATGGTAGCGCTCATATTCCGCTTCAAGGAAGTCAAGAATGATTTCAAAATCATCTGCGTCAGCGGGGTCTGCAAAGGTCTTTTCAAGGACTTCGTTAGTGTGTTTATTGTAAATTCGAACCATATCCATTTTACTTACTTCTTTCTTGATTGTATATGTATTATATCATGCGAAAAGGCTTTTGTCAAGCCCTTTTTATCAGAAATGATAATTTCTGATGATGGCATCGAACTTGGGAGCATATACATTTTCCCACTGTTCTTCAAGAGTTTTGTCATTCGCGCGATATAACTCCCACGAGACTGCGCCATAGGCGTTATGCTTGAAAAGTTCGGCGTCGCTGGGCATCTGCTCGGCATAGAGAAGCTGGGTCTTAATAAAAGAATGAATGTTGTAGTTAGTCATTTTATTTACCTCATCTTTCTGTTCCCTTGGAACAATTATAATATAACACACTCTTAGAGATTTGTCTATTGACGGATCGCACAAAATTGGGAAAAATAATTTGTGCAAATTTTCGCAACTTTTTGCTTGACAAATTGCTGGCCCTGTGATATAATTGAAATTCCGGGCGCGTGGGCCGTGCGCGCCCGGCCGAACAATCATTGTTAAAATTTTAACAAAAATAAAATAGAAAGGGCGCGGTAATTATCGGCTACCGCGCAAACCATAGTATGAGAAATTTGTTTACTACTTCAAGAGGCTTACCATTTCCTCTTGACATGATTATAATACCACAACGGAGCGGGTTTGTCAATAGTTTTTTGAAAAAAATTTTCAGGCGAGATAATTAAATCTCGCCTGAAAATTACACGTCCCACATAGTTTCCGCAATCCAAGAGTATTCATAGCGGAGTTTTGATTGAATCGCAAATAAAGCGTCCGCAAGTTCTCCGCCGTCTCTGCGGTCTTCCTCATCTGAAAATTCCTTGCTCTCTTTCGCAATTCTTTGAGCTAACTTTTCAATGGCGTCTGCCTGTTCTCTCAAAGCCTGCGGGATAGTTTTTTCATTCATTTTTATTTCCCCTTTCCGCATTTAACGCATTGAGCGTGTGTTCCGCACTTTCCATCACAATAAGGACATTCCATTGATTTATTCCCCTTTCCTTTATTGTGCTTTTATTATAGCATAGAGGGCTTGTTTTGTCAAGCCCTCTATTTAATTTTTTAGCAGTAAGCCAGATTTCCGCGCGCCCAGCCATATACGCTGATTTGATTGCACGCCTTGCCGATTTCAAGCGCCTGCTTCTTGGTCTGCACTCTCTTGGAACGGTCGATATAGTAGATGCCATCGGCGAACCAAACGCCGCAGTTGCCGCCATATTCCTTGACCGCGTTAATGGCTTCGCGTGCAGTTTTACATTCCACGCCCTCAGTAGCCACTTGCCAGCCGGACTTGTACCGGATAATCTTGCCATGTTTGAGGGTCAGACCGTCGTTTTCAGCGAGCTTGAGAATAGAACGAATGTTAATCATGTTGTTATCCCTTTCCGGTTTGTTTGGGTTTTCCTTCCCTTACTGTGATTATAGTATAGCACCGTTTCGGGATTCTGTCTATTGACATTATGCACAAAGATTTGCCCCAAAAATTTGTGCAATCCGCCTATTGACAAAAACTCGGCGCGCCAGGTCCGTTCGCGCGCCGGCCGATTATACCACGAAGTTTTGGGATTGTCAATAGGCAAAATGTACAAAAAAATCTCCCCATTTTTGGGGAGATTTTTATTTTTAATTTTAACCATCAACATAAATAATGAGAACGTTATCTTTGGCTTTCAAACCGCTGACCGGCAATCCCAACACCCACTCTTCGCTTGCGTCTAACACATCACCATTCAAAGTCATGCGACCTTTGCGGTCTTTGAGATAGCGACCGCAAGTGTTTTCATTTATCACTTCGACGCCGTTCCCCTCATAGAACATCAGCGCCCCTTTTACCGTGCCAATTACATTTTTAATCATGCCCAAAGTCATTTTTCTTAACCTCTTTCGTTTTAATGTTGTTCCCTTGGAACAATTATAGTATAGCATAGGGGATAGTAAAAGTCAATAAGCAAAATGATAAAAAATTCGGCAGGATTTTGTGCATCCTGCCGAATTTTTTTTTAGTTCAAACTCTCGATGACTTCGCCGGTCAGTGCGTCAATAACATCGACCGAAACAACGTTGTCCGCGTCGATAAACTTCTTTGCGAGGATACAAGCGTTTTCCCGCCCGAACACCGAAATTTCATGGCGATAGTGTCCCATGTCACCCGCCTTGTAGTTGTAGTAATTGACAGAAATAATAAATAACATTTTAGTTTCCCCTTTCCTTTATTGTATTTATAGTATAACACATCTATTGGAATTTGTCAATACTTTTTTAATTTTTTTGTAGGGCGGTGGTGGGAGTTGAACCCACATTTTCCAATGGCGAACGTTTCCAAGTGAGCGACACTTTTGTATCTCAGCCATCTTTGTGGAAGTAGAACCGTTCTACCTCACCGCCATTTTGTACCCTTATTGTATCACACTCTAAGGGGTTTGTCAAGAGGTTTTTTTGAGAAGTTGGAATTTTTTTATTCTCTACTTTTGCGGACAGTGCGCGCCCTGTCTGGTCGCTCCAACTAAGCGTTTTATCAAAGGAAATGGCTACTTGCCACACGCCCTTTGGGAAGTATCTTATCTCTTCCCCTCTTGACAATTATAGTATAGCACTGACTGCTGGATTTGTCAAGTGTTTTTTATAAAAAAAGAGAAGTTTTTCAACTTCTCTTTTTGCGATGAACCGCTCTCTTTACGCGATGCTCCACGTATTCGATGAGCGCGCCCGCGCCGATAACACCAACATAGATAGCGAGAAGAACAAGACCGTCATGAATAGACATTTGATTTACCTCTTTCTTTCTTTTGATGATACTATTATAGCATTTCGGGATAGGAATGTCAAGTAGTTTTTGGCAAAAAATGGAAAAAATTTTGCTTTAACGCTTTACTGTGATAAAGTTCGGGCTGGGACGCCCTACACGCGCCCCACGGCGCAAGAGAAAGAGCGGGAAGCCGGCTCCCGCCCTTAATACATTTCGCTACTGGGTTCAACTGTAAAATACTCAACATTCCGTAAGTCGAGCTTGCCATAGGACTTATCATTATACATCGTAGCACCTGTCGCGAGTAAGTCATTCATCTTACCTGCAATCTCCATAGCGCGCTGTTCCTCGAATGCCTGCTGGAAGAGATAGCCTTGACCGCCCTTAGTATAATAAACAATGCCGTAAATCATTTTTCATTCCCCTTTCCTTTTGTGATTATAGAATACCACATTCTAACTGATTTGTCAAGACCTTTTTGCAAAAAACCTTTGTTAATTTTTTAACAATCTACGCCGTTAGAAAGGGAGCATTACTGCTCCCTTAATCTGCGTAAAGACTCATCAATTCGTTTATCTTGTCAATGGCTTCATCAATGTCATCAAAGCGGTTGTCTGCCAACATACTTGCATGGCTGGCTTTCTCATAAGCATCATACGCGTCGCTGAGTTCCTGCGTGCCAAACTTACCCAAGCTCTCAAGGGCATTGACAATGTTCCATGTCTTAGCCATTTCCCCACGCTTAACCTGGCAATCATTAAACGCCGGCTTGCTCGCATTCATCAACCGTTCCTTTTCTGCCTTGAGAGTGCTGTAAAAATCCTGATTAGTCATTTGAGTATTCCCCTTTCTTATTGTATCTATATTGTAGCACATCATCGCGCATTTGTCAAGAGTTTTTTTACTCTTCTCTGCTTGTTAATTTTTTAACAATCTTCGCTGATCCGCAAGAAAGAGAGAGACTTAGTAAGCCTCTCTCCATACCTTAATGATTGTATCATCTTCTACAGTGTCAGTGTCGTTGTCGTTAATCCACAAGAGCAAGAAGTCGTTATCATCAATGTTGAGTGCTTCCACGTCCCACAGATTGCCTTGCTCATCAATGAGCGTCAGTGTATCACCCTCGCGTGCGTAGACCTCTGCACCAACGAAACGAATGCTTCCGCGCTCTGTTCCTGAACCGCACCAATTCTCAATGACTGAGAGGTCGTAGGACTGGGGCGCTTCCTCACAGGCTTCCGCGGTTGTGTGGTCGTGGAACGGGCCAAAGAAAGACACGGAGAGAATGATAGCAATGGCAATGGTGATAATTCGAGAAATGTTCTTCATTTTGATTTACCTCTTTCTTTTTGATGATACAAGTATAGCACATGGCTACTGGATTGTCAATAGTCATTTTGCACAAATGTGATGGCGTAGTTTCGGGCATTTTGATGTTTGTGCATTATGACGAAGTTTTGGCGAAAAATTTGTGCAAACTGCTGATTTTTATAAAACTCGGCTCGCCACTACCGCCAGCGAGCCGAGCAACGTTTACCGGGGTGTTTGTGCGGGATGGGGTCTTGCGCTCCGCAAAAGAGCGAGAGTAAGGCTGGTATACTCTCAGAGAATAAACGAGTTAGAACCTTATAGGGCGGGGGTGTATTTCGGGAAAAAATTTTTTTTGATTTGTGTTTTTTCTTTTGTGTGGTCAAAACGCAATCTAAATCAATTTTCAATTTCAGAATACGGTTTAATTAAAATAACAAATCAATTTTCAATTTCAGATTACGGTTTAAAATAACAAATCAATTTTCAATTTCAAATCACAAAACAAAATAATAATCTTAAATCACGATTTCTTTTTTCTACCTCTTTTAGGCTTCTCGCCCCACATAAGAGTGTATAATCCAGAAGTAGCAGAATAAGTGGCTTTCTGCTGATACTTTTTAGCAACTGCCTTCAAGGGGCTGAGTGGTTTCCGCATTTAATTTTTCCTCCATATATTCAATTAATTTATCTTTATATTTACAACTATCAATATATCTATTAATAGTATTTATATCATATTTTTCCATTAAATGCTCTAATACATATTTATATTTGTTTAACTGATATTCTTCTTGTTCTTCTTTGGTACTTAATTGAGCCTTTTCCGCGTCTGATAAAGGTCTATAAGTAATTGTTCTTGATCCATTAGCTTTTTTCTCAATACGTATTGTTTTAAATAATTTCCAATCTCTTACAAAAGGATCTTTATCTCTTGTTGCGTTAGAATATTCTTGTTCTAATTTAAATATTACCGCATCTATCCCTCTTACTTCAAAAGGCTGGTTCCGCCTCATCTTCAATATCCTCCCATTCAAATGTTCCATCATCTAATTCATATACAAATGCTTGCTTATAAAATGATGAAACAATTCCATCATTTGTAATTCCTTTTGGACTATTTTTCGCTTCATGAAAACAATTATAAACAATTAATCCTTGCGTTTCATATCGCGAAAAATCTACTGCCTTTCCCTCAAAATCATAATTATAAAATATGTTTAATAATAACATACACTCATATTGCGCGATTGGCCATTTATTTAATTCTTTTTGCTGATTTGTCATTTTTTGGTATAATACCCAAAAAGCTTTTCTGTATAACCATAAAAAAAGGAGGGATACTACTAATGCACAACTCAATAATATAATAAAAATAATTTCCATAAATACTCCTTTTCTTTTTCTTATAATAATAATAAAATAAAAAATAAGAAATGTCAAATCGTAGAGCGTGATTGGGCAAAAGTTATTTGTTTTGTTAAAAAAATTTTTAAATATAAAAAGAAAAATTTTTAAATGAAACTTGACAAAAAAAATTTTTTCGAGTATAATATAAATATAGACTGGAGGTAAAAAATGATAAAACTTGATTATTCTTTACAAACTCCAGAAGAAAGAAATCAATTAGTCGAACAAATTTTGGCTGATAATCCAGATCCGCCTGAAAAATATTTAGAAATTTTAGCAGACTATTTGGTTCTTTGTATGGAGAAACAAGAAAAAAAGGAGAAAAAATTATTAACTGATAATCGTATGGCTACAGTTAATAAGCGTGAGACTTCTTTTGAAGGTCTTGTTTCCCAACTCGAAAATGGCGAAGATGGAATTTATAATTTAATTACAGATAATAGAAATACAATATTTCAACCACATATTACAATTACAAAAAAAGATTTAGAAGAGATACCGAGTTTAAATTAGTTAAGAGAAGCCATTAATGTTTGGGAGGCTAAATTAAAAGTAGCAGAAGGCAAAGATGCTTTTGTTATTAAAAAGGCTCTTATTGAAATGCGTAAAGATTAGTATGTTATGAAAAATGCTTATCGTCGTCCAATAGTGCCTACAAAATTAACCAGATCAAAGTCTTATATTCCATTAGATGATAAAACATTTATTTTTGATGATGATGGTTTTCCCATTCCTGATGGAATTAGTTTATTAAAACCTGAGATATGTTCTGCGATTTTATGTAATTATTCCCGATTAAAGCAAGATAGTTGGGGCGAATATGATAAAGATTTATGGTATTTAATGGAGGATTTTGATAAGCTTTGCGATAAAGCCTTAGCTAATTATCCTCTTTATGACAGAATCGTTGAATATAAAATTGATGGTTTACAAAATATTGACATTCAAGAGAAAATACAAATGGAATTTGGTATTAAGCATAGTCTTGAATATATTTCAAGTTTATGGCGTAATAAAATTCCAAAATTAATTGCTTCGACTGCGGAAGATGAATACTTAGATAATTATTATTTAAATGTTGAAAAAGGTAAATATAAAAAATGTAGTCGTTGTGGCAAAATAAAATTAGCTCACAATAAATATTTTAGTAAAAATAAAACAAGTAAAGATGGCTTTTATAGTATTTGTAAAAGTTGTCGAAATTCTAAGGCCAAAAAATCTTAATATTGTCCTTTTGTTTATAATAAATAGTTGAAAGGAGAATATCTTATTTATGGCTGAAACATATTATTGCGAAAAATGTAATCGCACAATGAATGGCACGGAATTTTATTCATCTAATAATTTAGAAAAATATCCTAATGATGGTAAATTCCCTGTGTGCAAAAAATGTATGACAATGCACGTCGATAATTGGAATCCAGATACTTATTTATGGATTTTACAAGAAGCGGATGTTCCTTATGTTCCAGACGAATGGAATAAATTAATGGAAAAATATGGGCGCGATCCGCAGTCTATGACCGGTATGACGATTCTTGGACGCTATTTGTCAAAAATGAAACTCAAATAGTTTAAAGATTATCGTTGGAAAGATACAGAATTTTTACAGTAGATGGCAAATAATAAATTAGAGCAAACTATGAAACGTCAAGGATATGACGCTCAATAGATTGCAACTGCTATTGAAAAAAGTTCTATTGCTATTCCAGAAGGAGAATTAAAAGAGCCGGTTTATGCTCCACCACCTAATGCCCCTACGGAAGACTATTTCGCACAATAGAGTGGTGAAGTGGAACAAGAATTAGATTTAACTGATGAAGACCGCACTTATTTAAGACTTAAATGGGGCAAAACTTATAAGCCTGAAGAATGGGTTAAACTTGAATAGTTGTATGAAGAAATGATGGCTTCTTATGATATTCAAGGCGCCGGACATAAAGACACGCTAAAATTAATATGTAAGACATCTTTAAAGGCAAATCAATTGATCGATATTGGTGATATTGAAGGTTTCCAAAAGATGAGCAAAGTATACGATAGCTTAATGAAGTCTGGTAAATTTACCGCTGCTCAGAACAAAGCAGAATCAGGTGAATTTGTTGATTCAATTGGCGAATTAATTGAATTATGTGAAAAAGAAGGATATATTGAAAGATATTATGTTGAATAGCCACATGACAAAGTGGATTTAACTATTCAAGATATGCAACGTTATACTCGCACTCTTATTGAAGATGAAACTAATATTAGCACAATGGTAGAAAAGGCTTTGCGCGAAAATGCTAAAGAAGATGAAGAGAAAGCAAAGAACGTGGAAAGTGATATCGTTGATGATGCTGATTTAAGTATTGAAGAACTTGAAAAAACTATTAAAGATAGTGATTACGCGGACTTTGAGGAATTTAAAGAATAGGAGACTGCGCAAGATAATGAGTTCTTATAGGGTTTGAATAAATAATGGCATTACAAGATTTACTGTAGTTAAGTGATAGCCGTAGAAAAATAGGCTTATCACCGGAGCGAGTAGAAGCGGTAATGCCCATCATCCGAAAATACGTTGCCTTTTGGAGAGAATATCCTGATTTATTTGTAGATTTTATGGTGCGAGGAAGACGCACTGAAATAAAAGATGGAGAATTTAATTTTTATTTTTATTAGAGAGTATTTCTCCGTTCTGTTATGCGTTATTAGTATGTTTACGCGGTTTTTCCTCGTGCTTATTCTAAATCATTTTTGTCTGTTATGGCATTAATGATTAGATGTATTTTGTATCCTGGTGCGCATTTGTTCGTTACTTCTGGAGGTAAAGAACAAGGTGCTAGTATTCTTCATGATAAAGTTCAAGAAATATGTGAACTTATTCCAAGTTTTAATCGAGAAATTGATTGGAGCCGAGGAAAAACTCTTGAAGGAAAAGATAAAGTTAGATATGTATTTAAAAATGGTTCAGTTTTGGATAACCTCGCAGCTCGTGAAAGCACTCGTGGTCAGCGTCGTCATGGTGGACTAATGGAAGAATGTGTTGGTATTGATGATGCCATCCTTCGTGAAGTTATTATTCCTGTTATGGCAATTTCTCGTAGAGCTAAAGATGGCACTACCAATGAACAAGAGCCATTAAATAAATCACAAATCTATATTACTACTGCTGGTTATAAGGGCACGTTTCCTTATGATAGACTTATTGGTTTCTTAGTTCGTATGGTGACTTAGCCCGATCGTTGTATGGTATTAGGCGGAACATGGCGAACTCCTGTTGCGGTAGGATTACAAAGTAAGACATTTATTACTGACCAAAAGAATGAAGGAACTTATAACGAGGCCTCATTTGAACGTGAATATGAATCTAAGTGGTCAGGAACTGTTGAAGATGCTTTCTTTAATGGAGAACATTTTGATAGAAATAGAAAATTATTATAGCCTGAGTATGAAGCTTCTGGACGTGCGGGCGCGCAAGCTTATTATGTGCTTTCTGTAGATGTAGGCCGTAAGGGATGCGATACAGTAGTTTGTGTATTTAAAGTAACACCACAAGCTCAAGGTCCAGCTATTAAATCATTAGTAAATATGTATACTATGTCAGATGATCATTTTGAAGATTAGGCTATTAAATTAAAGAAATTATTTTATAAATATAAAGCTAAAACTTTAGTTATAGACGGTAATGGTTTAGGTATTGGACTTTTAGATTATATGGTAAAATCTCAAAATGATGAAGATGGTGAATTTTTACCTGATTTTGGTGTTGAGAATGATGATGATGGATATTATAAAAAATATCGCACACCAAATACTCAATTTGATGCTATGTATGTTATTAAAGCAAATGCTCCAATAAATACTGAATGTCATGCTAATGCTCAGACTCAATTACAAGCGGGTAAGGTAAAATTCTTAATAGATGAGAGAACGGCTAAAGAAAAATTATTAGCTACTCAAAAAGGTTCAAAAATGACTCCTGAACAAAGGGCAGATTATTTAAAACCATTTACTTTAACCTCCATATTAAAAGAAGAAATGATGAATTTACGCGAAGAAAATGAAGGTATTAATATTATTCTAAAACAGGCAAATCGCGGAATTCGTAAAGATAAATTTTCGGCTTTTGAATATGGATTATATTATTTAAAACTTGAAGAAGATAAAAAGAAAAAACGTAAAAAGTTTAATGCGGCTGATTGGTGCTTTTTAAATTAAGGAGGATGGAAAATGCGTGCTTCAAGAGGAGAAATTAAAATTGAAGAAATCTTAGAAGAAGCAGGACTACCTTTTAAAATGGAATATATCTTTCCAGATTTAAAAAGTCCCAGCGGGCGTCCGCTTCGTTTTGATTTTGTTATATTTGATGATGATGGAAAAATTGATTTCATTATTGAGTATTAGGGAAAATAGCATTATGAAGCCAGTTCTAAATTTGGCGGAAAGCGCGGTTTATACCAGTAGCAATATAATGATAATCAAAAGAGACGTTTTTGCGCTTTACATGATTTTAGATTAATAGAGATTCCATATACCGACGAAAACCTTATTTCTTATGATTATATAATGAAATTAGCAGGTTATTAAAGGAGGTGGAACTTTGGATACGCAAGATCGTAATGGTTAGATTCATGCTAAAGGTTTTGATATTTATAATGGTCGTTATGAATATAATTATAATGACACTACGGATTATGCCAATAGAAAAATAAAAGTTGGCACAAAAACTTTAGATGATGCTATTTTAAAACTTGGTGATTATAGTAAGATTAGATACCCAGGTCAAAATCGTATTATTACGAAACCTGATGTGCTTCGTGCACTCGCAGAAAAAGATTTAGATACTTTGCGATACATTTCTAATTTTTATTATGATATAAGTGGTGTATATCAACGAGTTTGTAATTATGTTGCTTTTTTATACCGCTATGATTGGTATATTGCAGCCGAAACTTATGATGATAATGTAAAAGAAGAAAAAGTTTTAAAAGATTTTTATAGAATGTTGAATTATTTTGATAATAGTTATATTAAAAAGATTTGTGGAGATATTGCTTTACAAGTTGTTAAAAATGGATGCTATTATGGATATATAGTTCCTTCAGAGAAAAATCTAATTTTACAAGAATTGCCAGTTAGATATTGTAGAACACGTTATAGTGTAAATAATACCCCAGTTGTCGAATTTGATATGCGATTTTTTGATACTTTTAGAGATATGAATTACCGCTTAAAAGTATTAAAATTATTCCCAGAAGAATTTGCTAAAGGTTATGTTTTATATAAGCAAGGAAAACTTGCTTTAGAAGATGCGGTTGGATGCTAGCATACTGGTAGTTGGTATGTTCTTGAGTCAGAAAATTGTGTTAAATTTAATATTAATAATAGTGATGTTCCTATTTTTGTAAATTCTATTCCTACTATTATGGATTTAGATGCAGCACAAGATCTTGATCGCAAGAAACAAATGTAGAAGTTGCTTAAAATTTTAGTCCAAAAGCTCCCAATGGATAAAAATGGTGATTTGATATTTGATGTTGATGAAGCCAGAGATATCCATAATAATGCCGTTTAGATGTTATAGAGGGCTATTGGAGTAGATGTTTTAACTACATTTACTGATGTAGATTCTATTGATATGTCTGATAAAAATACTACTACAACGACAGATGATTTAGCTAAAGTTGAACGTAGTGTTTATAATTCATTAGGTATTTCATAGAATTTGTTTAATACTGATGGCAATATGGCTTTAGAAAAATCAGTATTAAATGATGAATCTACAATAAGAAGTTTAATTTTATAGTTTAATATATTCTTTAATAGAATTATTGAAAAAAAGAGTAGTAATAAGAAATATAATTTTAGATTTTATTTATTAGAAACTACTCAGAATAATTATCAAACACTTTCTAAAATGTATAAAGAACAAGCGCAAATGGGACAATCAAAACTATTGTCTTAGATTGCTCTTGGACATTCATAGAGTTTTATTCTTAATGCAGCTCATTTTGAAAATGAGATTTTACATTTAAGTGAAATTATGATTCCTCCTCTTATGAGTTCTACTATGGGTAGTGAAGATATTTTGGGTTTAAAAGGTTCATCATCTAATAATAAAACTCAAAATAATTCAGGAAGCTCAGGTTCTGGAACTGTTAAAGCTTCTAATGGCGAAGCAGGACGTCCGGAAAAACCTGATGATTAGAAAAGTGAAAAAACTATTCAAAATAAAGAAGCAATGAAATAAGGAGGATTTATGAAACATACAAGTATTAAATTAAATACACCTTGTGAGTTTATAAATATAACTCCTGTAAATCCTTTAATTTCTAAATGCCAAATTAAAGTTTGTTATGTAGATGATAAGCCTAATCGTAATAAAAGCGTAATTACTAAAGATGTAGCGACTGAGATGGCTAATAGTCTTCCAGGCAGTCCTATTGTTGGCTTTTTTAATGAAAATACCGAAGATTTTGAAGAACATAATAGGATAATTGAATTATCTAATGGCGAATTTAGAATGAGAGATAATACTCGCCCTTATGGTTTTGTTGATCTTGGAGCTAAAGTTTGGTTTTAGAAATTTTTGGATGATGGTGTTGTCGAACGTGAATATTTAATGACTGAAGGCTATCTGTGGACTGGTTAGTATCCTGAATGTAAACGTGTAGTCGATAAAGGGAATAATCATTCTATGGAGCTTGATGAAAAAACATTAAATGCTACGTGGGCAAAAGATAGCAATGGAAACCCTTAGTTTTTTATTATAAATAAGGCAATTATTTCTAAACTTTGTATTTTGGGAGAAGAAAATGAACCTTGTTTTGAAGGCTCCCAAATCAATGTGAATTTTTCATTCGATGATGGTTTTAAGAACACTTTGTTCTCCATGATGAATGAACTTAAAGAATTTATGAAAGAAGGAGGAGCCAAAGTGTTTACACAATATGCTATTGAAATTGGCGATGGTTTGTGGAATTCTCTCTGGTCTTATATTGAGACTAAGTATCCTGGTGAACCTAATAGTTATTGTTCTGTTTATCGTATTGAGGGCGTTTATGAAGATGCCGGACAAAAGTTCGCTATTCTTCAAAGTAGACAGGACCAAAAGTATTATCGCATGGACTTTTCTCTTACCGATGTAGAAGGCTTTGTTCCTTCCGAGACTTTAATTGAAGTAACTAAGTCTTATACTCCAGCGGCGGAGCCTCAGTTTGCTCTTGCTGATGTTGAAGCTTTTGAGACTGACTATGCTTCAAAGAAAAAAGCTGAGGAAGAGGACAAAAATAATAAATCTAATAGTCAAAATCCTGATAATAATTCAGAGGGTGATGGTAATAAAGAAGATCCTGATAAGGGAGAACCCTCTAATAAGTCTGATAAAAACGACAATGGTGAGAATGATGATGATAAGAAGAAAAAGAAAAATTATTCTCTTGAAGATGTTGTTGAATATACTGAACTTAAAGCTCAGTATGATGAATTACAGACCAAATTTGCAGCTCTTGAAACTGAAAATAATAGCTTGAAAGAGCAAATTGCTCCACTTGCTGAATTTAAAAATGCTGCTGAGAAGAAAGATAAAGAAGATATGATTGCTAAATTCTATATGCTTTCTGATGAAGATAAGGCTGATGTTGTTAAAAATATTGATAAATATTCTCTTGATGATATTGAAGCTAAATTATCTGTTATTTGTGTTCGCAACAAGGTGAGTTTCGACCTTGACGAAAATAATAAGCCCAATGGTGCTACTACTTTTAATTTGAACAATAATGGTTCAGAAGATGATGATATGCCCGCTTGGGTGAAGGCGGCTTTTGCTACCGCCAACAAAAATTAATAAGGAGGACATACTAAATGTTTAAAGACTTTTTGAATAAGAATCTTCCTATTAAGTCTCAGGCAAAGTATGTTGAGTTTGGTTACGGTCAGGTCGAGCCTAATCACCTTTCCGCACAAAGAAATGCTCAAATCTATGCTCAACTTCCCGCCAATAAAGACATTGAGATTCTTGAAAACGGTCAGTTTGTAAAGTATGACTATGCTGCTAATGGTAATGGTATCGGCGAAGTCAACTTCACTGGCGAAGGTGAATGGATGCTCGTTTATAACGAGATTAAGCTTTATCGTGATCATTCTGATGGCAGTAAGCAGTGGGATTGCGAATTTGCTATGATTAAAGATGACTATCAGGCTCGTGTTTATAGCCCTTATGATTGGGAGCATACCGAGGTTGAATATGGTGGTCGTTTCTGGAACGGCGTTGATGATAAGGGTAAAACTTATAAATTGATCAATCAGACCGTTTCCGCTGATCAGGGTTTAAAGACTGTTACTATCGCTGGCCGTGTTTATGATGTTGATGAAACTGGCAAGTTTACTTATGATGGTAATGAATATACTCTTGATAGTAATCATCAGGTTGCTAATGTTCCTGTAAAGTATTACTATGATAAACTTCTTACTGATGTTCCTGATATATATGAAGCGAATTGGACTAATGATCCATATCATAAGTTAGGTATCTATCATGAGAAGTTCATGGAATCTGGCACTTCTATGGTTCCTCGTGTACTTAAGACCATGATTGGTGATCTTTATACTACTAATATGATTAATGAAGAGACTCTTGCTGTTGGAGATAAACTTTCTCCTTCTGCTGCTACAAAGGGTATTCTTAGCAAAACTGGTGACGATTCAATGATCTGGCAGGTTGTTAAAGTTTATACTATGCCTGATGGTCAAAAGGGCGTCAAAGTAATGCGTATTAAGTAAGAAAGGAGAAAAGGATAATGTTAGATAAAAATAATTTAGTTGCTCTTATGAAGCAAGTTGCTAAGGCTGATCCTTCTGCTCCTGTTGCTTATAGTTATGAGGGAAAAAATCTTAGTTATGAAGCCTTAAATGAAACTCTTCGTAATGAAATGAATGAGTTGGCTGGTACTTACGCTCTTTATCGTGAAAATAAGAATCTTATTTTCTCTATGATTGAGGAGACTCTTGATGAGGTTCTTCCTAAGAAAGTTATTCAGCAATATGATCAGTTTGCTGAGGTTAAGACTTTCGCTCAGGGTGATAAGCCTGTCTTCCGTCGTCCTCTTAATAATCGTGCTCGTGCTAAGCAGTTTGTAACTCGCGTTGGTCTTGCTGGTATTTATGAAGTCTTCAAGCTCGGACCTAAAGAGAATGAAGCCTTCGAGGTACGTACTAGCGCTATCGGCGGAGCTGCTTAGATTGGCTTCGAAGAGTTCCTTGATGGTCGTGTTGATTTTGGTGAAGTAACCAAGATCATCATGGATGGTATGGATGAACTTATTTATAAAGAAGTTGCTGCTGCTCTTAGATCTTCTATCAATCAGCTTCCTCCTGCTAACCGCGTTGCGGCTGCCGGATTTGATGAAGCTGCTATGGATCGTTTGATTACTATTGCTTCTGCTTATGGTACTCCTACTATTTATTGCACTTATGAGTTCGCTGTTAAGATGATTCCTCATGAGGCTTGGAGATATACTGAAGCTATGAAGAACGAGCTTTGGAATAATGGTCGTCTTGCTACTTACAAGGGTACTAAGGTTATTATTCTTGAGCAGGGCTTTGAAGATGAAACCAATACTCGTAAGGTTATTGATCCTGGTTATGCTTGGATTATTCCTACGGGCGCTGATGGTAAGCCTGTAAAGATTGCTTTCGAAGGCGGCACTATTGTTGATGAGTTTAACAATTATGATCGTTCTCGTGAGATTCAGGTTTACAAGAAGGTTGGCGTAGTTTGTATGCTTGCTAATAACATCTGTGCCTATGTTGATACTTCACTTCTCGGTCAGATGTATACTTGGAATTATGATGGAGTCACCGGTAAGGTTGTCACTTATGATGGCCGTCTTGATGGCAATGTCTAATTTAATATAAATTATTCCATGGGGAGAAGGGATTAAACTCCCTCTCCCCATATTTTTGTTTTATGAGTAAAAGGAGAAATTGAATAATGATTAATAATGAAGATATTTATAATGTAAAAAATAGAAGCACTAGCGTAGTTGTTTATACTATTCCTGATACTAATTTGCGTCGTGAATTTGCGCCTGGTGAAACTAAACGTATTCCATTTGGTGAGTTAGAGAAGTTAACTTATCAGGCAGGCGGCCGCGAATTGATTGCTAATTTTTTACAAATTTTAGAGCCAGAAGTAACTCATACTCTTAACGTTCATACTGAACCTGAATATAATATGTCAGAGCAACAAGTTGCTGATTTAATTCTTAATGGCTCATTAGATGCTTTCTTAGATGCTCTTGATTTTGCCCCTATTGGAATTATTGACTTAATCAAGAATTTATCTGTTAGCCTTCCTATTACTGATATTAATAAGCGTAGAGCTTTGAAGGAAAAAACTGGGTTTGATGTTGATAAAGCTATTGCTAATGATATCGCTAGTAAAGAAGAAGATACTATTGTAGAGAAAGAACCCGCAGCTAAGCGCCGTGTAGTAAGAGAAGAACCTACTACTCAAGGTCGTCGCACAAGCGGTTCTGGATATAAAGTAATTAATAAAACCGAGGAAACTTCCTCCAAGAAATAATTTATAGGAGGGCGATTAAGTGGGAACATTATTCTCAGCTATTTATAATCGCTTTCTAAACAAGGTTACTGATGACATGTATTTGGAGTTGACTCCTGCAGATACTCTAAAAGATTTATAGAATCTTATAATAGATGCTATTCCTGGATTTGAATTTCCGCGAAAAAATCTTTTAGATTATAATTTAGATGTTGCTATTATTAATGAATCTGATGCTATGCCGGATGATTTTATTGTAGGAACGGTATGGGGAGAACTTCCAGAGCCGGGTGAAGAACCTCAAGTTTTAGTTGATAGATCCAGTTTTAATTGTGATCTAACTGAAGAGGAAATTAATATTTTAGCTATTTTAATGATGTGCGGTTGGACGCAAAGACAAGTCACTTCAATTGAGAATACTCGAATGAAATATAGTGGCTCTGATTTTAAATTTACTTCTTAGGCAAATCATCTATCAAAGCTATTAAGTTTGTTGAGTGAATGCCAAAGACAATCTCATCATATGTAGCGTTTATATAAACGTAGACGTTTAAATAATAAAGGTGAGTATGAATCTAATTGGGATGTATTTAAAAGTCGATATGATTACTAAATATAATTTTGATATTCCAATAGAGAGTATAAAGGTAAATTGTTTGCGCTTAACCAATCAATTATGGAAATTAATTCCAATGCGTGAAAATAATGAAGATTGGCATAAATAGCTAGAAACTGTTATAAATGAAATTGTGGGGTTTAGTGTGATTTTTAACGCTGAACCCCTTTATTTATAGTTATTAAATAAACTTGAGGGATTGTAGAATCGAGATACTGATTTTAATTTTTATCGTAAGACTGTGTTTGAAACGATCAGTCTTTTATAGGAGATAAATTATGGCATCAGGGTTTGATTATGGTAGTAAGCAACCTTTTAAATTGCAACAAGGTCGCTTAGGAATTTATGATAAGCCACCCTTTAAAGGTAGCCCTGTTGAAGGCGTTAATTATATGGCGGTTCGGCTCGGTCAAATGGGCGGAAACCGCCAACAAGAGCGTATGATTTTATCTAAGCGCAGAAGCTTGGATAGAGCAGTATGGAACTCATATCAAGCCGCAGAAATTATTAAATAGGATGCAGAATATAAAAAACCTATTAGGTGTTTAATTAATCCTAATAAATTAAAATAGGATTACGATGACAAGATTTTGTCTGTTGGAAATGAGTATTAGTTTAAACCGGGAGATATCTTTGAATGGTGCGGAACTAATACCTATTGGATTTGTTATCTTTAGGATTTGACTGAATTGGCTTATTTTAGAGGAGATATTAGAAAATGCTCTTATAAAATAAATTGGGTAGATAATGGAGAGAAAAAATCTACTTATGTAGCAATCCGCGGTCCGGTAGAAACGAAAATTAATTATATTTAGAAACATGAAATTAGTGTAGATAATCCTAATTATTCATTAAATATTTTAATGCCAAAAAATAAAGATACGTTAAGATATTTTAAACGTTATACTAAATTTTATTTAGATAGTTAGGACGAGGGAGATAATCTAATTTGTTGGCGTGTTGAAGCTGTAGATTCAATAAGTATGCCAGGTATTTTAGAAGTTAATGCAACTGAATATTATATTAATGAGTAGGAAGATAATTTAGATGATAAGACTGTTGGTTCTTTAATTGCGGAACCAATTGATCCAAATCCTACGACAACTGATATTATAGGGGAAACATTTATTTTTCCAAAGAAAACTTATACTTATTATTTTGATGGTGAAGTTGTTCTAGAATGGAAAATAAAGAATAATAAAAAGTTGCCAATTTCTTTAAAAGTTATTAAAGAAGCAAAAAAGCCAACAGTTGAAATAAGTTGGACTTCTGGATATAGCGGATAGTTCGATTTATGTTATGGAGACTATAAGAAAACGATTGTAGTTCAATCATTGTTTTAAGGAGTAAAAGGTGTTATGAAAATTAATGGTGTAAATTTACCTAAATCAAGTTTTCTTTCTGTTGAAAAAGATTTAGAAATTATTGTAAAACATCTCTGTAAAAATGAGAGATTAAAGCGGTTATTGTATTATACAACAAAAGATGCTATTGATAAGCCAGATTTAAATGATGAACAAATGATTCAATTATTTAATAAAAATATTAAATTAATTCCTAAACTTTATGTTGATGGAAGTGTATTAAATTATTTAATTATTAATTTTGATAATTTTACACAAAGTGGAAATCCTGAGTTTAGAGATAATATTGTTGAATTCGATATTATTTGTCATTTTGATCAATGGCATTTAAAAGATTACCAATTGCGCCCTTATCGTATTGCCGCAGAAATTGATAGTATGATAGATAAAACGCATTTAACCGGTATTGGTAAGTTAGAATTTCTTGGTGCAAATCAAATTATTTTAACTGATGAATATGCGGGTTTGTGCCTTATGTATCAGGCAGTTCATGGTGAAGAAGATAAAAAATCTATGCCAAATCCTAATGACGAGGAAAGATTTATAGAAGATTTTAAAAAAAGAACTGAAGAGTAATGGATATCAGACTTGGATTAATGACAGGTATTGATTTACCAATACCTGAATTAGAAGTCACTATTCATTAGCCATCTATAAAAGAAATTTCTTTTATAGGTGAAAAAGATCTTTTCTTGGGGATTTAGTGTTTATGTATTGATAAAAACATAATAGAGAATTCGGGCGAAAGTCTTTTAAGAGAAACAAATAATTTTTAGATATTTATGACAATGATGAAAGAAAAAGAGATGGCCGATAAGAAACAAGCATCTATGTAGGTTCTTACATTATTGTTTCCAAAGCAAAATGTTTTATTTACCCCTAGGTCAATTATTTTACAAGGTGACCCACAAATAATGATTGACGAAAGCAATTTTAATATATTATAGGAATATATTAAAGAAATATTTTGTTTTAAATCTAATGCTTCGCAAGAAATGGGATTTAATCCTGGAAGTGCGGCAGCGAAAAAGATAGCCGATAAATTAATGCGAGGTAGACAACGTGTCGCTGAATTAAACGGCACGGCTAATGCTAGTATATTTAGTTAGTATCTTTCAATGCTTACTATAGGTCTTGATTCAATGTCTTTACAGGATTTAATGGATTTAACAATGTTCCAACTCTATGACCTTGTTGAAAGATATCAACTTTATATTAATTGGGATATTGATATCCGGTCTAGATTAGCAGGTGCGAAGCCTGATAATAAGCCGGATAACTGGATGAAAAATATCCATTAAATTTTTTAAGGAGGAAAAAAACCTATGAAATTTGGTGTACGCGAAATTTGCGATGTCGTTTTAAAGGCAAAGGCTAATCAAAAGATTGGTAATAAGCAATTTTATAAGAATGAGCCAGTTATTTATTTCGACACTTTAAAGACTTCCAGTATGGAAGGCGCTGCTACCACCGTATACGCACAAGGTGGCCGTGGTAATACTAACTTAGTCGCATGGGAAGGCGAGCGTACTGTTACCTTCACAATGGAAGATGCTCTTATTTCTCCTGAAGGTTTCATGATTCTTTCCGGTGCTGGTCTTGTTGAGGCTTCTGCTAACAATAAGATTAAGCAACATATTACTCAAACTGTTGATAAGACTAAAGACATTGTCCCTGCTAACACTGGAAAAGACATTAAGACTGATGGACTAATCGTTCCTGTTTCTTATGCTCCTTATCTTGATAATGAGCATAAAGATGACGATTATGTTTATGTTTTCTTTATGAAAGATGGCGAAATTATTTCTGAGCCTTATCTGGCACATGAAGGAGTTACTACGGGAGATACTGGTTTTAGTATTACCGTAAAAGGATTTGATCGTGCTAGTGGAGCGGCTTATACCACTAACGATTTAGAGAATGATTATGCTAAATGCGACTCTGTAATGGTTGATTATTACACTGAGCGTGAATCCGGTGCTAAGCAGATTGAAATTACTGCTGATAAGTTCGGTGGTAACTATTATCTTGAAGCTTCTACCTTATTCCGTAATCAAGACGGCGTAGATATGCCTGCTGAATTTATTATTCCTAACTGCAAGATTCAATCCAACTTTAACTTTACAATGGCTTCTTCTGGTGATCCTTCCACTTTCACCTTTACTATGGATGCATTCCCTGATTATACTCGTTTCGATCATAGTAAGAAAGTTTTGGCTGCTATTCAGATTATTGAAGAAGACGAAACTGTTGACAACGATATTCGTAGAAAGACCGCTGCTAATAGCACCATTGTTGTTGGAGGCTAATTAATATGGTTGTAAAAGGTCCAGTAAAATATACTCCACCAAAACAGCCTAAAAAAGAATCTACTAAAAAGCAGCCAAAAGTAGAAAAGGCTGTAAAGAAAGAGCTTATCGAACCTATTGAGGAAGTAATTCTTCAAGAGGAAGATGAGGTAAGTAAGATTTTATCTGAATTAGATAAAAAAGATTAATTAATGGGAGAGAATAAAAATATTCTCTCCCATTTTTTTTGTTATGCGGAAAAGGAGAAAATATGATTATTAAATCAGATGGAAATATTAAAGGTTCTTCTACTATTAATGAAATTGAAAAATAGATTATTTAGGATATGACTACAGCAACTTAGTAGGATTGGGGACCTTTATTGCAAAAATGGTTGATAGATATTTATAAATGGTTAAATAAAGCAAGAGCTTATGTAGCATCTCAAAATTCTGTTATAGAAAAATTATCTTCTTCTTTAGTTATAACTAATAAAACTGGAAAACAAGAAATTAATTTAGTTGAAATTAATAGCATGAAAAAAATGAGAATTAGCAAAAAAAATATTAACAATAAAGAAATTTTATGGGAAGGATATAAATTATTAAATGAAATAGGCGAAACTTTACGTGGAGAAGAAATAATGTATTCTATTACTTTTACTAAAACCGGTGAAGTTATAAGTGATTCTAATGAAGTATATACTTGGACTGTTCCAATGAGTGAATTTTTTAATTTAGTTAGATTTAGTGAAACTCGTATAACTTTAAGAGATTCAAGCGCTATATATAAAATGATGTAGAAACAAATTTAGGGTAATAAAAAAGATGCTATAATTGAAAAATGGACTGAATAGAAAATTCAAGATTATGCTTTATTTAATGATGAAGTTAGAAATAATCCAAATTGGGAAAAATGGCATAAAATTAATGAAGGTAATATGCTTGAAAGTTATCTAAGATTTTTAAGAAATGGCGGAACTGTATAGGATAGAGATAAAGTGAAAAAAGATTCGGAATATTGGCATAAATTAGGAACAGCGGTTTCTTCTACTATGAAAGCTCCTGACGCTTTCTTTAAAGGTGGAGATATTGATAATAAACAAATTAAAGGACTACATGCTTCAGTTACTAATATTAATACTTTAATATTAAATTTATAGAAAGTTTTTGCCATTTTAAAAAATGCTAAAATTAATGAAGAAGTTTTAAATAAATATTATAAAAAAAGTGGATTAAATTTAGAATAGTAGCAAAAAGAAGTAGAACAAGAAGTTATAAATAAATTAACTGATTTCTTCACAAGTAAAATTGATAGAAATATAAATACTATAATTGAATTTTGACTAAATAAAAAATTTTTTATATAATATAATAAAGAGTAAAAGGAGGCTAATTATGGCTAAAATTTCATATAATAAATTAGGAATTACTAAGGATGAACTTAATAAAGTTCAAACTGTTGAATACAATGATTAGACTATTGAGGTAAAGCAATATCTTCCAATTGCGGAAAAGAGTGAATTGATTACTCGTGTATTGAATAACTCAGTGGATGAAAATACTGGATATTATAATCTTTTAAAGTTAGATATGAATCTTGGTTTAGAAATTGTTTATGCTTATAGTAATATTTCATTTACTGAAAAACAAAAGGAAGATCCAATGAAGCTTTATGATATGCTTAATGCTTCTAAAGTGCTTAATCTTATTATTGGTCTTGTGCCAGATGGAGAATTTTATTATTTAAATAAAACAACTCACGAGATGGCTAATAATATTGTGACATACCGCAATTCCGCCATGGGTATTATGGAAGCAATTTCCGCAGATTATAGTAATTTAGATTTGGATGCAACAGATATTCAAAAGAAATTGAATGATCCGGATAATATGGCCTTGTTGAAAGATGTGCTTACTAAATTGGGCTAATTAAATTAGTTAATAATATTATTTTTTGAAAAATAATAGAGTGATGGGGATAAGAGTATAATTGCTCTTATCCCCGTTTTATTTTTATATAAAGATAAAACTTGGAGAGAAAGGAGATTTCTATGGCTAAACAATTAAATAGTTATTAGGTTAATTTACAATTTACTGCTGATTCTAAATAGGCTAAACAGCAATTATAGGATTTACAAAATTAGCTAAATAATCTAATGGCAAATTCTATAAAAACTGATGCTAGTTTAGGAATTTCTAAAGATATATAGGGTGCAATTCAATTAACTGCACAATTAAAAACTTAGTTATAGCAAGCAACTAATGTTGACACAGGTAAATTAGATCTTAGTAAATTTAATTAGGCTTTAAAATAGGGCGGAGTTTCCCTTAAAGAATACCAAAAAAATTTAAGTTTATTAGGTCCAGAAGGCGAAAAAGCATTTGCTAATTTAGCAACTTCTATTACACAAGCGGAATTACCTTTAAAAAGAACTAATTCCTTATTAAAAGAATTTGGGATTACTTTAGCAAATACTACACGTTGGCAAATTTCATCTAGTATTGTACATGGATTTATGGGAGCAGTTTAGACTGCTTATGGATACGCTCAAGATTTAAATAAATCTTTAAATAATATTCGTATTGTTACTGGATAGACCACTGATTAGATGGCTAAATTTGCTAAATAGGCAAATATCGCAGCCAAAGCTTTAAGCACAACTACTACTGAATATACGGATGCTGCTTTAATTTATTATCAGTAGGGTTTAAATGATGAATAGGTAAAAGAACGCACTGATATTACTATTAAAATGGCAAATGTAGCTCGTGAAAGTGCTGAAATAGTTTCAGATCAAATGACTGCTGTTTGGAATAACTTTTATGATGGAAGTCAATCATTAGAGCATTACGCTGATGCGATGGTGCGCTTAGGCGTAGATACCGCATCTAGCTCTGATGAAATTGCTGGCGGTCTTGAAAAATTCGCCGCAGTTGCTAATACAATTGGTTTAAGTTTTGATAATGCGGCTGCAGCATTAGCTACTATTACTGCAACGACACGTCAAAGTGAAGATGTCGTAGGTACAGCTTTAAAAACTATCTTTGCTCGTATTCAAGGCTTGAAGCTTGGCGAAACTTTAGAAGATGGTACTACATTAAATCAATACTCATAGGCTCTTGAAAAAGTTGGAATTAATATCAAAGATTCTAATGGTGAATTAAAAGATATGGATAACATCATTGAAGAAATGGGCAATAAATGGCAGAGTATTGATAAAGATTAGCAAGTAGCTTTAGCTCAATAGGTTGCGGGTGTTCGTCAATATACTCAATTAATTGCTTTGATGGATCATTTTGATTATTATAAAGAAAATCTTGCCAGAGCATAGGGTGCTGATGGATCTCTTCAAGAACAGGCTGATATTTATGCTGAATCTTGGGAAGCAGCTAGTAATAGAGTAAAAGCTTCAGCACAAAAAATATACGCTGCTTTGTTAGATGATAATTTCTTTATTGATTTAACTAATGGATTTAGTTCTGTTTTAGATGTAATAGGTAATGTGTCATAGAGTTTAGGCGGAATGCCTGGTATGCTACTTTTAATTGGTTCTACAATGTCAAAAGTTTTTTCAAAAGAATTAACTACTTCTTTTGATAATTGGTTTTATAATTTAGGATTAAAATTTGGAACTATTAAGAATGATATCGAAGAATTAAAGAAGTAGGCCAATGAGAGTCTTATTTTATCTGGAAATAAAAATACTACTTCTGGAAAAGCAATGAATATGGCTTATTCAGAACAATCTACTGCTTAGTTAATGCTTATTGCTAATGCGGATAAATTAAGTGAAAAAGAAAAATAGATTGCTTCAAGTTTATTAGATTAGCATAATCTATTGGTGAAGAGCGTTATTAAACGTGGTGAGGAAGTAGAATTAGCTGAAAAAGAAGTAAATACATTAAATAAACGTTCTTCAGTTATGGCTAAAGTGATGGCTAGTAGAACCTATCAAGACGGTACTTTACAAGGTAAAGAAGATGCTGAAAATGTTGCTAAACGTTTTGAAAAAGCTAAATAGTAGGTTCAAGCTTATTCGGAGTTGGTTTATAAATTATCTTCTGTTCCTATTGTTAGTGAAGAGTAGTTTAAAACTGAAGGACTTGAAAAAGTTAGAAAAATATTAGATGAAGTTTATATAAAAGGTAAAGATTTAAACAAATAGGATTTAGGATTTGGCGCCGATAATAAAAATATTAAAGCATTAATTGAAAGTTTGGATAAAGGTACTTTAACTGCAAAAAAATTTGAAATTGCTTTAGCTGGGTTAGATGATACTAATTCTATTAAAAGATTAACCAAAACACTAGAACTTTGTGGTTATGAAACAAAAGATGCTATGAAATTAGCAATGCAATTAGTTGATACTTATAATAAAGTTGGAGATTCTGCAGCTAATTTAACTGAAGATGAATAGAGGCTTGCTAATGCTACAGAATCTTTAGGGGATTGGTTTGCTACTGTTAAGGGAGAAACTTAGACTCTTGGTTCAGTCTTTTCTGCTTCTATTAATGGATTAAGTAATTTTGGTATGGCTTTAATGTCTATCAAAGGATTAATAGATACTTTAAATGATAGTGATATGTCATTTGGAGATAAGTTAATTTCTACTTTCACACAATTAGGTTTTATTCTACCTAATTTAGGTTATAGTATTAATACTATAAAAACGCTTTTTGGTCCTAATGGGATTATAGGAAGTTTTATTGCTTCTAAGACAGCATTAGAATCTTTAAATGCGTCTTATGGAAAATCTACTATTGCTGTTATTGGTCATAAAATCGCTCAAAATGCTGATAAGATAGCTACAGATGATAGTACAAGAGCAACTATGACAAAATATGTGGCAGAAAAATTAAATTGTGAAGTTGATGAAGCAGCTACTATCATAAAAACTATTTTAATTTAGAAAAAATAGTAGGAGACATTGGCAGTAGAAAAGAATACTCTTGCTGAAATAAAAAATAGAGCAATTAAGTTACTCACTAATAAAACTTTTCTTGCTACTGTTGCTATTAGTACTGTAGTTATTGGTACTTTATATGCTGTTTCTAAAGCAGCAAATGCTGAAGCAGAAAGTCTTCAAAGAGCTACTGAAGCTGCTGAGAATTTGAAAGAAAAATCTCAATAGACAAAAACTGAATTAAATAATATTATTTCAGCTTTCGATCAATATTAGACTGCAATAGATACATTAAATGAATGCACTAAAGGGACTGATGAGTGGAAAGAAGCCTTATCAAATGTAAATGAATAGATTTGGAATATTCTTGAAACTTATCCTGAATTAGCTAAAATGGACAATCTTTTTAATGAAGATGGCACATTTAATCAAGAAGCTATTGATTCTTTTATAGCAGATAAGCGAGATAAATCTAATAACGCTTAGGCAGCTGCTTTGGCCAGTTAGGCCGCTGTCAGTTAGATGGAATATTAGTCCAATAGAAAAGAAGCGGTTAATTAGGTTTATTCTGTAGTATCTAAATATAGTACTAATGGTGAATCCAATGCGGAAAATAAAAAAATAGCAGGAGAATTAGTTGATGCTGTTGTAAATGCTATAAATTCTCCTGATGGTATTCAAAATATTGATGGAATTTTTGAAGACTATGCTAAACAATTTGATAATATAAGTCTTGGTACTTCTTTAGATGATTTTACTAACGCTTTAAAGGGATGCTCTGATAATTTAAAAGAATTAGGTAGAAATGCTAAAGAAACAGGAAATTAGGTTGATAATACTGGTAAATTATTATCTAAACAAGTTCTTGGTGATAATACAACAGATGAATAGGCAAATGATTTTACTGATACTTTTAATTCTACTTATGCTAAACAAAAGAGAATTACTTTAAATGGTTTAAAGACTGATTTTACTAAGTGGGCTGGAAGAAATAATAGTACAGTAAAAGATTATTGGCAACAATATTTAGATGCTACTGGATATGATTATAATTTAACAAGTAACGCAGTTCAAGGTAGTGGAGATAATCGCGTTTTTGAGTATTATAATGATGATGGTAATAAAGTAACTATTTCTGTTGAAGAAATGGCTGAAGCAATTGCTAGTGCTTAGGCTAAAAATGATGCCGAAAAATCTACTAGAGAAGATTTAAATAATACTTTAGGCGAAGATATTTCTTCTAATATTAATTCTGATGTAGATATTTCTCTTTTAAATGATTTAGTTCAAACTATGAATTTAGAAGATGAAACTACAAGACAAGCTCTTGAAGCAATGTTTGATGTAAATCAAACTGCAAGCGAGCAAGAAGATATTATAAGAGATTTAGTTAATACTTTAAGCGAAGAAGAAAAAGCTCAATAGGAAGTTGCTTCTTTAACTGAAAATGCTGTTTAGAAATACGAGTTAGATGCTGACGATATTGAAGATTAGGCTAAGCGAATTCAGAAAGCCTATGATTTAACTGAAGTTGAAGCAACTAAACTTGCTATTACTAATTAGCGAATGAATAATGGTGTTAAAAACTTAAGCGACAATTGGGAAAATTGGAATTCTGTTTTAAAGAAAAGCCAAATTGATGATAAAGAAAAATTAACTAAAGAATATACTGATACAATTCAAGACTTAACTAAAACTATCGCTGATTTAACTGGCGCTTCAGAAGACTTAGAATTGCCTGATGAATTTTTTGATTCTGCTGATAATTTAGAATTAATTAATTAGGCTGCTCAAGGTAGTACTGATGCCATTAATCAATTGGGTATTGCTGTAGCGAAGACCACTATTGATTTAATGGAAATTAATGACGCGGAAAAAAATCTTACCATGACTTATGGGGATAACGAAGATGAAGGCATTTTACCTGAATATATACGTAATTTCCAAGACAATAAAGAAATTATTTTAAATGGTTTAGATGAAATTTCGGCTAAACTTGCTGAAGGTCAAGATTTAACTGGTAAAGGATTAGAAGAGATTCTTTCTGGTGGCACTGAAGCTGCTAATAATTGGGTTAATGCTTTAAATGAAATGGCTATGGCTACTAATATGTCTGTCGAGGATATGAATAGCGCTCTTAGTCAAATGGGATTAACTGCTGATGTTGATGTAACTGAAAAAACTATTACAAGCAAAAAACCAGTTACTAAAACTACTCTTACTTACGGAGAGCTAGACAAGGTTACAGGATTTCCAAAAGAAATAACTCAACAATCTAGCATAGTTGGTTATACTGACGTACCTGAAAAAATATAGGTAGCACAAATTGCTACTAATGGAGCAAAAAATACTCCTCCTAAAGTTAATTTTGCTGGTTCTGGTCCTGTATCTAATTCTTCTACTTCATCAGGAAAAAAATCAAGTGGTGGCTCTTCTTCTTCTAAGCCTTCTAAAATTGATAAATCTAAAAAATCTGATGTTGTTGATAGATATAAAGAAATAACTGATAGTATCAATGATACTACTCGTGCTTTAGATAAAGCTAATAAATCGGCGGATAGACTTTGGGGTAAGGCTCATCTTGATGCAATGGCTAAAAGTAATAAGTTAACTTTAAAAGAAGTTGATTTATTAAAACAAAAACAAAAAGAAGCTTAGGCTTATTTAAAGACAGATAAAGCTACTTTATAGCAAGCTGCGAAAAAAGCTGGAATTACTTTCACATTTGATGAAGATGGTGATATTTCTAATTATACTGATTAGATGACTAAACTTTATAATTAGCTTGTAGCCGCTTAGGATAAAGCAAATTCTTTTTCTACAAAAGATGCTCAAGATGCTTACAAAGAAGCAACTTTAGATCCGATTCAAAAGAAAATTGATGAGTTAAAAGATGCCATTAGTCAATATGAAGATACAAGAGATTTAGTCGAAGAATTAACTGATGATATTCAAGATAAAATAAACGAGTGGCAAGATAAAAATTATCAAATGCTTACTTATGAAGTTGAAGTAAAAGTCCAATTAGATGAAAATGATACTAAGAAATTAGAATATTATTTTGATAAATTAAGTGATAATATTTATAAAGCTGCTGAAGCTCTTGGATATTTACAAGGTCAATTTGATCCAGTAATTAGTCAGTTAGGAACTTATGAAAATTTCTATGGTTAGTTAAATAATGCTTATTCTAATGGAGAAATTTCTCAAGAAAATTATATCGAAGGCTTACAAGATGTATATGATAATACATTAGATAATTTAAATGCTTTGTAGGATTTAGATAAAGAAATGCTTGAATACTATGGTAATACTATAGATTTAGCAAACGACGAATTATCTAAATATACAGATCATATGGAGCATTTGACTAGTGTATTAGATCATTATCGTTCTATTATTACTTTGTTAGGTAAAGATAAAGATTATGATAAAGTTTTATCAGTTTTAAATGGAACTGCTTAGACTAAGAAAAATAATTTTGATGCTTCTAAACAATGGTATGAAAGTTTGAAGCGTGAACGTGATGCAGCGGCCGCAGCTTTAGCCAGTTCAACTGATGAGGCTGAGCGTGAAGTGCTTCAAAAGAATTATGATGCTATATTAGCCGCATTCGATGAAGCAGAAGAGGATATGCTTTCCAAAGCTGAAGAATATGGTGAAGCATTAAAAGAAATTCTTACTACAAAGATGGAACAAGCTGCGGATGAAATGAATAAGCAATTGAGCACTACTAAAGTAAGTATTAATGGTAATAACTTTAATATTTCCGGTTGGGATGCTTTAAATGATGCTTTGGATAGAATGTCTTCTTATCAAGATGAATATTTAACAAAGACTAATTAGATTTATGAAATGAATAAACTACTTAATAATGTTAATTAGGCTATTGATAAGACAAATAATCAAGCAGCTAAAAATAGATACCAGCAATTTACTAAAGAAATTGAATAGTTAAGAGATAAAGATAAATTAAGTCAATTAGAATTAGAAATTGCTTAGGCTAAATATAAAGTGCTTGAAGCGCAAATCGCATTAGAGGAAGCTCAAAACGCAAAATCTACAGTTAGACTGCAACGTGATAATGAGGGTAATTTTGGTTATGTATATACCGCAGACCAAGAGAAAGTAAATGACGCGCAATAGGCTTTGGCAGACGCGGAAAATGATTTATATAATATTCGTCTTGATGCGACAAATAAGTATGGTCAGCAAAAACTTCAATATGAGAAAGAGTTGGCTGAAAAGCTCGCGGAACTTGATTAGAAAGCTGCGGAAGATGCCGTTTACCGCGAGACTACATATCAGCAAGAACGCGCATTAGTAATTCAACAATATACTGATTTAATTACTACTGCTGGAAATCTTTATGCGAAAGCGCAAGAAGAAGACAGTAGAGTAGTTCAAGATGCTTGGGTAAATTCTTTTGATATTATCAAAGATAATAGTAATAGTTGGAAAGATACTATTACTGAAAATACTAATATTATCAATGATACATTTAAAGAATGGCAAGATAGCATGGATGAAATTAGTAAAATTGTTGGTGATGATTTAAAAGACACTCAATAGAAAGTTAAAGATGTTACTGATGAAAGTAATAAACTTTATCAAGAAGTATCTAATAGAGTTATTCCTGCTCTTGAAAACGAGTTAAGTTCCGTTCGTAGTGCTACTGAGGCTTGGGCACAACATCGTCAGCAATTACTTGATACTATTAGAGCTTATGAAGAGCTTTTGAACGCTATTCAAGCAACATTGCGCGCTTAGAGTGGATTTGGTAGCGATAGTAGTAATTCTTCAACAAGAGTTGATTGGTCTGAAAAAATGGGTCAAGTTGAATATGGCTCTGATAAATATAATGAATATTATCAAAATCGTGAAGATGTTATTAGAGGAGGATATGACATTAAAACAGCTACTAATGCTCGTGTTGATGCTTTCTATCGTAAAGGATTAACACTTCCAATTACTCGTAATGGATAGACTTATCATTATTTTACTGACATTCCTGATAGTGTTTGGAAACAATTGGTTGGATTTAGAAGTGGTGGCTATACCGGCACTTGGAATGATGATGGTAAGTTAGCATTTTTACATTAGAAAGAATTAGTTCTTAATGCTGATGATACTGAAAATATGTTAGCTTCTATCCAATTAGTTAGATAGATTGCTAAACAATTAGATTTCAATAGTCAGCAAATTTCTACTCTTTCATCTTCTGGATTTACTGTTAGTTCTCAAGATGGAACGTTAGAATAGAATGTTAGAATTGAAGCTAATTTTCCGAACGCAACTGATAAATACGAAATTCAAGAAGCATTTAATACATTAGTTAATGTAGCTTCTCAGTATGCCAATAGAAAATAAAATTAAGGGTGAAGTCTTATAGGCTTCACCCTTTTTCTTTTTGGGTAATTATATTGAATAAAACTAATTAATTTTTTAGAAAATTATAGAGTAATGAGTAAAAGGAGGGATTATTTTGGCTGATAACGCACTAAATATTCAAGAAAGTTTATGTCAGGCAATGAGTATTATTGCTAATTCAAGCGTTGATAAAGTTAGATTTGATAGTACCATTGAATGTACTATTATTGATGCAACTGATAAACTTATTGGTAAGTATAAGGTTAAAAATGAATCTTATGCGGAATTTTATGCTTATTCCCAAATAACCACTTATAATAAAGGTGATAAAGTGTATGTATAGATCCCAAAAGGAGATTATAATAACACTAAATTTATTGTCGGTAAAAAGACAGATAAAAATGAAGATAAACCATATAATTTTGTTAATCCTTTTAATACTTTTATTGATTTAACTGGTAATTTCTTTATTGCCAAAGATAATAATAAAGAAGTTTGGAGTATCTTAGCTAATGGCAATGAAGAGGAAATTGAGATTACTCCAAATGGCGGAATTACTTTTACTGATGAACAATAGGGATTTACGCGGTTGGGGCTGCGTGCCGATTTCCGCGCCTGGCTTGAAACGCTCGGTGTAGTAAGTGGTAATTATGGATTAAAATTAAATATATATGGTATTAGAGATGATACTGCGGACAATATTAAAAAAATAGAAAATAGTATTAAAAATAATGGAGAAATCCCTTTAATTGCATCTATTGATTTAGATACTAATGATATGTATGGCAATCCTTATAATTTTGAAGGATATTATTCTCAAGAAATTGTTATTGATACTAGCGCAGTAGCTAAAATATATAATATAAAAATATTTTTATATCAAAAAGGTAATTTTAAAGATAGTAATAATAATTTAATTAGTTATGCTAATGATTTCAATATGTCAATTCCGCCTAATAATATCTTTGTAAAAGATATATACATGGGATTAGGTATTTCCGCTGATGAAATTGAAAATGAATATGTAAGATTATATTCATTAGATGGAAGTACTTACGTAATTGATGATAAAGGTTAGATTGATTCTAAAATTATTAGATTAAAATGGGTTCATTTTGATGAAGATGGTAATAGAACTCAAATAACCGAGCATAAAAAAGATGATACTTTTGAAGTTCGTTGGTATAGGTATGAATTCGGAGCACCGTCCGCAGATGAATATTCTGGTGTCTATTGGACTGCGATTGAAGATAATAAAAATAATTTTTATTATTAGCTAAAACCGCGCTCTAATAAAAATCAAGAATAGGTTAAAGTAATTATTTTATATAATGGAAAAGTTTATAGAAGTAATATAATTACTTTTAATAATGAAAAACAAGTTCCTAATGATGCGACTATTGATAGTTTAAATGCTTTGTCTATTCACTGTGAAGATTAGACTAATGGTAATTATTTAATTTATAATTAGGCTAATTATTTGATGAATAGATCAGATGGAAAGATTAGTCGTAAATTAACTTTACATTTTGATTCTAAGACTTATGCTATTAATAATGGTATAATTGGTAAAAATTAGAATGGAGAAAGTAAATTAGTTGAAGCTTAGAGAGTAATTTGGCAAATTCCTATTAAAAATACTATGCTTAATTTTGGCATTAAAGATGATGGAACTGATGCTACTTATAAAGAAATTATTATTGATTTAACTAATGAAAACGTCAATGTTTCTCCTGGAGAATTTTTTTTAAATTATACTATTAATACTTTTTATAGTAGTAATAAATCTAATAATACCGTAATTGCTAAAGTAGAAAAAGATGGTATTGTTTATACCGCCATTAAAGATTTCACTTTTGGATAGGCAGGAACTAATGGTACTGACTGTACTTTAGTAATTGATATGATAGCTCACGAGAATTTAAATAATAAAGTATTTACTGCTATAAAAAGTGGTGTAAGAGATAATTATACTTTTAGAGCTTAGCTATACGATAATGAAGGCAAGGAAATTACCGATTTTAAAAATTGTAGCTGGATTTGGAGCTTTATGTCTGGATCAACGGTTAATAATGTTGATTTATAGAATACTAATAATTAGAATTGCGTGTTAAGAGTTAATACCACAAATTCTATAATGAATAATTTAATTATTTTATAGGTAAAGTTATCTGGGTGGGGAGATTATGATTTAACTGCTTATTATCCAGTTCCTGTTACAACTTTAGATAATGCTTATATAAATGGTCCAACAGAAGTAATCTATTTAAGTAATGGTGAACCTACATTTTCTAAAGAGCCTTATAAATTATTTATAAATGGTGAAGTAGATGAAACTGCGACTTGGAGCGTTTATCCCGCTGGATCTTCCGATAAGTTTATTGGGTAGATTAAATATAATGATAAGAAAAAAGAATATAGATTAAGTCCTATGAACTTTTATGTTGATGGGGTAAGCACTTATGGAGTTCAAGGAAAATAGGGAAGCAAGATAGTTTGGAGTCAACCTATTTTAGTCATTTAGAATAAATATCCATCAGCAATGGTAAATAAGTGGGACGGATAGTTAAATATAGATAATGATAATAATTTTATTGGTGTTGCTCAGATCGCCGCTGGTAAAAAAGAAAATAATAATACATTTACTGGTGTCTTAATGGGATCTTTTGGTGATAATAAATCAGATAGTAGTCTTAGTAAAAATACTGGTGTTTATGGATATTACCAAGGTAAATAGGTTTATGCTTTAAAAGATGATGGTACTGCGACATTTGGTAAATCTGGAAATGGTTAGATTGAAATTAAAGGCGATTCTGGGAAAATAAAATCCGCTGGTTATGATAATGGTAATGGCCTTTTAATTGATTTAAAAGAAAGTCAAATAGATGGATAGAGTGGCGGAATTAGTGCTTTTTTCTTAAACAAATCTAGTCCGTATTTAACAATTAAAGATCCGATTGAAAATAAAATTTTGATGAATGTTGGAAGTGATAGTTATTACTTACAATCAAAAAATTATACTTCTTCAACGGGGACTTACTTTAATTTAGCGACAGGAAATATTATAACAAATAGCATTACTGTGAATAGTGGAACATTTAAAGATGACATTATTATTAATTATACCGGTAGTACTGGTAGTGGATGGACCTATGGCAGCCAAAGTTTAAATTATATTTTAAATAGAATTGGGACAGCAGCTTCTGAAGCTAGCCGATTAGCTGAAGAATCTATTACATGGACGGCAGATATAGATAAGGCTCAAAAGAATGCAGAACATGCTATAAATGGTATTTCAAATACTCTTGATATGTTAAATTAGTTTTTTGAAATTGGAGCTTCCATAGACAAAAGCACTGGATATGTTTCATACGGATCTCGTCCTTCATTTGTAAGTCCTAATGGAGGTTCAGTTTCAGTTGGTTATGGCGTAGAGCTTTTAGGAAATGACATTAATATAGGATATTCGTATGGTGGTAGCACTGTAAATTTTCATGGTAGTACTATATATATAACTGGAACTGTAACTTTAGAAGATTATATTAGACAAATTGCAAATAGTTAAATTAAAAAAGGAGAAAAAGGAAAATGAAAGAACAAGATACTAATTTTTTAAAGGTTTTATATAATACTCTTTCTTTAGTATCAACTAAAGGAGAAGATACTATTCTTATGGGAGAGTGCTTAAAACAATTAAGAGATTTTATAAATAGATTAGTGGATCTTCAAGAGGAGAAGAATAACGAAAATAATTAGGAGGGATAAAATGGTTAATAAATTATATCCACCTATTATATCTGGAACTTTACCAGCATTTGTTGGATAGGAAATTACCATTCCATTTCAAATGAATCGTGCAGTTAGTATGGCAGAAGTTTCAGGATTATGTTATATAATTAAAACAGTATCAAGTAATGTAGTAATTGCTTAGGGAACAACTGCGGATTTTACTCCAAGCAAAGTCCGCGGTTGTTTGGAACAAGGGTCTATTACTTTCAATATAAATCTTAAATCAATTACTAATAACGGAAAACCTATCCAATATAAATTAAATCCAGGATAGTCTTACAAAATTCAGTTAGCATATATTAATACTAATGGGGTAGTTGGATATTATTCTACGGTTGGTATTGCTAAATGTACGACTAAGCCCGCAGTTTATATAAAAGGTTTTGAAGATAATTTAGTAGGAATAAATAAAACAAATTTTATTGGAGTATATAGTCAAAAAGAAAAAAATGATGATATTACTGAAAAAGTTTATTCATATAGATTTAAAGTATATGATGAAAATGGTAATATTTTTGCTGATAGCGGAGAACAATTACATAATTCAATTAATGATACAGAATTAAATGAAAGTTATGATAGTTTTGAATTAAATAAAGAATTACAAAAGAATAAAAATTATTTTATTCAATATTCTATAACCACTATTAATAACTATGAAGCAGAAAGTATTCGTTATCAAATTATTAATAGAGAAACTATTAATCCAGAATTACAAGCAACTCTTTCTGCGATTATGGATGAAAATAATGGATATGTAAAAATTAATTTAAATGGAATCCGTGATAAAAAGACAGGATTAGAAATTCCCGCGACAGGAGCTTTTGCTTTATTAAGAGCCAGTAGCGAAGATGATTTTAATACTTGGAATACAATATTAAAGTTTAAATTAGTTGGTGAAACTCCTTCAAGAGAATTATATAAAGATTTTACTGTTGAGCATGGATTTAGTTATCAGTATGCGGTTTAGCAATATAGCGATGAAACCGCAGTCCGCAGTAATAAAATTTTCTCTAATACGATATATAGTATTTTTGAAGATAGTTTTTTATACAGTAATGGGCAGTTATTAAAAATAAGATTTAATCCAAAAGTAAGTAGTTTTAAAATCAATACTCTTGAAAGTAAAACTGATACTATTGGAAGTCAATATCCTTATATTTTTAGAAATGGAAATACTTATTATCACGAATTTCCTATAAGTGGTTTAATTTCTTACCTTATGGATGAAGATCATTTATTTATGGATAAATTGGGTGATGATGAAATTAAAGATTTTACATCAACTGATTTGACTGATTATAATATTAATATAGAGCGTCAATTTAAAACTAAGGCTTTAGAGTTTTTAACTGATGGAGAACCTAAATTATTTAAATCTCCAACAGAAGGAAATTTCATTGTACGTTTGTTAAATGTAAGTTTAAGTCCAGAAGATAAATTAGGTCGTATGCTTCACACATTTAGCGGAACCGCATATGAGATTGATAAAGTTAGTTTTGATAATCTTACTACTTATGGATTTATTGACGCGAACCCGCCTGAAAGTGAAATTCTTAAATGGGATAGCGTATCTTTTAATGGATGGTATAAAATTAATGGGTATATTGATGATGTAAATACTTATATTGATAATTTAAAAAATGAAAATTTAACTTAGGTAGAAATTAAGAAATTACAAGCAAATAAACAAACTTGCTTAGACAATTTATTACAAACATTAAGTTTTTATCCTATGTTTGAATTATTATATAATGGAGACCATTATAGTTTATAGACTAAAGATATTTTGGCTAATTCTCCTGCGATAACTATTCGATTTGAAGGTTTTGCTCCTGGAGATAAATTTAATGTTGATGGAGAAGAAATTGTTATTGGTATTACAGGAGCTTATTTAATAGATCATGTAGCTCCTATTCATAGTGTAAAAATAATTGAATTATCCGACGTAGGATTACAGCAAGGAACTATTGTATATTCTTATTACGGTAAACAAGCAAGTAAATTTGATACCATTAGTGATATTCAAGTTGCTGATTTGCCTTTAGAACAATATTATGGTACTGAAGGTAATATTTTAAATCTTTATAATGATAATTTCAAATATAAAATCACAAAAATTTATTTCTTGCGTTTTACGAAACGCGAAGTATAGAAATTATATACCAATAATAGAATTAATTTTTATATAGCTCCTGATAGGGCATTGGAAGATAATAATTATACCATGGAGATTAAGCGCGAAGATTTTGATCCAACTTTAATTTATCATGTGTATGTAGTTAAAGAAAATGAAGAAAGAGATTATTATATTGATGGTTATACTAAAAAGGAAATTTATGATTCAGGTATTTTAATAGATGAGAAAAACTGGGCATGTAATATTAGAATAAATGAAGATAATAAATAGATTATTGGTATAGACCATAAAAATGAATATCAAATAAAAGATTTGACTGATATTACTTCTATTGAAATTGATCCTGGTGTTTTATGTGAATTGTCAGTACAACGTCAAGAAATAGTTTATTCTTTTGAAAATGATAATCAAACTACTTATAGAATTTTTAATGGTTAGACTTATACTACAACAACTATTTATCAATTAAAGCAAAATTGGTTAAGAGCTAAAAAAGCTTTAAAAGATTTTAAAGAATTAGAACAAGATAAAAGCAATCCTGATTTTTCTAATGATGATCCATTTTATAATGTAAATCAAAGTAATATTCAGGATTGTATAAAAAAATACAATAGAAGAGTAGCAGAATTACAAAAAACCATAGATGAAACTTATACTTTATTTATTGATACTTTAAGAAAGGCGGTAGAGGATTATGAAGACTCAAAGACAATATGATACCGACTTTCTTAAAAAGTTAGATGAATTTAAACATAAAGTAGTTTATGCTCGTATTGAGCTACTAACATTTGATGAATTACCAATAGAAAGTATAGAGGGTAAGATAACCGGCGGGTCAATTAATATTGATGGAACATCTGCGGTCCGCCGGTCTTGTTCTCTTACTATGGTCACGAATGAGAAATTATATAAACAATATTCTTGGGGTTTAAATTCTAAATTTAGTTTGGCTATTGGATTAGAAAATAAAATTGATAATAAATATCCAGATATTATTTGGTTTAATCAAGGCATTTATTTAATTACGTCTTTTAATACTTCTCAAAGTGCTAGCTCATATAATATTTCTATTCAAGGTAAAGACAAGATGTGTCTATTAAACGGAGACTTAGGAGGAGATTTACCTGCTTCTGTAGATTTTGGAAAAGAAGAAGTAATTACTTATAGCTATAATAAACAAAATAATATAACTAAAGATAATTATATAAAAGGTAAATATTGTTATATTGTTAATAGTGAAGAAGAAGCTAAAAAACATAATATTTATTATATTTCTACTTAGAATGAACGAACTACTTATTATGTTTTAGATGAAGAAGAGTTTAGCAATAAAGAGTATTATTTAAGGGAGAGTCATTCGAATTTAATTTCAATTCCTATTTAGACTATTATTAAAAAACTTCTTACAGTTTATGGCAAAGAAAAAGAAAGCAATATAATTATTAATGATTTAGACCAATACGGTTATGAGTTATTAGCTAATAAATGTGATGAAACTATGTATTTCTTTAAAGATGCGCAAACGAATAGAATAGTTAATGCTTCGATAGGGACAATGCCTACTTTATTAGATATAAACAATAATGAAATAACTGATATGAGTAGTATTAAATTCGATAATTTAGATAGTAATAAATTATTAGATGACGTTTCTGAACCGACTAAAGTAAGGCTGGTAAATAATGGAACTATTTACACTATTATAAGTCGAGTAACTAATGAAACAGTTGGTTATCGTATTTGTGATTTAGTCTATGCAGGAGAACTTATTACAAGTGTTGGTGAAAATATAACTAGCGTATTAGACAAAATTAAAAATATGTTAAGTTGTTTCGAGTATTACTATGATATAGATGGTAGATTCATTTTTTAGCGAAAGAAATTTTATGAATACCAATCTTGGAATAATATAGTAAAGAATTCTAATGGAGATAATTATATTGAGCCTGCGGTTTATTCTTCTTCTTCAATTTATTCTTTTAGAGATGGATAGACGGTTATTTCTTTTAATAATACTCCATAGATTGCTAATCTAAGAAATGATTTTTCTATTTGGGGATAGAGAGAAAGCGCCAGCGGGGCGGAAATTCCTATTCATTTAAGATATGCAATAGATCAAAAACCTATTCAATATACTACAATTATTGTGAATGATAATGATATAAATAGGTATAAATCTACAATGTATAATAATGATATTTTTGATACTATGAATCCACAATTAGAGCAAAAAACTTATAAAAACAAATGGTATCAAAGTGAAAATGAGCCGGGAGTTATTTATTGCGATTGGCGTGAAGTTTTATATCGTATGGCTGTAGATTATTATCAATATAATTATGCAGATGACTTTACTAGTAAAGTGGCCGCCGCGAATCCTGATTTTTATCCTTCTGGAATAACTGGTTATGAAACTTATTATGTAGATTTATTTTCTTTTTGGAGAGATATCTATGATTATGATAAATTAGATTTTAAAGAAGAAGTAAAGAATAATCCTGAGAATTTAAATTTTTGGTTTGATTTTATTGGGGAAGAAAACGCGGATATTGCTAAATACTCAGTTCAATTAATCGGAGATAGAACAAAAGCAATTAATGATACTAATATAAAAGTTATATGTTATAGAGATACACCTGATGTATTATTTATGACATAGACAGATTATGATTCTATTATTTAGAATAATTATCCAACAGAAAGTGGGTATATTTGGATTAATATTCCTTCTGGATATGATAATTATTTTAAAATTAGTCCTAAAGGTAAGAGCGCAGTTGATGAAATTGAAGATTTGCTTTATACAACAGCCTATTGTACGGAAAGTGTTTCAATTTCTACTATTCCAGTTTATTATTTAGAACCTAATAATAGAATTTATATTGAAGATAAAAGAAGTGGCGTTGAAGGAGAATATTTAGTTAATAAAATAACTATCCCATTAACTTATAATGGTTTAATGTCTATTAGTGCCACCAAAGCAATATCAAGAGTATATTAAGGAGGATCACTAAATGGCAAGAAAGATAAGACAAATTCGTTATTATGGTGAAGGTCTTAATTCTAAGAACTATCCAAGTGATATCAGTATGAGTAAACTAATTACAGGAACTGCATTTAAAAATAATAATCAAAATGTGTTGATTACTCAGTTGGGTATTTAGACTTTGCCAGGAACAAAATTTTATTTGAATGATAGTACTAATGCTATTATTGTTGGGAATACTGGTATTTATGAGTTAGATTTAGAAGGTATTTCTACTATTAATTTAATTAAATTTGATAGAAGTTCTATGAATTTGATTAATCAAAATAAAGAAGCATATCTTATTATAGATTATTTATTTGAGGAGGGTTGATAATGGGTTTTTATGGTAATATAAGTAATACTTCAAAAACGACCTTCACTTTTGATAGAATTTATAATAATAGACTTCAAATGGATAACAATTGCGCGAGCGATGGAGTATTTTTAGGTCGCTATGTTTTAGTTGAGTATGGCCTTCCGGCTTCTTAGTATATAATAGGCTACCTTGACAATAATGAGAATATGTATGATGATCCTGTTGATAGAAGTGATTCTCACATTATTTTATGTGAAAAAGGTAAAATGGTAAAGGTTAATAGAAATAGATATTGGTATTTATATACCGGAGATACCAAATCTGATGGGTCTCCATATTGGAGATATCTTACTAGAATCACTAATGACAGAGTTGATGATGAATAGTATAATAAAAATTATCAAATAGATTATCCAGTTTATGGACGAGGATATGATTCTACAGTTTGGATAAAACAATATGTTAATAACCAAGAAACTTATATTTAGATTGCTGAATTAAATACTGTTGTTCCGAATTTTTCAATTTATCCATTGCTTCCTCAAGATCCATATGTTGCGGTTGATAGTACTAATATTGTATATCAACCAGGTAGGTATTATTATTACGATGAAGCTGACAGTCATTATAAATTAGATAATAATGATACTAAAACTGAAGGGCGCGTTTATTATTTAGAAAGCGAACTTGGACCAGCAATAACTGCTGATCAAAGTAGTACAAATTTACTTTATAAATTAAGAGTTCCTACTAATTTCCAACTTGATTTAGATAATAATAATATCTATTATAATAAAGAAGGATTTAATAAGATAAAACATTCTTATGATGATACTACAGAAAATAGTATTAATTATAAATTAAGTTAGTCAGGATATAAATTTTATTATAATGTAGAATAGGATAATGTTGTTGGTGAACCGATTGAAGATGGCTATGATCGTAAATCACTTGTAGTAAAACTTCCTGCTCTTGGTAATGCGGTATGTGAAACTTATGATTTACTTTATGGTCAAAATCGTAATGATTCTGTCACTAATTTTGATAAAACTAATGTTAAGGGAGCTTTAAATACTCTTAATAAAAAAATGAATTTAGAAAAATTAGAGACTAATAAACTTATTTACTTTTCTACTGAAACTGACAATGATATTAATGATAATTATATGAAATCTGCAACTATTTAGGGAGATAATCTAATTTCAGTAGATGCAGGTATTGAAAAAAATGATGGAGCTATTATAATTACCCATAATAATTTAGATGTAAATAAAGCATCAAAAAGTTATGGTAAAGATGTTGATTTTAATACTTTTGGTTCTTCCATTACTTTACCTAAATTATTTACTGATAGAGCTGGGCATGTTGTAAAAGAAGAAACATTCTCAATTAGTATCCCAAAAGGCTCTTATGAAAATACTAAAGAAGGTAATGTTCTTACTTCTTTAAGTTTTATTGATACTACTGGAGCTTTGAGTAGTGAAAAATCTTATTTAGGTACTTTAACATTAGGAACTGGATATATCACTAACGATAAATTAAATACTATCACCAAAGATACAACTATTAATGATAGTATTACTAAATTGATTGATAATAGCGATAGTAAATATAATACTTTATTAGGTCAAACTAATAATAGTTTTGGTAAAGATACTGTTCCAACTCTTTATGGTTTAAGACAAGGAATTAATAGTGATAGAACTAGTATTAGTAATTTAAGTAGTAAAATTGATATTTTAAATGGAGATGTATCTACTACTAATTCTGTTGCTTATAGTATTAAATAGGCTATTGATAAATTAGATAAAGCTGATAACAAGGTAGATAAACAATTTGTTACGGCGGTAGAAGAAAAAGATGGTTTAATAACTGTTTCAAGAAGTGCTTTACAAGAAAGTGATTTGCCTATTACTTTTGATGGAACTTATAGTAATAGTAATAAAGTTGCTACTATGAGTAGTTTAAATACTTTAAAAGCAAATCTTTTAGGCGGTTATACTGGCACATTAGCTGATGTAAATACTTTAGCAAATAGTAAATTAAATGAAAGCGCAGTGCGCAGTCTTACATATAATGCGACTTCTGGAAATAATGGAGCTAAAACAATAGCAGAAATGTTTGATTTAATTGTAGAATTATAGAATAAAAATACGTAGTTAAATACAACCATCAAAGCATTATAGGATAAAGACATTGAATTAAATAATTTAATTGTTGGATTAAGAACTGATGTTGATGCTTTAAAAAATAGCTCAAATAATACTGATACTCCATCTGAGACAACTTAATTTAAATAAAGGGTTTGGTTTTAATAGGCCAAACCCTTTTAGTATTGATTAAAAAGATTTTATAAATAATAGGAAGGAGTCGATTATCTTGCCTAATACATTAAATAAATATGTAAAATTTGTCAGAGGTTCTAAAACTGCTTTTGAAAATTTAGGAACAAGAAAAGACAATGATACTTTATATTTTATTTATGGGGAAAATGATTCTTCTGGAGAACTTTATTTAGGTAGTCGTCTAATTCGTGGTGGAATTAGTTCCGCAGGTAAGTTAAGCGATTTAAGCGATATTGTCCTCAATGAAGTTAAGACAAATCAAGTTTTAACTTATAATGAAGAACAAAAAAAATGGGTTAATTAGAGCTTAGAAAATAATGAAACTTTAATTAATTCTATTGTTGAAAAATTATCTACAGAAGAAAATTTAGCTAAATTAGCTCCTGTTTTTAAGGGCATAGTTCCAGGCTTAGTTCCAGTTTCTTTGCATGAAACTAAAGGAAAACATATTCTCACTGATGCTGGTACATGGATTGATATGCCAGTAGGAACATTAACTTAGGGAGATATTGAAACAATTAATATGGCTAATAAATATTTAGTAGATAAGGGTCCTGATAATTTGGTAACTCGTGTTGAAGCGGTTGAACAAACTGTTTCTTGGGCTGATATTTAAAGGAGTGAAAAAAATTGAACGTTAAGTTTTTAAAAGGCTCTCAAGCCGAATTTGAAAGGGTGGCAGGTAGATATAAACCTGGTGCGTTTTATTTAGTAATTAATGATAATAAGTCCGCCGAAGACTATAAAAAACCAAGTCGTCTTTATTATGGTGTAGATGAAAATAATTGTGTTCCTGTAAATCAAGGTATTAATGTAGTTAATACTACCGCAGATTTACCTCAACAAAGCTTTAACCAAAATACTGCTGGCGAATTTTATTATGTAAAAGATAAAAATATTTTATGTATTAATAATGGTAAAGGTTGGGTTCAAACTAATACTGATACTGTTTTAGATACTAGTAAAGAAAATAGCAATGTATCAGTAAATGGTAATCCTGAAAAACCTAATGGAGTTTCTATAACTAATACTATTGCTGATAGTAGTGGTAATATTATTACTGAGACTTATGATATTATGGGTAGCGATTATATCCAAATTGAAGCAGTTCCTGCTATTGGTGATAAAGGTGTAGACACTGTTAAACTGAGTTTAAAAGGAATTAATTATCAATTAAATTCTTCTTTAAACAAAAAAACTTTAAATGTTAATTTAAATAATGGTGATACTGGTGCAGGTAATTTTAATATTACCGCAGGTAGTAATGTTAATATTGCTGAAACTTCTACGGGAAATTATACTTTAAGTGTAAACAAAGCTGTTGATGGTATTGATATAGTTAATCGTGTTGGTGGCACTGGTTTTACTGCTTCTATTAGTGGTCCTGGTGTTGAAGGAGCTAGTAATGGTACAACCTTATCTGCTGATATCGATCCAGAAGTTGCTTTAGAAGGTAAGGCTGGTAGCTACAAATTTAAAAATGGTGTTTTAACTCTTCCTGTTTATAGCAAGCAAGATATTGATAATTAGCTTAGAACTATTAATGCTATGGTATTCCGTGGTGGATTCCACGTTAGAGATGGAGCTATTATCTATGATAATTCTGATATTGCTGAAATTACTGAAGGTAATACCTTTATTTATACTGGAGCTGAAGATACTCTTTGGAATGGTCATTATTTACGTCCAGGTGATTTAATTATTGCTTCTGGGGAAGAGGTTAATGGAGTTATTACTGGTACTATTAATTGGACTTATGTCCCTTCTGCTAATGATCCTGTTACTGAAATTGAAGGAGCTAAGGATAATAGTACTACTGGTTTTATTATTAAACTTGGGCCTACTAAAGAACTTTTAGATTATGCTCTTAAGGGTGAAAGTGGTATTCTTTTAGAAACAGAAGTTTTAACAGACTCAAAAGGTCAACCTACTAATTCTAAAGTCGTTACTATTAAACATAGTAATACTTTAACTGTAGATGCTCCAGTTTCTCAAGATTATGCTGACGAACAAACTATTACTATTAATGAGCCAACTGAAATTGATGCTCAAGGACATGTAGTAAGATCTACTCAGAAGACTTTTACAGTAAAAAATACTCATCAAAAGATTGCTAATGCAGATTATACAGTAAATGGTACTGATACTTTAATTCCTAATCTTAAAGTTGCCGGTGCTGTTCTTGAAGGTAAACCGCTTGTTTTCGCCAGTAATAGCTTAAAGGTTAATGTTTCCGCGGCGACTAAAACTGATGATGCTAAAGTTAATTTTGAGTTAGAGTGGGGAACATTCTAAGGGCAATACTATTTAATAATAATTATAATTTTTTCTATTTTATATAGAAGAATGTTTTTATGGGGAAAGATGAAATATTCTTTCCCCATATTTTTTTTAGGATAGAAAGGAGTAAATTATGTCTAAGATACGTTTTCGTCCTGTTTAGGGCCCCGAAGAAAAAATAAAGGCATATCCTCAAACTGATGGATATTTTTATGTGGCAACAGACACAGGACGAGTTTATTTAGATACAGCGACTGAAAATAAAATACCAATAGGTTCAAGTGGAGTTTAGGTAATTTACGGAACTGAAAAAGAAGTCGAAATTGAGTATGATGCAGATGAAAATCCAATTGGATATTCAATTCATTTATCTAATTTATCAAGTTCTAATCCTCATATAAATGATTTAATTTTAAATAGTGATGGAGCATTTTATCGTATTAAAAAATTTAAATTAAATGATGATAAAGAAAAAGTTGCAAGTTGTGAAAAATTATTGGCAGGCGGTGGAAGTCAAGACCAAGAAGTCAAAGTAAACGGTACTGTTTCTTTAACTTTGAATGGACCTACTGATGTGCTTAATGGTGAATCAGTAAGTGTAACCGCACTTGTGAAATGTAGGACAATAAATGGAGACCCAGTTCTTGATTCTGTTGAAGGCACTTTAACTATTAGATAGAAAAAAAGTGATGGTTCTTGGGAAGATATTTATAGTGAAGCAAAAACTTATCAACATAATAAACCAATTACTATTGATATTTCGGCTCATTTAAGAAAATCTTCCACACATGAAATTGAGTTTATTGTTAGTAAAAATAGTGATCCTACTAACAATCATTTTTCTACGATTAAGAAAACTCAATTTATAACTACTCATGAATTAACTCTTTAGTGGTAGGAAAGTAAATTTAATAATAATTTACCTTTTGATAATGGTTAGATTAATGTTACTTGGTTAATGTCCAATAAAGTAAATAGTGCTATTGAAGTTTATTTTGATAATTATTTAGTTTTAGATAAAGAATATGATAATACTAATACTAGAAATGAAGATAGTATTACTATAACAAAGAATACAATTATTTTAAATAATAATAATGATTCTACAATAACTTTAGCAAATTATTTTCTTCATGGAGAACATACCATTAAAGCTAAACTTTATTTAGTTAACAATGGTGAAAAAGGAAATGGTACTGATTTTATTGAGAAAGAAATTGTTATTTTAGATAGAAGTAGTAAAACTCCTTTAATTTGGACTGGTGATTTTAAAACTGAATATTACACTTATGAAACTATTAGAATTCCTTTTAGAGTATATGACCCCAATGTAATAATTGCGAAAGTTAGTTTGTATAAAAATGGTGTCTTATTAAGTACTCGTGAAATTGCTGATTAGACTATATGGCAATATTGGGAAATTACTAATCTTTCTGTTAATGATAGTTCTTATTATACAATTAAGGTAGGAACTGAACCGTATGATTATTCTCGTAATTTTACTTTTACAATTAAAATAGATCCATTGAGAAATATGGAGTTAGCTAGAGCCAATGACTTAAAAGTTAATTTTGTTGCTACTGGACGTTCTAATTCTGAGAGCAAATTAAGCCGTGAAACATTAAAGATTAACGGTAAATACGTGGAATTTAAAAATTTTAATTGGTATAATAATGGTTGGGTTCTTGATGATAATAATACTACTTGTTTAAGAGTCAGCAATGGAGCTGAAGTCTCTATTCCTATTGGATCATTATCTTTTGATAATAGTTCTTCTACTCCTACTCATAGTATTGAGATTCAATTTAAAATTAGAAATCCACAAAATTATTCTAAAGTAATTACAAAGTATACTCGTTATAAAGCAAGTGATGATTCTGGGAAATCTTGGACTGATAAAGACGCCTGGAATGCATTTAAAGATTAGTCTACTTATGTTAATTATGATGAATTCTTAACAAAAAAATATTTACCAGAACATCCAGAGGCACCAAGTTATGATGAATTAACTTATAATGGATTAGATCAAGATTTTAATTTAAATAATCTTGTTTGTGCTTACGGTTCTTTAAAAAATCCTTTAGGTATTTATTTTAGCCCTCAAGATGCTGTATTTACAGCTAATGGTGATGAAGAGACTGTTTCAGTTGATTTTGTAGAAGATGAAATGTTATATTTAACATTTGTTTATACAAGTTCTAAGCCTGGTCATACTGGTGGAGATTCTAAATTATTAGAAATTTTCTTAAATGGTGTATTAACTAGCGTCGCTCGTCGTTCTGGTAATACCGCTTGGACTATTGATTCTGATGTAATTAAATTTATGTCTAATACTTGTGATATTGATATTTATAGTATTAGAGTTTATGATGCTAGCTTAACTATTCCTGATGTGGTTTAGAATTACGCTTTTGATAAAAAAGATATTAATCAATGGGATTAGAAAGATTTATATGATTATAACACTATTTTAAACGATTATGTATTTTCTTATCGTAAAATGCTTGATTACAATACTAACCATAGTGATAAACCATTAATGCCATATATTATTTTAAAAACTACTAAAAATAATAGTGAAAGCACTGATAATAGACTTCCATACTCTAAGGAGAATGGCGCTCAAAAAGGAACTATGGAATTCGTAAATGTCCCATTAGATATTGCTTATGCTAAGGGCGAACTTGATAAAATAGTTGAAAAAGAAGGTTGGGAACCAGTAATAGATGAAGAAACCAAAGAAATAAAATATACTGCGGTATAGAATTATTATTTACATCATTGCCCCAGCTTTATAACTCTTTTTGATAAAGCAACATTTTAGGTTTAGGGAACTTCTTCTCGTAATTATCCAAGACGTAATTATAAGGCTAAATGTAAAAAAGCTATGTTTATGAATAGAGGACCTTTTGAATCTATTTATAAAGAAGAAGAAGCAAATAATAATTTAAATACAAAAAGTAAAAGTTATCTTGAATTTTTCTATATGGATAATAATACTGTTGGTACTACTAAGTTTACTCTAAAAATTGATTTTATGGAATCTTCTGGAGATTATAATAGAGGATTTGCTAATTTAGTTAATGAAACTTATTCTAAGCACCCAATAGAAGATTATCAAGAGTCTTTTGATAGATATGATTTATATGGAAATGCTGATGATTATAGAACTTCTATTAAAGGGTATCCTGTTTTAGCATTTCATTGGCCTTCAACTAATGACAATGAATATAATGAAAACGATATTATTTATATTGGAAAATATAATATGTTATTAGATAAGGGATCTGACGAATGTTTTGGATTTAAACCTGATAAAAAGGTTTTATAGAATCAAATTAATGGAACTCCAAAAGTAAGAGATATTGCTGAATGTTGGGAATTTTAGAATAATTCAAGAACATATTGTTCTTTCCGCGATCCTTGGAATAGATATAAATTATCTTTTAGACCTCCATTAATGGATGATGAAAATTCATCTGGTTATTTAACTTCTGGCGGAGCGCCAATAGTTGCTGATTCTTTCGAAGTTAGATATAACTCTAATGATGATTTAATTACAGATAAATTATTTAAGTGTGTTTCCGCGGAAGCTACTGATGCAGACAAAATAATTGAATTTACTGATGCAATAAATAATACGGTTCCCGATAGATTAAAATCAGAAACCATTACTGATAGTTCTACTGGTATTAAGCATAAACAATGGACTATTACTAATCCAGGACAAAATTCTATCGTCTTTGACATGAAAAATAGGAATACTTCTCGTGAATTATTACTAGCATTAATGTCTAACTGGGAGGATGCTGTTAGTTGGGTTTGGAGTACTTGCTTAGATTGTAGTATTGATTTTGGTGGAACTTTGTATGAAATTCCTTCTATTGGTCAATATAATTTAGTAGATGGATTAGCAGAAGCTTTATACGAAAAAGGAAAATATTATGTAGTTACCGGAACTAATGATGCGGGTAATGATATATATGGAATTTCTAATGATGAATTTAATTCTGAAATAAAGTATTATAAATTAAATGGAATAGATTATAATTTAATTACTTTAACTAATAATGAAAATAAAGTTTATAAGACTGGTATATACTATATTTTACAAGATGAAAAAAATAATATTTATACTATTAGTAATGATAGATTTAATCCCAATGAATCTTATTATTAGTTAATTCAGAATGAAGCTAATATTGATGATAGATGGTTATTACCGGCTCCTGTTACTTATGGTGGAGTAACATATACCAAAGATTGTAAAGAATATCGTCAAGCAAAATTTAAGAATGAGTTAAGTAATTATTTTAATATTGAATATTTAGCAACTTATTTCTTAATGACTGAAATTTTTGAATGTTATGACTCTCGTGGTAAAAATGCGATGTTTGCTTCGTGGGGTCCACAAAAGAATAATATCGAAAAAGCGACTGGAATTCAACATTATATTTGGTATCCAATTTTCTATGATATTGATACTCAATTAGGTATTAATAATACTGGTATTCCATCATTTGAATATTATGTTGATGCTACTGAAGATGGTAGTTATTCTACTAATGATAGTGTATTATGGAATAATTTCTATACTTTCTTTAAGAGCAAAATTGTTGATAAATACAAGCAATTAATGGGTAAGCCAAATGGATCTTATGATTAGACCCAAGTAAAACAAATTTTTAAGAAAGAGTCTGGAACTTCTTCTAAAAAGAGTGATGTTGTTGATAAATGGTATAAAACAGATCCTTCTTTATTCCCAGGTAGTTATGCTGTATAGGGAGAGCGTCCTATTATTGCTTTAAATTTAGATGAAGAATATAAATATATTATTCCAACTAATTCAGCAGCAAAGGATACTATTTTTGGTCGTATTACTAATAGTGGTTAGTATGAAGTAGAAACTGATTAGTATTTTTATGCTTTATAGGGCGACCGCAATCTTTATCGTTCTCAATTTTTAACTAATCGTCTTAATTATATTGACTCTTGGTTAACAGTAGATGAATATTCTGGAGATAGCGGTAGTAATAATATTATAAGTCGTATTTCTGCTAACAATCCAAATACTACATCTGATGAATGGATTGAAGGAACTAATAATTAGGGATTAACTAATTTAATACCAAATTCTCCTTACTGGAAAGATGGGGTTGAATTTGGCACTAAAAATCATATGTTTGATGGTGAATATTGGATTGAGATGGAACCAGCACGTCGTTCTTATGTTACTGTTGGAACAGACGGAGCAAATTTCCCATCTTAGAAATATGATGGTTTAACTCCGGTTAGATTTACTGCCCCAGACTTAAAAAAGGGTATTATGTCAAGTGGTAATTATCGCGAACAATTGTATTATATTTACGGACTAGAACAAATGAAATCTCTTGGAGATTTAAGTAAATTATATTTCCAAGAATTGTTCATTAGAGGTAAAGCTAATAAATTAGTAGATTTATTATTAGGATATGATGGCCTTTCTGAGGAAGGAAAAGAATATAAAAATAATGATGTAAATAATTGGAGTTATCCTAGTGAAGGTATGCCTCTATTAAAAGAAATGAATCTTTGTAATATTAAATTTTTAAATCCAGTAGCTTTAGATTTAACTAAAAGTGAAAAATTAGAAAACTTTAGAAATACCGGGTCTAATGTTGCTAAAGTTTAGTTTGCTGAAGGTGTTGCTTTAAATACTTTATATTTAACTGATTATACAAATTACTTAAGTTTAATAGAAGCAAATCTTTTAACTAAATTAGTTACTAAATATGTATATCCTACAGTTAATCCTATTACTAAGCGACTTGAAGTTGCGGAAGAAAATAAGGGGTTATACATTAAAAATCTAACGGATGTCGAAGATAGTGCAATTACAACAAGTATAAAAACTTTTGATATTCGTGGTGGTAATTTAGATTATTATTCTTATGAGTTATTAAGACGTTATTATCTTGGATGTGAAAAGAGTAATTTAACGGGATGCGAAATCAATTTAACTAATGTTCAATGGAGTCCTTATAGACTGTTAAATGACGATAAAACAGAATTAAATAGCAATGTTGAGTATTATAAAGATAATGGACACTTCCAATTAGAAAAAATTGATATAGAAGATATAAGTAAAATTACTCCAAGTGAAATAAAGAATAATTTAATTTATTACTATGATAATAATATAAATGGATATAATGATATTCATAATAAAATTACTGATTATACTTTATTGCGTAATTTATATAATAAAGGTCCTGTTTATTTCAAAGGTATTAACTAGGATCATCCTAATATAACTGGTGTTATTTATATTGAGAATACTCAAGAAATAGAAGAACATGTGATTCAAGAAGAACTGCAAAGTATTTATCCTAATTTAACTATTTTTGTAAAAAATGTTAAAAAAGAATATTCTGCTAAGTTTGTTCTTGAACAGGAAAACGCGGACGGAGTACTAACTCAAGAAATTTTAAAAACTTAGAAATTACCTTTATCAAGCACTAAGTTTTTTGATAATCCTACAAATTCTTTAAATGAGACTTATATTTCTTTTGGTAGCTTACAAGAAAAAATGCCTACTTATGATTTTAAAGGTTGGGAAGATGAAACTGGTGAATTAATAATTACGGTTGGAAAAGATGTAAATGAAAAAGATACTGTTTTAAAAGATAATTGGGATTCTTTATCTTTACAATCCGATAAAATAGATTATATTTTTAAAGCGAGATTTGAGCGTAAATCTTATACGATTACTTTCGTTAATGGCGACCGCATTATTAATGATTCAACTGTAAAGAAAGTATTTAATTATGGTGAAAAAATTACTGTTCCAGAAGAATTCTATTATTTTAATAATACAGAAGTATCTGATTTACCAGAAGGCGAAGATCCATTAGAGTGGACTTGGAGATAGACGGGATGGGCGGATAAGGATGGAGTTAAAATTGATTTAACTAAACAACTAGCCTATGCTGACCGCGAATTCTATGCTGTTGGAGAGCCGATTAGTGTTTATGATAATATTTTAACTAATGATTCTACTCATAAATATTATGATATTATAAACTCTGATGGAGAGTTATCATTTGTAATGACTGACTTAGCTAAGAATTTAAAAGGCAAAGTTACTTTACCTACAACTTATAATGGTTAGCCAATTACAAGAATTAAATATAGCCAAGTTAACCCATCAGCAGCAGTTGGTATTCAAGTAAATCCTAATATTACTGCGATATTTTTTGCTCCAAAAGATAGCAATAAAATTTCTGTAATAGATGATTATGCTTTTATTTTAGATAGTGGGTTAGAATATTTCCAATTTAGTGATTGTTTAAAGAAAATTGGTACTAAAGCATTTTATCAGTGTCCTTTAAGCCGTAATAACATAATTCCTTATTCTTCTTCCACTGAAGGTTTGACTTTTGGAGCTCAAGCATTTTATCAAAGTAAGATGGGTTCTTATTCTCCTTATAATTTAATTATAGAGGGATGCAAAGACGGTATTCTTAATTTTGATATAAATGCATTTTCTGGCCAGACAATTTTAAACATGTCTGGTAATTAGTTTAAAGGTTATACTGGTGCTATCCAAGTATAGATTGGTACTAATAAACACCCAATTAAACAAATTACAGCAGATAGTTCTGGTAATATTTTTACTCCTCGTCAAACTGGTATGCCTACTGTTGCTAATGGATACACAGGCCGTTTTAGATATTATTATGTGGCTAGCTATGGTGAAAGCGTTAAAAATACTTTACATAATATTTATGAAGCAATGATATCCAATAGAGCGAATTTTGAAGAAGAGCCTATTGTAAAGTGAGGATAAATTATGGAAAAAGAAATTGTTTATAGATATATGGGTTCTAACGGTATTATTGAATCTTCTATATAGTTAACAGGAATTCCTGCAACTACTTTATATAGATTAATAGCAGATTACAATAAAAAATTAACAAGAGATGGAAAAGAATTCTTTTCCATCTCTCCTTTAGTTCCTGAAAATGAATTAAAAGAATGGTATGAGGTTTAAATAGGCCAGAATACATTGATTTAAATATAAAAAAAATTAGGTTAAATAGGAAAAGAAACTATTTAACCTAATTTTTTTAGAAAGGAAGAGATAGATTTGATAGTTAAAAATGATAGTGTTATCGAACAAGCTAAGTGGGAAGAACTTCAAAAGAAAATTAATACTTTAGCTAAAGATAATAAAATAAAAAACGTTAATGGAAAAATCGTTGAAATAAAATCTATTGAAGACTATTATAGTAACATCACTGGTATTGTTCAAATGAAGAAACTAGATCCATCCGTTCTTCGCATACCTTTAGATGAGCCTATTATAAATATAAATGCTGATACTCGTCAAATTGAATTAACTAAAGAATTTGGAAAAACTCAACTACTTACTGTTGAAAATGATCATTTGGCAGAAACAATTTATTTTCAAATTGATAGATATTTTGATTTACAAGATTTAGCAGCTGATGATATTAAAATTTATATTTAGTATTATTTAAACGATCAAATTCAAGGTTATTCTGAAGCTATTTGCCCCGATATTGGTACTGCTGGAAAATTAATTTTTGGTTGGCAAATTAGTGATGAAGTAACTAGTGAACCTGGTACTTTATAGTTTTCTATTATTTTCTTCAAAAAAAATCCAAAAGATAATAATAATTTAATGTATGTATTTAATACATTACCCGCACAAATGGTTATCAATAAAACTTTAGATATTGATGAAGACTTAGTTACTGCGCAACCTGTTGATTATTTAACTGGGTATTTAGAAAGTTTAATTGATTCAAAGAAATCCGCGGGCTTTGGAGTTCCTGATAATGTGGCTTTCTTGACAAGTATTTTAAATAATAAATCAGTTTATTTAACTGGTGATAAATTATATGCTTTAGCTTATAATGATACTTTAAACAATCCAGACAATACTACTATTGAATATAAATGGATTTGTAATTATAGAGGAACTAATACTGAATTAAAAAATGGTATTGGCTATGAATACAAAAAAATTGTTGATGATAATAGTATTTTTAGCGGAGATATGGCCTATAACGAAAAATTAACTTATTTCACTAAAAATGGAGATACTTATATTAATAGTAGTAGCGATATTAATCTTGAAAATTATGTTGCTAAAAAGAATGATCTTTATTTAAAAGTCCAATATTGTGAAGTCGATGGGTGCGGAAGCTATAGTGTAACCGCCTGTGGTACGACCGCAAATCAAGTAAGTAGAGAAGTTAAATGGGTAGGATTAAGTGTTGTTGTGGAAGGTATTAGTGAAGATTTTAAAATTATTCTTGATCCCTCTCCTGATAATGGATGTTATTATGGTTCTTCTAATACAATTACTGCTATTGGGTAGAATGATGAAGGAGTTCAATGTACTTATCTTTGGACAAAGAATGGGTCTGAATTTAGCAATGAAAAAACTGTAACTTTAACTCAAGAAGATAATTATACCTTAACAGTTCATGGGTATAAAAATAAAGATAATATAGATTATGGTCCAATTAATTTTACTAATTATTTTGATCCTATCAATTTAGTGCCTACTGGTGAAGTAAGAACTGAAAATGGAAAATATATTGTTAATATCACTAACACTAGTGAGTTGGGAAATGGAATTTATGAATATTAGTGGAAAAATGCTGAAGGCGTTACTCAAATAACTACTTCTGGGACTAATAACGCAATAGAAATAAATGAAAATATTACTCAAGTGGCTGTTATTATTAAAAAAGGTGAAAGAAATTCAAAGCCAGGAGTACTTACGATATAAGAGGTAAGATAAATGATAACTAATCCAACTGATTATTATAGCGTTTTACATCAAATACAAGATGAAAATTTTCCAGTAAAATATCCAGCTTTTCCTGCTCCAGAAGATGAAAAATTAGTTTAGGTAAATTTAAATTCAAGGACTATTAGTAATGAAAATAATTATATTACAGTTGAAGGCGACCATGCTGCTGAAATTATTTATTTTGAAGTAGATAGATATTTTGACACTATGGATTTAACTAATATGATGTGTATTATTTAGTATATTAATGCTGACAATGAAAAACGTATTTATCCAGTTCCATATTATGATACTTTAACTCATAAAGATAAAATTATTTTTCCTTGGGTTTTAAATTATAGTGCTACTAAAAAATCTGGCAATTTAAATTATATGATAACTTTTTACAAAATAGAAAAAGATTCTAATAATTTATTATATAATTTAAATACATTGCCAGCAAGTCTTTAGATTTATTCTAAGCTCAATTTAGATTCTATTGTAAAAGAAGAAGATTATTATGTAATTGATGATAGCCAAGTAGTTCAACAAATTTGGGAGCGTTTAGCTCGTTTAGAAGGATTTGTTGGTGGTAATGGGTTGGATGTTTATTGGATTGTTCTTGAATAAATAAACTAAATGGTATAGAATTATTAATTAATTCTATACCATTAATTTATAGAAAGGAGTTATTGAAGATCGATGGCTCTATTTAAAATTTTAAAAGGAGACTCAAATAATTTAGTTTCCTATGATAATGCTGAAGTAGTTAATGGTAAAATTCCTTTTCCTGCCTTAGATTCAGGAAAAACTTTATTTACAACAGCAGACAGTACTCCTATCACAGAAGGATATGCTTATTTTACAGAAGACACTCATAAATTTTATATTGATACTAAAAATAAAAGATTAAATTTATATACTGATCACGCGGATTATGCTACTTATGATGAAAACGGACGTAATTTAGCGGAATTGTCAGAAGTATCTTATGAAAATATTGATGATACTGGAAGTAAAATTGGTACAATAAATATTAATGGAATTGAGCATAATGTTACTTGTCCTACTAATATAATAAGTAAACCTATAAATAAATATGTATTTACCGCAAAAGCAAATTAGAATACATTTACCATTCCTTTTGATTTTGATGATAGCAGTGCTTTAACTTTATATTACAATGGTATTATGTTAAAAGAAATAGATCATTATACCATTGAAGGAAAAGTTATTACTTTAAATGGTTGGACCAGCGAAGCTGATGATTATCTTACGGTTATGGGTATCGAAGGAGCCGCCGCGATTAATATAGACGAAAAAGTTGCTTAGATTTAGGAAGCAGTAGATAATGCTGAAATAACTATTAATAATAAAGTAAGTAGTGCTATTAAACAAATTGATGATAAATTAGCAACTGTTCCTGATGATGTAACACAAGCAGTACATAAAAATAAATCTAATATAATGACCGCAGATGGTAAAATTACCATGGATAATACTTATATTCCTACAGCAGATATGGATTTAGCAACTAAAAAATATGTTGATAATGCTACTCCTCCTACGGTTGGAACTACTACTGATTATTCTATTTATATTGGATCTACATAGCCTGCTTCTGGCACCGCGCCTTTAATATGGATAGATACAACTGCTAAAACTGGTACTTTTAAATATAGGACTTCTACCACAGGCACTTGGACACCTGTCCCAGTGGCTTGGATTTAATATAAATTTATTGTAAGAAAAAGGAGATAATCTTATGGATCAAAATTTGATTAATCAATTGTTTCAAGTATGTTTGATTCCTATGCTTGGGGCTTTAACTACTTTTATAGTTATTTGGATTAAAGCAAAAAGTGCAGAATTACAAAAGAAAACTAACAATGATATTTTAAATAAATATGTGCAAATGGCTACTGACACAATTACTAACTGTGTTATTGCCACTAATCAAACTTATGTAAATTCTCTTAAAGAACAAGGCAAGTTTGATGAAACTGCTCAAAAAGAAGCATTTTAGAAAACTTATCAAGCGGTATTGCTTATTTTAAGCGATGACGCTAAAGAATATTTAAATAATGCTTTTGGCGATTTAAATAAATATTTACAAGAAAAGATTGAGGCTACAGTAAATAATTATCGTACTCCAAGTGATGATTTAAAGCAATAAAAATAAGGGAGACATTCTTAATTGAATGTCTCCCTTATTTTTTTTTATCTAAATGGATTTTTCCATCGTCGATTAATTTCTTCATAGCCTTTTTTAGGAAAGTATAAAACTTCACCATTTCTAAAAGTTAAATTATCTTTATTCATTATTTTAATTTGATTTAAATTAATAATTAAACTTGGTGGGATAAAGACAAAATCTGGATGATAAACTAAAGTTCCTATATAATTTTCAAAAGAAGTTTTTAAAGTTTTACTATTTAGAACCTCATTTTCTAAATGGCAACATAAATTTCGTTTTTGGATATCAGCATATAATACTTTATTTAAATCAATTTTTACTTCTCCGTTAGGAGTATCTAAATATTTATATTCACGTCTTTTTCCTTCTCTAACTTCATGTAAAATAGAAAAGATTTTTTCTTTATTAACAGGTTTTTTGACGAAATTAAATGCCTTTACTTCATAAGAAGCTACTCCATAATTTATTTGGGAGGAAACAAAAATTATTTTTCCAATATACCCATTTGTTCTTAAAAGATGAGCTATTTCAATACCATCCATGTTTTTGAATGTAATTCCTAAAAAGATTGCATCATAATCAATATTAGAATCAATTAATTTTCCAGGATCAGTAAATTTATATATATATCCCGGCAAATTAAATTCTTTAAAATACTAATTTATTATTTCTTCCAATGAGTCATTTTGCTAATCGCTATTGTCGCAAATACCTACGATAAAAATTTTAATCACCTTCATTTTGTTTATTTTAGAAAAAATTTTTCTATCTTTATATTCTTTCTATATTATAATTATACAAAAATTTTTAAATATTGTAAAATAAAAAATTATAAAGTGTCAAATTTATTTAATTTTAAGTAAGTGAAATTTTTAACCAAAAAGTGTCAGTAATTATAATATATTTATACAAAATAAAAGTCATATAATAATGAAAGGAAAAGATAAAACCTTTCATTATTATATTTCTCCGGAGGTAATAACATGAATACTTATGGTTATCCATAGCAGTAGTATCCAATAGGTAATAATAGACCTATTTATGGAACAGCTGCTACACCTGTGATTCAAAACAGTACTGCATAGCGAATTAGACCCGTTGCTTCTTTAGAAGAGGTTCGAGCTATGAATATAGATTTTGATGGTTCAGTTTTTTATTTTCCTGACTATGCTAATCGTAGAATTTATACAAAACAAATAAATATGGATGGAACAGCTTCTATTAATATGTATGAATTAAAGGAAATCCCAAATTCTTCTTAGCCTAATAATGACTATATAACACGAGAAGAATTTAATACTACCTTAACTTCTATTAAAGAAGTATTTGCATAGATCATGGGATCCAATAACGCGGTTGCGCCGTCTCAGGGAGCGGATTAGCCAACTCCATAGCAACCAGCAGAGAGCAAACCGCAGTTTAATTTTTAAGGAGAGTTTCAAATGGCACAATCAATGAATCCAATGCAAATTATTGCTATGATTAAAAACGGTCAAAATCCATAGCAATTAGTTTTATCTATGCTTGAAAATCAAATGGGCGGAACGCCAATGGGCAACAATTTATTACAAATGGCACGGAACGGTCAATCCGATGACATTGAAAAATTTGCTCGTAATTTATTTGAATCAAGAGGTTTGAATTTCGATAAAGAATTTAATAGTTTTAAGTCCCAAATGGGGTTTAAATAAATAAAATTATAGAAAGAGGTTTTGTTATGTTTAATTACAATTATCCAATGAGCACGCCGAATTATTCATTATCTGATATTGCTGCGGCTTCTGGAAATGGCTATCGTAATAATGATGGCGGAATGTGGGGAGACGGAGCATGGTGGATTATTATCCTGTTCTTATTCTGCTTCAATGGTTGGGGCGGTAATGGCTGGGGTAATAATGGTTCTGGTTTCCAAGGTACTACAACCCGAGAAGAATTGAACTATGGTTTCGATATGAGCGATCTTAAATCTGGGGTTAATGGTTTAGCTTCTAGTCTTTGTAATGGTTTTAGTGGAGTAAATACTAATCTTTTAAGTGGTTTTGCTAATCTTGCTGAAACTAATAATGCTAATACTCGTACTTTACAGAGCGATATCAGTAATATGGGCATGAATAATATGCAGAATACTTTTAGTATTACTCAGGCTATTAATGCTGATACTGTAGCAGGTATGCAGAATACTAATAATTTAACTCAGCAATTAAGTAATATGGCAGCTACTAATGCTCAATGTTGCTGCGAGAATAAACAGTTAATTCAATCTAGTTTTGCTGATCTTAATTACAATCTTGCTAGTATTGCTTGCCAGAATCGTCAGGCTACCGTCGATGGCGTCCGCGATATTATTGACAACAATAATGCTAATATGCGTTCTATTCTTGACTTCCTTGTTCAAGATAAAATTGAGACTCTTACCAGTGAAAATAGCGCTCTTAAAAATTAGATTTCTCAAAATCTTCAAAATGCTTACCTCATTGATCAGTTGTCTCCAAAAGCAACTCCTGCTTATATTGTTGCTAATCCTTATACCGGTATTGGTTATACTAGTTATGGATGCGGTTGCAATTCCTGATTGAAGAAAGAAGGTTAAATTATGGAAATAACGGCTAATGCTTTACAATCAGTTGCTACTGGTTCTAATGTAGTATTTACTAACACAGCTGTTGCTGGAAACTGTTCCATAATGTATCGCGAGGGTAGCGGTTTAGTTACCCTTCGCGGTCTTACGAACGGTCAACGCAGAGCTCGTTTCCGCATTTCATTCGGAGGTAATATAGGACTTCCGACTACTGGAACTGCGGGTGCTATTTCTTTGGCTATAGCTATTAATGGAGAGCCAGTTACTACTTCTACAATGATTTCTACTCCTACGGCTACTGGATAGTTTAATAATGTTTCACGTGCTTTATTCCTCGATGTGTTAGGCGGTTGTTGCACTCAAATCAGTGTTGAAAACACGAGTTCATAGGCTATTGATGTTGAAAACGCCAGCTTAATTATCGAGAGAGTGGCATAAGGAGGTTTTTTAAATGTGTGATAAATTCCAAGAAATTAAAAAGCAATTATTAACTCAAGTAGAAAGTCAAATGGCTCATTTAGAATGTGTTGATACAAAGGAAATGGGCGAAGTAATAGATATGATAAAAGATCTTGAAGAGGCTATTTATTATTGTACCATTACTGAAGCTATGAATGAATTACCTGAAACCACACATTATTATACTGAAAAATATAAATCTCCTCATAAAAAAATAATCTATAAACCTATGACATATGATTATGATTGGGAAGGTTATGATTATGATGAACATGAATATGAGATGCCAACGAGTGGGAAATCTCATGAAACCCATGATAGTAGAGAGGGTCGTAGCGGTGTCCATAGAAAAATGTATATAGAAGCCAAAGAACTTCATAAAGATAAGAACGTTTAGATAAAAGAGTTAGACAAATATCTTCAAGAATTAAGTTCTGATATAGTAGAAATGATCGAAGATGCTTCTAATGATGAACGTTCTTATATGGAGAAGAAAATTTAGGCTTTAGCATCTAAAATTGGATCTATGAATGGTTAATATTAATAATAGGAATTGGAGGATACTATTAGTATCTTCCAATCATCCTATGTTAATGCGGCCTTCTGGAATATATACTTTAGGTTCTTGTGATGATCTCACTTCAACAATTTATATTAATGAAAATATCAGTAATAAAAAATTAAAAAAAGTATTAGCACATGAATTAACTCATGCTGCTATTTTTAGCTATGACATTTCATTAAAACCAGAAGAAGAAGAATTGATTGCGGATTTAGTGGGAACTTATGGTGAAGAAATTATAAATAATACTAATCTTTTATTTAAATAGATAAAAAAAATAAGGGAATGAAACTATTTTTGTTTCATTCCCTTATTTTTTTTTTATTAGTCTTTAAGCGGTAATTTTAAAGTCCTTTCATAGTACTCTTTAGCCTATCCATTTCCACCTAAACCTGAATATACTTTAAAGAATTCGACTAATTGTTCATACTATTCTGAAGTCATATATCCTTGTTTTAAGAAACTTTGACATAACTGAATTAATCTAAATCTATAAGAAGCAAGAATTATTTCAATATGTCTCTCACTAATTTTCTCCTCTTCTAATACGAAAGATCTCAAATTATTTAGATCTTCTTTGATTGGGGCTATATGTTCTTCAATTAATTCTTCTAATTTTTCATCTTTCTTTTCTTCTGCCAATTTTTGATACATTTTCATTTGAGTATAAATATATCTACAAAAGGCTAAGAGACCAGCAGAAATAAGACCAAAAAATATTTCTATAAAATGCTAGGCAATAAAAGCAGACATAAAAAATACCTCCTTCCACTTAACTTCTAATATATTTTAAAATAAGGGAAGGAGGATTATTTATTTAAGGCCTATCTATTATTCCCAATTAAAATCATTATTGGAACTTTCTTTCGTGAAATACGCGGTATATAAACATATGGCATCACATATATCGTCATTGGCTTTTATATTATATTTTTGCTATACAAAATCAATATCAGCTTGTTTAAGAGTTTCACGTTTAATACTGCGGCCAGTTTTAATCCCAAGCTTTTTGCGCCATTCACTAGCCTACATTAGTTCTAATGTTTTGGAAGTAAATGAAGAATTAACTTCATGTGCGCCTAACATTACTGCACCTTGAAGCCACATTAATAAACGTGAAGTGTCAGAATACCCATAAGTTTCAGGATGAACATCTTCCGCAACTATTTTTTCAATATTATATTTTTTTACTAATTCAATGATCTAATCTTGTATTTTTTGTATTCTATCTAAATTATTAGAGGAAATCGCGGTTAACAGTCCATAATCCAACATTTCTCCCTCATTATTAGATACGCAATAGCCAGTAGATTTAGTAGATAAATCTAAAAAGAGGATATTCAAGTAATTACCTCCTTTCTTTAAGGTTTGAGGTAATTACTTTGAAGTTGAACCAAATCCTCCGAGGCGATCACCAGAAGCATTATCGTCTTCGGTGACTAAATAAGGTTTAATAATACCTTGACCAATAACATCCCCTTTATGAAGCTGAATATCAAAAGGAGATAAATTAATCATTTGAAAATAAATATGTCCTTCATTGTCAGGATTATTATAATAGTCTGCATCAATAATCCCAACACCATTAGCAAGAATAAGCCAATATTTTAAAGGACAAGAACTACGAACTGATAATTCAAGATATGTATTATCATTTAATTCACATTTAATTCCAGTAGGCACAAGAGTTGGTTTTGCTTTAAGATTTTTTGTCATATTGCCCATATCTTCAAGAGAGATTGAATCAAAATAGCGTGTTGGAAATCTATTTAGCAAATTCTTATATGCTGGAATTATAATATCTTCCGCAACTGTAAAATCATAGCCTGCGGATTTCGCTGTTTTTCTTACGGGCAAAACCGCGTCTGGATATTTACTTACTCGTTCAAACTTCATTAAAAGCTTACCTCATAATTTACATCAATATTACTAATAGGATCTTTTTCATCATTGAATTTTTTAACAAGAGTGACTTGATACCATTCATCGACAATTTCACCCTTAGCCTTTTTTTCTTTCTTTACTGAACTATACTTAGCTAAAATATATTTAGTTTCAGCCTTAGCCTCGTCAATAAGCGCGGCCGCGCTTTCCTCATTATCTACACGATAAACTTCTGTAGCACTTACAAGATACTTATTCATTAACCTACCTCAACTTTAATTTCTTTTCTATTGGAATAATTTAAACTATTACTTTCATAAATTTTTGGAATTAATTCATTAATAAAATCTTCAATACCATATAAACGTATAGTATCAGTATCGTTTTTATAGCAAGATGCTACTAAAACATTTGGAAGATCAGAAATACTACAAGTTCCAATACTTACTGCCATTCCATCATCATAAGTTTTAAAAACATTTTGTTCCATTGAAAATAAATTAATATTACAAACAATCATTTAATTACACTCCACAATACCAGCATCATATTGGAATAAATAAAAACAATAAGATTCATTGCTAATATTTATCCAAATTTCAATAGCACCATTATTATTTTTTTCCCAGCCAACAATACTTCCTAATTCTTGACAAAGTATAATTACCATACTCGCTAAAGAACCAGTTGAAATAATTGGAGGAGTATTTTTGTGAAAAATGGTATAATAATTATAATCTTTACATAATAACATATAATACATTCCATATTCACTCATTTCATTAATACTACTCATTAATTTATTTAATTCTTCTTCATTAATTGGATCCATTTGTATCATAATATTTTTATTAAAATCATATAAATTCATCCCAGTTTGAAATGTAGTAGAATTATCTGACAAATTATTAGTAGTAGTTCCTACCATTACCCATTCATTTCCAGTATAACAATATTGTTTTTGATCTTCACCAGAAATGGCAATAGTTCCTTCTTCGAATTTACGAGGAGAATTATATAATTCTCCTATCGTATTAGTATAAAAAACATTCATTGTTATATAATCTCCTATCTATTTCATAGAAAAATTATATCACAAATTTTCTTTTTTGTCAAGTTTTAAATTAATAATGTTCTAATTGCGGGAACCGCGCAAAGGCAAAGTAATATCTCTTTCCTTTTGGATATATGGTCCATCAATTAGATAATCAGCGGTTTTTAATATATTCTTAATTCTAATATTATTACTATTCTTCAAATCATCATAAACGTATCCAGTCCATACATATATTTTAATATTTGGATATATTTTTTTAATTTCAGTAATAACTAAATTAGTTAAAAATTCATTTTCAGGGCAGAGAGGTTCTCCACCCATAATACAAAGATTACGCTCAACATTATTCGCATTAATTGCAGTAATTAATTCGTCTAATACCTTATTAGTAAATTCTTTTCCACCATTAAAATCCCACGTTTCGGGATTTTGGCATCCTTCACAATGGTGCGGACACCCTTGTGTAAAAAATGATACACATACTCCGGGTGCCGCCGCTAAATCATTCTTTATAATTCCTGCATATTTCATATATCCTTTATTTCCTCCACTTCTAAATCTAAATCATTAACGTCATCTTCATCATCAGTTTCAATATAATAAGCAGAACACTAACAATTAGTATGGTAAGGAGGAAGAGGAACATCTTCTCCTGCAGGGTATTCTCCATTCCATTCACCGCATAAATCATCGCAAGTTCCTGTTTCAATTACAAGTATTGAAGCTACAGGTTTTATTTTCATTTTCATTAAATGAGTAAATAAATATCTACCTTCATTATTTAACAAGCGAGAATACATATTAGCACCAAAGCTTTTTAAGCTCTCTGGAAAATCACCAGATAATCTTTTTTCTTCTAAATCATCTAAATATTTAGTAATTCGCTCATCTAATGTTTTTCCATCTTCTTGAAAGGTTAAATCTGTTATATTTTTTAAATTAAAAGGAGCTACTGTTTTATAAATCTTTCCTAACTATATATTAATTTCAGAATAAAGATTTTCTAAAGCCTTATAAAATAAATTGATTAGAATATCTCGATGTTCCTTCGTATTAATTTTTTCATCATTAACTATCCAAGAAAATATTATTTTTATAATTACCTCTAATTCCGAATCAATTTTTTTATTTAATACTTCAGTGGCTTTTTCTAATTTATCTTTTATTTTATAATGCTTTTTTAAAGGTCTTTTAGAATAATTCATTCCATAACCTCCCAAGAGCAACAATATAAACTACAATAAGGAATAATTATTGTTTTTAATATTTCCTCATTATTATAATTTTTAGATATTTTTATTTTATAAAATCTATAACCTCTGGTATTCTAAGTTATAGGTAACCATATCCATCGCTCATTATTTTCTTGCCATTCTATACGAGTTTTTGATATTCTGATTGGTATAATATTATTTTTATCTAAATAATTGTAAACTTCTTGCGAATTATCAGTTATATAAGCACATATCACTATCTAATTAGAACAAGGATACTTTCTTCCTTGTTTCTAATTAAAATAGTTTGCTAAATCATAAATTGAATGTATCATTCCATCTACCCCGTATGTTTTACTCGTGCTTCTACTTCTTTTTGTTTTCCATAGTTAAAAGCAGTTTTATAATTTCCAGTTAAATAACCGGTTACACGACGCAACTATTGAATATGAGTACTACCGCATTCAGGGCATTTATTATTAAATTCATCACAATATCCGCAGTCAAGGCAAGTATCATTAGGTACATTTACCGCAAAATAAGGGATATCTTTATCCATAGCATAATTAACAATTTGTTCAAGAGCATCAATATTATGCTTTACTGTAGAATCTAATTCTACATATGTAATACATCCAGCAGAAGAATAACCTGTCAACTGACTTTCAATATCAATTTTGTCAAAGGGAGAAATTTTCTTCCATACGGGAACATGAATACTATTAGTGAAAAATTCTTTATCAGAAACATTAGGTATGATGCCATATTTTTCTTTGAATTTTGTCATAGCAGTATAGCAAAGATTTTCTGCAGGAGTATAGTATACGCCAAAATTTAATTTATATTTTTCTTTGTATTCAGCGCATCTATCTTTGAAACGTTTTTCAATCTTTTTAGCAATTTTCATACCGTATTCTGTGGTATGATCTTCTCCAATGAGAATTTGAAGAGTTTCTGCAAGACCAATCTAACCAATAGCAAGAGTTCCGTGTTTAAGAGCGGAACGAATTCCTTCTTCTGGAACATAACCTGCCATAACATTATTTTCATACATAAATCTCGCGGATCCAGGATCTTGAGAACAAATCCATTCAAAACGTTCCATTAATTGAATGCGTGCTTCATTGATTTTTCTATCAAGTAAAGCTAAGAAAACAGAGACAATATCTTCTTCTTGTCCTTCTTTCTAACATTCTTCTTTTGCCATCATCGCTAGAGTAGGAAGAATAATAGTAACAGGACAAATATTACCACGACCATCTTTTAGCTGACCGAAACCGTTAATATCGTATCCATTGGCTGTTCTACATCCCATTGTAGAAAAGTAGGTACGAGGGTCGTTGATGTCATATCCTGCGTTTCCAGACCAGTCGACATTAGCATAATTTGGGTACAATCTTGTGGCGGTTGAACGTAATGCGAGTTTAAATAAATCGTAATTTGGGTCACCTGGTTCACGGTTAACTCCTTTCATACATTGGAAAATTCCGCAAGGGAAAATAGATGTTTTATGCAATTTACCAAGACCTTCAATGGAGACATCTAATAATGCTTTAGTTACCATTCTACCTTCTGGTAAAGTGCAAGTGCCATAATTAATACTCGTAAATGGTAATTGGTTACCGCTACGAGACTGTAAAGTATTAAGATTATGGTAAAGGCCTTCCGCAGCTTGATGAGTTTCACGAATAGTCATTTTTATAGCATATTTATATGCCTTCGGAAATGATTTATAAAAATCATCTTCAATAGAAGTTTCTTTACTATAACAACCATCATATTTACTCATATCTAATCCTTCATATAAAAATTCAATACCATCATTGAAATGTTTAAAGAAAGATTTTCTTACATAAGGAACCATAGTCCAATCTAAGTGAGTAGCACTAACTCCACCAAACTAACAAAGACTTTGGATTTGAAAAATAACAGCAATTAATTGAAATGCTGTATTAATTGAGCCTGCTGGACGAACGTCTGCTTGACGAGTATTAAATCCATTGGCAAGCAAATCATCAAAGGGAACACTTAAACAATTGTGAGAACCAACATAATAAGAATCAAGATCGTGAGTATAAATAATATTATCAATATGATTCTTACGAGCCATAGGTGAAAGTAAATAATCAAGCGCAAGTTGTTTGGTAACAACACTACTTGCTTCACCAGTGCGACCGCCGAATGAATGTTCGTCAACATTAGCATTTTGATTTTTTACATTATTACCATCGAGCTTTTCACGAATTGCTTTAATAAAATCATCTTTTTTATTACGAGCGACTTCTTTCTTATATCTATATCTGATATAAGCACGAGCAACATCGCGTCGCTCAGAACGCATTAAATAATCTTCAATCCAATCTTGAAGATCTTCTACTCCAACGCTTCCATCAGGGAAATGATTTATTTGTCTTTCAATGTCTTCCGCAATATCTTTTGCAGTATCATCTTCATATAGTTTACCATCAACTTCAATAAATGCTTTATTTATTGCGTTAATAATTTTCTTTTTATTAAATTGAGTTATACTTCCATCACGTTTAATAATATACAATTTTTTTGCCTCCAAACTAAATATAGTAGTTCTTTTAGAATATTCTACTATATTTAGGTTTTGTTAGTAAATAATTATTTATCTTGGTCCATTTCCGCCCATTGTCTAACTTTTTGAGTTAAAAGATTAACGATATTATTATAATCTTCTAATGTTTCATTTGTTATAATATTGCATTTAATATTATCCATTAGTTGAAATTGAATTTCATCAGTGGTATATCTTCTAATTATTTCATCTACATCAGGATTTTCTTCTCTATTTAATTGCCTAATTAAGCGTGTTTTCCCTTTAGCGGTGATATAATATATCTCCAATTCAATTCTATCATCTTTAAGAAGACTTATAATTCCTTCGGGATTAAAAACACCAATATTAATTTTACTATCAGACAAACTGTCAATACTTGTGCCATAATACCAATTATTGAAACAAGTAGTTTCTAACATTTTATTTTCATCAATTAAAGTTAAAAATTGATCATTTGAAACAAAATGATAATTTTTATCTGCTACTTCTTTTTCACGCTTTGGACGCGTAGTATGGCTTATAATAGGATTTAAATATTCTTCTAAACGGGAAAAGGTAGCCATCATTAGGCTATCTTTTCCTGCGCCAGATTTTCCACATAATGCAATAATTTTATACATCTTCTTCAATTCCTCCTTGATAACGGGCATCTTTTAAAACTAAATCGCCATTGGATAAAATTTCATCAATTTTATATAATTGATGTCCTCCAGAAGAAGCATATTTTTTTGACATAAAATTATCTCCATTACGAATTCCAGAGACTACAATCATACTTCCGCGATTAAACCAAGATTTTTCAACAATATGTTTGGTTCCATCTGCACCACGCTCTGAAATTTGTTTATCAAATAAACTAAAATATTCTTTTCTAAACTTTACTTCTACAGGACCAGTAGTAGTAAGGATAGTTACAGTGCTTTTAGTTTTATTTTTTGCTATACAAGTTCCGCAAATCTTAAACAATTTATAAATATGAATAGTATGATTTCCTTTAGTAAAACTTCTATCAATTATTGGATCTTCTGGAAGTTTAAAGAAATCTACAAATCCGTATTTATCATTGTTAATATTATTCAATTCATGGGTATGGTAATAATAACAAAGGACTTCCATTTCCCAAGCAGACAAATTATTTTTATTAGCATATTTATCCCAATCATCTTTAAATATTTTCATATTTAGATTATCCAAAATTTCATCTTTGTTATTAGCAATCCAAGCGCGAAATACATCCATCCACTTTTGGTATATACTATTCCAAGTATTTTCATTTAAATAATAATTAGTGCCATCAAATTGAATATTATTATCTTCTCCAATTTCTACTAAAAAATTAATTGCTCGTTCATCAAGTTGATATAAACTGTTATTTTTTGCAGTTTTACAAATTGCTTTTAAATATCTGTTAAATTCATAAATACGGCGAGCCATAATTTGATTTTCATTTTCTTCTGGAAGAAGATCATACTTCATAAGTCCGCCCATATTTTGAAGAGTAATTCTTTTCTTTTTATCGCAAGTTTCCCAAATATACCAAACCATTAATTCTTTTCTATCCATCATATTATCAAAAGCTCCGCCTTTAATAAGAGAAATCATAGCTTGTTTACCTGGCTTAATACGGTATAAAAATTCTTTAGGATTTGAATAAGGACGATTAGCAATGATTGTATTAACTAATTCATCACCAACATTCAACATGCCTTTTAATCCAAAAAGGATTTTATTATTTTCAATATCAGGAGCAAATCCAAATTTAGATTTGTTAATATCAGGAAGGCCTACTTCAATTCCTGCTTTTTGAATATCACTAATGGCTTTGGCAATTTTCCCATAATCAGTAGCCGCAGTTTTGCGGATTTTACCGCTTTTATCAGGGAGATCTTCAAATGTTACTCCATTAGCTAAATCATCACCTTCAGGAGCATAAATATCTACAATCTCTTCTTCGCTATTATCTTCAAGGGAACCACTATTAACAATTAAACAAGCGGTATCCCAATAAATAGGATTAAAATGAATTACTAAGTAAATCATTTGAATTGCTACAAATGAATAAGGAAGAGAATGATTAAGACTAAATGCATATCCTAATTGAGGAGCAACTGCGATTTCCCAAAAGTATTCAGCAGATTTCTCATTATCAAATTTACTAAATACTTGTTCTCTCAATTGTGGAATTTTAGCCATTTGTTTTTTAGCAACAATCTTACGCGCAGTATTAGCTTCGCCAAGAGTAAAATGAGCTACATCCATAAGAATTTCCATCATTTGTTCTTGAATAGGACAACATCCATAATATTTATCACAATGTTTATGCATCTTATCAATTAATTCTTGAGGAAGATGCTGAGCCTTCATTTCATCATCAAACACTTTAATACCTGAATGTTGAATGCGATAATATCTATCTTGCTGTGATTCTTTACCTTTTTCAGACATAAGACGCATCATAGCATTAGCCGCTGTCATTTCCATAGGGTTTTGTGGTTTAAGACGTTTCGCGATCGCCAAACCAACTCCCGTAGAAAATTGGAATACATCTAATACATCACCAGCAGCAAGATGGTCCCAAATTGCTTGATCAGTTGTATCTATTACTTCTGGATGAATATATTTATTATAAAATTCTCGTAAAGATAATTCTGGAATCTGCTTATCTTTTAGAAGTAATTGATAACAAGTAATAATTTTGTCAGAAGCTTCAGTTACAAGGAAGTCATATTTTGTGTCTCCAGCGGCTTCCGCTTTATGAAGATCCCAACAAGTAATCATATCTCCACTAGGAGTTCTCATAAATGATGCGGTATCAAATGGGTCGTCGCCATATAAAATAACACCAGAAGCATGAGAAGAACGTTTATTAACCATTCCTTCAATATATACAATGATATCCAAAAGACCAGGATATTGATTTACTTCTCGAATAAACGCTTGAACTGGTTTACGATCTTTTTCCTCATTACCATAAATAACATCATGGATAGGCCATAAAAATCCACGCTCTTGAGGAATTAACGAAGACATGTATTGAGCATTATCAACATCAATTCCTTCTGGAAATTCTTCACTTCTATACCCACGACAAGCGGTTAAAATACTTTGTTTAGTGCCTTCAGTTCCGAATGTAGCAACTTGAACTAGACCTAATTCTCCACGTTCTTTTCTAATTGCTTCAAAAATCGCGGGACGTTTACTTGGGGCAAGGTCAATATCAATATCAGGTAATTCCGCGCGCTCCTTATTTAAAAATCTCCAATAAGGAAGTCCCCAACGAATTGGGTCTAATTGAGTAATGCCTAAAAGATAATTAGATAAAAAGCCAGTCGCTGAACCACGTCCAGGACCTACAATACTTCCACATTCCCAAAATAAATTAATATAATGTTGGAAAGTATTAAAATAAGCAAAAAGACAGTCATCTAATTTTTCGCCAATATCTTTTATGATATCAGCTTCAATTTCAAGTCGCTCTAAATAATTTTCATTATCATAAAGTTGCTTTTCTTGTAAAGCTTTAATACATTCATTTACCCAATATCGTTCTTGAATATTGTCGCTATTAATTAAAGAACAGATAATTGGATATTTATCAAACCAATTTGAAGGAATGAATCCTTTCTTATAATCCTTTACTTCAACTTTTGGAATAATTTGTTTTCTTTCTAATGAATAAAAAGAAATTTTATTTTGGATCTCTTGAGTGTTATCAAGAATCCAATTTATCAATTCTTTCCCTGTTTTATTATCTTTGTCCCAATCATTAGCATAAGGTTCCATTAATTCAAAAATTTCATCACTTGTCATTAAGTAAGTAAATTTATAAAAATCATCAACTTCTCTTTCTCCTGGCTTAGAAGTAAGATATGCTTTATGAATGGGTCTATCTTCTTTAGTTAAATAATGTGCATCTGTTCCAACTACCATTTTTAAATCAAATGCCTTGGCGATTTGATAAATTTTATGATTTACAATTATTTGTTCAGCATCAGTAGATGGCGCACATTCAAGATAAAAGTCATCTTTTCCAAATACTTTAATACAAAAATTGATATAATCAATTATTTGATTGTAATATTTATTTTGAGTTTCAATATCTTTATTTAATTCTGCTTGGAACATTGGTAAAATACAACTACCAAGTTCTCCACCAATACAAGCAGTTGTTGCTATAACATGTCCTTTATATTGTTCCATTACCATTTCAAGTTCACTTTTTAAAGTAGGAACTCGTTCCATACGTCTATCAACATAACTATGAATCCAAGCAATAGAACTTAATTCTCTTAATGCTTTATGTCCGATAGCATCTTTAGCAATAAGAATAAAGTGGTAATATTTTTGTCCGTTATCTCTTGTATCAGTAAGATAAATTTCATTACCAAGAGCAATAGTAAAATCAGGATTTTTTTCTCTTATTTTTTTTGCATATTGATTTACTTCCATATGTGCAGAAAGACATTCATGATCTGTAATGGCAATGCCTGATAGCCCTAATTCTATTGCTTTATCAATAAGAGCTTGTGGTCTATTAATACAATCTAATAGACGTAAATTTGAATACATTGTATGATTATGAATCCCGAAATATGATCTCATTCACACATTCCTTTCATCTTTCATTTATATTTATATAATATCATATTATTTAATAAATATCAAATCGAGAGATATAATTATCGCATATACTACGAATATCTCTTAAAAAATTAGAAAAATCTTTTGATCGAGTTGATATCTTATTTATATTATCACAAACCATAGAATTTAGCATATCTAATTCTACATTTAAGTCATGAGCAAAAAGTTCTAAATTAGAGTTTAAATCCTAAGTTAAATCCGCGTCCTTAAGAAACATATTATTTTCAAGTATAGCATTAATACTTGAATTTAAATTAGATGTATTTAACATATTACTTCCTTATAATTACTAATTTATCACTGGCTCTAGTAGCCATAGTATATAAATATTTTTTATGTTCTTCTCGATCAAAAGGATGATTTTCTTCAAATCCTAATACTTTTCCATACTCGCTACCTTGCGCTTTCCAACAGGTAATAGCGTAAGCGTAGGAGAAATCAAATGGAGGATCGAGACATTGTTTATTATTTCTTAATTGATAACATTGGCTGCCCGTAAGAGTTCCTTCACCGGTAATAAGTTGTTTATAATCAATTGGAGTTCCACAAAATTTATCTCCATCGCTTAAAACAATTTGAGTAAACATATAAGTAATAGGAACTTCTGAAATATAATAAGGGACTCGAATGTCTTCAGTATAAAAATCTTCAATAGTCCCAACAGTACCATTAGTTAAAGCCCATACTCGATTTTCAGACATAAAATCCCAGTTATTATGTAATCCAATAATTTTATCTCCGATTTGAGGGACATTAGGATCAAATCCTTTTCTTAATCGGACTACATTATTAATTTTAGTTCTTGTGGCATTTTTAGCACAAATAATCTAATCTGCCCAATCATACATTTCAGGTATAACTTGACTTTTATCATATACTCTCACTTGTTTTCCTTCTGGACGATAAGAAATTAAAGATTTACCTTCTCTAATCCACATTGAAAAACGAATAATCTCACTATCTTGCGCTTGACGCATAATTTCATCGAGAAAAATATGTGGTTTATCTAATACATGATTATTTTCATTAGGATCTACAGGAGGCAGCTGGCCAGGGTCGCCCGCCGCGATAATATAAATGCCATGAGTTAGCATCAAATCCCATAATTTTTTAGGAAGCATTGATATTTCATCGACAACAATTACTTTATATTGCGCTAATTCACTATTATCTTTTGGAAAGAATTTAAAAGTTCCATTAGCCATCATTTTAGCTTTATATAAGAGTTTATGCGCAGTTGTTGCATTTGGGCAGCCTTTTTGTTGAAGCACAGTCGCAGCTTTACCTGTAAATGCCACATAACAAACTTCTTCTTCTGGATCAACATCAAGAGCAGAAATAATAAATTTAATCAAAGTGCTTTTTCCACTTCCCGCGTATCCCGCTATACAAGTCCAACGTTCATGAGCATAATAGCGCTCAACCGCAATTTTCAATCCTTCTTCTTGTTTACGAGTTAATTCCATCTTCACATTCTCCAGGGTTTAATCTATAATATTTATTTTCATCAACTTTAAAATAATCACAAGCCCATTTTAATGTTCCATAAACACCTGTTGTATGTCTATCTATACTATCTAATTTAGAAATTAATTCTTGAGCTTTATTATAATAAGAGCAACTTTCATAATTAGAGCAATAATTACATTGCTCTTTCCAATAAATCCACATTAATCATGCTCTCCAATCACTTCATCTAAAATTTCATCATTTTTCTTTCTCGCATTATTTAAATAATCGCTATCTTGATATGAAAAACTTTTATATCCTTTTAGACGCATTAGTGCAATATACCTACCAAAAATATTATTTAAATTGCGCTCTCTTCCAAGTTGAAGATAATGATTCCATTCATATTCAAGATATGGATAATCTAGTATTTCAAGATACGGTAAAAAAGTTTTTGGATTATCATAATCAATTTCTGATAAAATTTCTTCTTTAGTTTTATCTAAATAAAAATTATTATCTCGCTTACGATAATATTTCTTTTTCATTAATCATGTTCTCCAATTGCTTCATCAAGAATTTGATAAAATCGTAGGCAATCTCTTTCATATAACTTTTTTGCTTTCTTTTGAGCTTCTTTTAGTCCTAAATCAATCGCAAATGTGTTTATATCCATTTCCATTGCTTTATAGCGAGCTAATTGGTATCTATAACAAAGACTATCATATATATAACCTTTAGTATGTTTTTCTCTTTCTTCAAAAAATTCTAAACTATTATCGTATTTATAAGCTTTATCAATCATTTCTTTTAAATCCATAATATTTTTCTTCTTTCTTCATTTATATTTATATAATACCATATTTTAATTATTTAGTCAAATTTAGAATATAATAAAGTCATTATCTGTATTGTTAGCTTGAATTATAATTGGATCTCCAATAGATGCAGTTTCTGTAATAGTACCATTTTTATTTTTGATTATATCATGTATGATAGTAGAATTAGGGAAAATTGTGGAGTCCTCATTTTCATCAAAAATTTCTAAATCACATTTTTCATTTGGTTTTTCGATTTCTTCGCTTGTTCCCGGCCCACTCAGACCATCTTTCCCTGTATATCCGGCTAAAGATACATCAACCCACTTATCTGCAATTTGACTTAGAACTTCATAAAGCGTTTTTCCGGTAATCCCTAATTGTTTTAACTAATTATCTATGTCCTCGCTGGCTATTGTAAATGAAGCTAAGGATTCGGATAAATTTTTTAATGCTTCACCGCTTTTTTGTGCGGTTGCCTAATATATCATATTAATGTCATCATCATAATAATTAAATTTTTCCATAACTTACTCCATAAATAAAAATAATGGCTATATGAAGAAATAAATCTTCATATAGCCGTAAAATTAATTAGTAAAATAATTATAAGCAGTGGTCGCATTCTTTTGTCTTTGATTTAAAGAACTTGATCCACAACGCTCATAACATTTTGCAAAAGCTTTAGCAACTTCTTTTTCATCATTTAAATTTAAAAAAGAATTAAAATTAAATCCTCTTTTATATGAAGAACCAAAAGTATTAAATTCGTATCCAATAGTATTTATTAAGAATTCGCATTGTGTGTCTAAATCAGAATACCAAACACTTGAATACCCTTTACTCCATTGACAAATTCCATAATAATATTTATTAGAAGCAGTTGGCTGTAAAGATAAAGTATGACCGCCGCATTCTGCCATCATATTACCCAAAATACCTGCGCAAACCGCGTCATTCCATCCTTGGTCTTTCATATAAAGCCAAATTTCTGTTGCTACTGGATAAGTAGACGATTTATCATTCCATTGAGAATTAATTTTATCTAAACGATTCTGATAAATTTCCAAATATTCATTAGCAGTTTCATATTCTTTTTTAGCAAATTCAATAATAGGATGATTTTCATCATACCCTAATGCTCTTGTTGCTTCGGCTAAGTCATGAGCACTATTTACAATCTCTTGATACTCTTTAATTAGAGATTTAAGCTCTTTACGATTAACTGTATCATTAATTTCTCTATCCATAGGTTCCATATTAATAGTTTCTTCTGGCAAAAAATTATATACAGTTGACGGTTCAGAAGGGATGTAAGCTTCCGAAAAAGTAGTGATTTCGCTATAATTTAAAGCAAGAGCTGATGTTTGTAAAATAAAAATTAATACAAAACAAATAATACTTCCTGCTAAAATCTTATATCTTTTCATAAATGATTTCCTCCTAATAGGTTTTTTAAGTCTATTAGTCGTAGTGTCAATTATTAAAAATAATAAGCAGCCCTATCTACAATTTCGTAATCTTCTATAATAATCTAAGGACTAATATTATTATTCCATATATTTCGTTCGCATTTACCAACGATATTAATTGTCACATAACCCTATTCAGAATACAATTTCTCGTATTCCTCCTCGGACGACTTAAACTTGATTAAACTGATGCCATCTAGCATAGTTATCTTCAAGGTAGGATTTTTATCTTTTGACATTAAAGTTAAGTTATTTGATGCAACTTTTATTCCTTCAACAGCAATAGATGCTTCTTCTACCCCTTGGCCCCAAAGTGGTTTAAGTTGAGCGATATCAATAATATCTTTTCCAACTAAATCATTAGTGTGATAAATAAAATCAACACTATAAATTGGGGTGAAATCAAAATCTTGTAAAGCAGAATTCGCATATTCAATAAATTTATCAAAATTATCATCAATAATACCAAATCCAAAAGCATTAGGATGTCCCTCTGCATACATAATTAGATTTGATTTTTGACAAAATTCTCTAAAGTCTTTAAGTGCGGATTTGTCGTATCCTCTGCCGGAGCCTTCCCAACAAATTTGTTGAGTTTCTTCATCTATTGTTTTATTAAGAATTAAAACAGGACGTTGATATTTGCTCATTAACTGATTGGCCATTAGTCCAGTCAAATTTTTGTCAGCAGCAAATCCATCTAACTTAATTCCTAAGATTTTATTACTTAAAAGATTTTGATTTGCGATTATCTATTCAATTTTTTCCAAGCTAGTGTCTCTGATTTTAGTTTGCCTATTCTTGATATTAGTACAATTACGACAAGCTTGTTCTACTCTTGTTTCTGCTTGACCTTTACATCCACGTTTTGTTGAAGGGACAAGTTCGTATCCCTTAAAATCAAGCATTGACTCGAATAGCATGAGCTTTTCTTCTTGCGTCCCAACACGAGTAGTTGCATTAACTAAAGGAGCAATATAGAAAGCTACTCCAATAGGCGTAATCTCATTATTAAAATGAAACTAATCTCTATTGATTATGCCTCTGAAGTAAGGATTGGTGATTTGTTGTAAGCCTTTATTAATTAAATGTTTTGTTTCAAAATCACGCATATCCATCATGTCGGCCACCATTCCAAGAGCAACTAAATCCAATATATGATCCGCATACTAAACATTCATAAGTTCATCAATATAACAACAAAACTTATAAACCATTCCTACGCCAGATAAAGATTTGGTCGGATAATCACATAATTGATTGTTAATAATACAAGCATACTATGATATTTTATCAGCTTTATGGTGGTCTATTACCAACACGTCAATACCATTTTTATATAAATATTCATGTTCTAAATAATCATTTGATGAAGAATCTGGAGCAATTACTAATTTAATATCTTTATCAATACTATCTGGTATAATTCCGTGTTGTTTTCCTGCATGGACACGATAAAAAATATTGTTTTGCACAAACGCAGGAAAAAGACAGTATAAGTAATTCATGAGTGCGGCCGCCGAAGTATAGCCATCACAATCACTATCTACCTATATAAGAACTTTGTCATTTTGTGCAATGTGTTTGACGAGCATTTTTGCACCATTTTCTATTCTATCAATAGTTGCTGGTTCTATAATGTCGTCATCAGTGGTATTAAGATAATGAGGAATATCTTGTAATTTAATTCCTCTATTGGTTAGCACCTGTTCGACCGCTGAATACTGCGGGATGCGAGGAGCTTTTAGTTGATAGTCCATAGGCTATTCAACCTCCTTTCATAATACCACCACTATTATTTAAGAATTTCTATAATTTAATTATTCATATCAGTCCTCTCCTACTGGATCACCATAGTAATGATAAGCAGTATAAGGAAGGGCTCTTGTACATGGAAAAATAATAGTTTTAATAACTGAAAGAGGAATTTGACGAGAAATATAAGAAATATTACATTTGTAACCTCTGGCATTTCCAGTAGAAATAACTACTTTCCAATAATCTTCATTTTCAAAAATTATAGAATAACGATTGATAGATTTATTTTTTTCTATTGGTTTTATACCCATTGCTTTATATTGTTCTTCAATTCTTTCTAATTGTTCAGCTCCTTCAATGAAAGTATTACACCAAACAATACCTGTCATAAACCACTTTCTCCAATCTTATGTCCTAATGGACAAATATGAAAAAGAACAGGAATTTTCATTTCCGTATATCCTTTTTCCAAATCTCCATTATATCTAATTATTTTTCGAGTTTCAATTCCGCTTGAGATACAATTACTGGTTTTATCATAATATCTATTACATTTATCACAATAAATACAATTTCGGAGCAAACTATCTCTTTGTTTTTTTAATCCTTCAATCTGCGCACTTAGTGAAATAATTGTATCATTTACAGAGATAGGATCATTCATATAAATATCCTTTCCTTATATAATTGTAAAAATTTTTCTTTACCTTCATCAATTGGTGAATCTTTGTATTTTGTAATCATATTTTTATCAAAAATAAAAGATATAAGTACATCATTTTTAAATTTAGTTCTAATTTTTAAAAGATTTAATTTTAGATGTTGGAATTCCGCGTCTCCAATTTCTTGGAATTGTCTATCAAAAGCAATTATAATTTCTTGCGCACCACTATCTAATAATAATTGAATTTGATGCGAAGAAACATTACTTCCGCAACAAGCTACTGATATATTGTTATTCCAACCGAAATCAGTAGCATATTTCAATACTGATTTTTCACTTTCAAAAATTATTGCTTTTTTCATTATGCCAATGGCATTTTTAGACCAATTTAATCCATATAAGTTCATTCCAAGAGGATGATTATATAATTGATTATTTATTTTCATTGGTCTATATTTCCCATATAGCTCCGCCTCATCTTTACACATGGTGCGTCCGCGTAAGCCCACAAATCTTCCACTACTATCATAATGCGGAATTGTAATTTGATCAGCTCCTGGATAAAAACCAATACGCGCTTTATTAATTACTTCTTGAGAAATCCCCTCATCAAGCCAAGGAATTATTTTAATATTATAATTTAATCTATTTAAAATAGAATCATCATAATCTTTTAAAATAACTTTATTATTTTTTAATTCAATCTCTTGAATACGAGAATAATTTGATAAAATTTTCCAATCATCTAAAGTTTTACCAATGTCGTCATCTTTTATCATACCTGATAAACCAAAACGACGAGCAACCCATAAAACCGAATCATTTAAATCAAATTCTTCATCATATTGAATTTTCATTACTTTAGAACATAATTCAAAAATATCAAAAGTTGAATCACATCCTGTGTAGCATTTAAATAATCCTGTATTTTCATAAAAATAAAGTTTCCTGCTACCTTCTCCAGGAGGATTATGACAAATGGTGGAAGAGAGAATCCCGAATTCTGTATATTCAGGATCTCCGCCCCATTCAATTAATAAATCATAAATATTTTCAAGCCCAAGAGCTTGACGAATTTCTGATTTATCAAATACTATCATAAGTAATTACTTTAGAACAATTTCTCATAAGTCCGCACTGCTCATTAACATAATGGACAAGCATTTCCTGCGGACGAAGCTTTGCCAAATGAGGAATGGCTTTATAAGAACGAATAATCTCCTTAGCCATTCTATTGCTCATCTTGTATTCAACATTACCACTCTTCATAATTTTTCTCCTTAATTTTAAAAAGCTGACTCTTCTTCAAGAGTAATTTTTATATCATCAATAGGAACAAGTTCATAAGCATATGTAGTACAAAACATAGGAATAATTCTACAAGTTCCTAAATCTGCTTTACACCATAAAATAATTCCTTTATACCTACCACGTCTATTTTTATAAACAGACATTTTAATAGTTGGGGTATCAAATAATTTTGTGTTTAGTATTTTTTCCAATGAAATTAAATCATCATCTTGGACATTTAAAAGAATTGATCCATAATCTACTTTATCGGCAATGGATTTTGCTCCACGCAAAAGATTCTGATCAGGGGTTTTAGAATCAACATAATCACCATTTAACTGTGTCGCTGACATAATAAAAACACCATATTGATTACAGATATCCTTTAATTTATTAGATAGCATAAAAAGTATATTATCTTCACGAAGTTTTACTCCACCACTACGACGAGTAATTTCTTCAAGAATTTTCATACTTGTATGAATATAGTCATGAAATATATATTTTACATCATGATCGCGAATGCCTTTTTTAATTTCATTTTCGACATCTTGTAATGAAAAATCAGGTAATTCACGAATATACAATGGACTATTTTTAAGAATTTTCGCAGCTTCTATTACTCGTTCTTTTTCATCTCCTTGATATTCATTATAAATAATATGTTCTTCATTCACATTAGAAAGAAAAGCAAGCATCATTGTTTGAATTTCATTTTTATCTTGCTCTGTAGTTATATACAATACTGGTTCTTGGATTCCATTTTTGATCCAACTTCCAAAAGTATCATCATATATTTTATTACAAGCAATATAACACGAATCCGCAATCATAGAACGAGTTTTACCTACGCCAGTTGCCGCGGAGCGCAAATAAAACTTTTTAAGTCTTGCTCCACGAGTAACTGTATTAATTAATGGCCCATACAGAGGACTTCCTGCTATTGGATGTTGCTCTAAATCGTCAAGTAATTCAAAAATTCCATCACCCGCTTGAACTGCAACTCCTTCAACGTCATTTACATACTCATATTTAATTTGTTCTATGCGGTCATCAATTAGTTGTGCGATATGCTCTAATGAAGAATTATCAAGATTATCTTCTTGTAATTGTTTTTTTTCAGTATCTAAAATATTATCAGGGTCATAAATAAAAGAAACATCAATACCATATCTGTCATAAGCACGAAGTAGAGACATTTTTTTTAAACGACTATAATAATAATCAAATGATAAAGGTTTCGCATTTTCAGAAACTTTTAATAACCACTCTTCGCCTTTATTGACTTTAAATGTAGCTTCATATTTAGGTCGAGAAGAAAGAAAATCACTAATATTTTCTAAAGTAATTTTCTAAGCTCCTAATTCATGAATTTTATATATTGCTCCAAAAACAATTCTATGAAATTCATCGACAAAATCTTCATCAGTTATTGTATATCTATCAGTAAAATCCAAAAGCTAAGGAGTATTATATACACACCCTATAACTTGCGTGATCGCTGTCGGATCTACATATTTACTCGGCATTTAACTCCTCCTATTCATCTAAAAATGTAAAAACTGATCTTTTTCGAGGTTCTTTTTTAGGAATAGGAATTTTTATTTCCTTTAATTTAGGAACGTAATCAATAACATTTTTATCTTTATTGGATTGTTGAATCATCCAAAGATTATAATAATAATTGTAAGCGTCTTTATAAATAAAAGGTATAATACCAATTCCACCATTAGCTTTATTTTTATTATTTCCTTTAACTTCATAAAAATAAACTAAGGCTTTTAACATTCCAGAATATGTATATTGATATTCTCTGATATAATCATTCATTTGCTTGCGGACGCGAGCATTAATATATGATTCTCCTAATAAATTTTTTACATATTCTTCAAATTTTTCTTTATCTAAATCTTCTTTTGTTTTTACTTTTTCGGGCGGATTATGAACTTGTAAAGGAGTGTCTTCATTATTCTCAGCCTATTTAGCACATTCAGGATGAGCATATCTTCGAGATTTTACTTGAACATATGGATACTTATCTCTGTCAAACATTTGTTGACAATAAACACATTTGACTTTATGTATATAAATTACTCCTTTCCATTACTTATATAAATATTATACAATATTTTTAATTAAAAGTCAAACCGGAGCAATTTTACTGCTCCGGTTTAGATTTATATATTTATTTACTTATTTTCCATTTGAGGAAGAAGATCATCTTTAATTTCACCAACAATTAAAGATATAAATTCTGCCTGTTCGGGAGTGGCATCAGAAATTTTCTTACCTTTGCCCAAATATTTATCAATAATTTGAGTTATACGAGGACCAAAGAATCCAGGGTTCTTATTCATCATATCTCCAGCAAGATTTTGGAATTCAGCCATAAGTGCTTCATAATCATAAGTAGGAGCTTCAGGAGCAATGACCATCTTTTCATCAGTGACAAATTTACCACCATTGTCAGCAGCTTCCTTATCAATAGCCTCATGGATGGCATTAATAAGACTATCATAATTCATAGGAATTTCGCTCTCAATATACTTAAAACGACCGCCACAGTCAATAAGATCATTACCAGAACGAAGAGTTAAAACAGACATTTGGCCTGCTGCTTTTTGATGCGCATACCCATAAACATCAGCCATACCGGTAATAATAGTGCGAGTGGATTGAGAAAGATTTGGTCTTACTGCCACAACCTCAGTACCATCAGGACGAGTTACAGTTTGTTCTTTTTCATGTCCGATAAAGAAAACGGCATATCCAAGACGAGTTAAACCTCTAAAAACTTCATTAAATTCATCTTTGAATTTAGACCAGCCCTTACCATAACCAAGGTCTCCAAGAGATTCAATTTGATTTTGATTACAAATATATTTCTCACAATACTTAGCAGCTTCATCAATAGTATCTACAATAATAGCGTTATACATTGCCTTTACTTCTGGACGCTTCAAATCACGATAGACTTGCTTCATTTCTGCCCAAGAAGTAATATCAGCGGCCATAACGCCAGGAAGACAGTTATAACCTTGCTCAAAAGCTAAAAGCAAAGAATTTGGCATTTGAGTAGCCAAAGTAGTCTTGCCCGTCTTAGGCTTACCATAAATAAAAGTAATATAACCAGAAAGATCTTTACTTACCTTATGAGGTTGAATTTTAGTTAAATCAATAGCCATTATATTATTTCTCCTTATTTGTTTTAATTATTATCTCTTTAAGCGTTTTTTCTAAATTTAGTATATTACAAAAATCATCATATAAATTAACTTTAGCGCGATGACCTCTTATCGGGAGGTCATCGCTATTTAATGGCTAATTTATGATTAGAATTTAAAGCCTTCCGTAGCGTTGGATGCTGCAGAAGTAGCAGTAGTAGCATTCTGCTTAGAAGCTTTATATTCATCTTGGCGTTGTTTCAAAGTAGCAAGATAAGTCTCACGTGCGGCCATAGCTTCAGTAAGCTCTTTCGCAGTGATAGAACTTTCATCATCCCAAACATAAGGCTCCTTAGCACCACCAGTAATAACAAAATCCTTACGAGTGCTCTGAACCTCACGAACATTATCGTCACCGAATGCAGACTCTTCACGAATCTCACGCTTAATTACTTCAGATACCTGACGACCCCAAAGCTTTGTAAATACAGGCTCAGAAGGAGAAGCTCCAAGACCCTCATAATAAGCCATAGCTCCAGGATTAGTAGCGGTAAACTCAACAGGAAGTAAAGACTTGCGGAAATCAAAGATTGCTCCCTTAACAATTACCTTTTCAGGGATATTGTGCTCTTCATCAGCATCAATGTGAGTCACATTGGTGATAATCATATCACACTTAAAAGTATTGCGCTGCTTTTCATCATCAATAAGAGTAGTAGTAGTATGAACAAATCCTCCCTCATTGCGCTTAGTGCTTACAAGCTCTTCCTTACCGTTACGATCAGAATAAAATTCATTAAGACCAATCGCAGAATCAACACGAAGCTTAGCAGCTTTATCTTCTCCATCAGCCATATAATTACCAATTGTACCATCAATAATATTCTGAAGAATACTATATGTAGCATTAGGAGTGCCCTTAGTAGTAGTTTGAGTTACATAAGTAAAGTGAACCTGGACGATATTAGTAAGAGCATTATCAGTAGCAATACTAATAGTACCAGAAATAAAAGGAGTGCCGGGATTTTTAGAATTTGGTCCGGTTACCTTATTTTCCAAAGCATGTTCGTACAAGATACCTTCAATATGAGTAGCATTTTCCATTACTTTCTTCATAAATAAATTTCTCCTTAATTAAATAAATTCAATAAATTAATATTTTTTCCTTTTTCTGTTAAAGTATAAATAATTGGATCTTGACTAACTTTTTCTACGAAACCATCAGATACTAATTTGCGCATGGAACCCGCAACTCCACGGCTAGACACGCCGAGATATTCGGCAATTTCTCTTGATTTAACAAGAGGAATATCTTTATTATTATCTTGCATCCATTTAATAATGGCTTTTCCGCCTTCAGTAAATAGAGGCTTTTCAGTTTCTTCTTTAGCTTTTAGCGCTTCCCAATAGATACGAGCATCTTCACTCATTACTACTGGATAGCGGTTTTCATTAGTGGCAACAATTAATTCTTCAACATAATCAATAAATGCTTGTTTCTTACTCATTTTAAAAAGTTTATAGCCTTTCTTTATCTTATATAAATATTATATAATATTTATTTAGAAAAATCAAGTTATGATTAATTTACCAATAGTTCTTCCGCATAAGGAAGAGTTTCAATCCATTTACAAAATTCTCTCCATTCGGGAAGACGATGGTTTTTTCTCTAAATATATATGTTTCTTAAACATCTATAATTAGTAGTTAATCTTGCGGTAAGCAAAAATCCAGCAGGATTAGAGTATAGAATTTCAAGATATTTCTCTTTCCTAATTTCCTCTAGCTGCTCAAGCATTTTAATTTTTTCATTTTTATTTTCAGTTTCACAATGCTTAATTTTATCAATGATACTTAAAAGTTTATTATAAATATCAACTTTCTCACGCATTATCTCAATGATTCTTGGATCAACATATTCATTATATTGTTCATTTAAATCAAATTTAGTAATACAATGCATTGTGGATTGCGAAGATACAAATTCAAGGAATCTATATCTTTCTGCTTCGACCCAAGCCTTATTGGAAAAAGTTAAATCAAAATTAACTCTAATACCAGTTAAAAATTGGGTATGAGCCATATTACCACTTTTTGTGGCAGATACAAGATTCTAACATCTTGTCATATCTTTATCATTAATTGGATGTTGCTCGGTATCCGTTCTCATTGGATATCCAGAAGCAACCATACTTTCTGGCAAGTCATAGACTCTTACATTACTGACGATTTTATTATTTTTCATAATCAATCCTCATTACTTCTCGTTTTTCCTGTTCCACGTTTATCAATTATTCTATACATTATTTTATACTATATCCAAATTCCTTAGCTTTAAAATAATCTTGCCAATAATCTTCTCGCACATCTAACTCTTCACGAGAGCATTCTTCTATTACTTCAAAACTAAAATTTTCTACTCCAATAGCTAACATAGCAGGATAAAGTTTGTTGCGCGTAGCGGGCTCTGCACCGATTCCGCGTTTAATATGTTGTTTCCAACGCGCAGAAAGATCAACTGCTTGCCCCACATAACACATTTGGTTTTCTAAATTAGTAATTTTATAAATCCCTGTATGGATTCCAGAGCCAATTACTCGACCAATTAAATCTGTAGTTGGTTTTTCATAATAACTTTTCCAAATTACTTTATTTAAAATATCTTTATCACGAAGTTTTGGCTCGATAGAACGAAGAAGACTGATTTCATCAATATCTATTTGAGGCAACTATAATTTATAGAAATCAGCTTGGTTTTTAATTTCTTCAGCACGTTTTGCAGCATCAACTGCGGCCGCGACTTCTCTACTATGTAATTGAATTTCTTCATCTAATTTATTTAATTCTTCTTTTTTAGAATCAATTAAATTAGACAATTCTAAAGAACAATCAATAAGAGTTGATTGATATTCATTTTCATATTCTTCTTTAGCTTTTGTATATTTAAACTCTTGTTTATTTAAATCATATTCAAGGCGAACACGAGCATTTTCCATTGATTGCTGATAGAAAATATCTGCTGACTGCTTTGCTTGATTCTGTAAAGAATTTAAACTATTTTCAACTTCGTCTCTTTTGGACTAAAGAATATTTAAATTATTTTCTACTTCTTCTTTTCTGGAAGTAATACTTTTTACTGCCGTTGATAATATTGTATACTAATCATTTAAATCTAAATTTTTAGATTCAAGCTCTTTGTTTTGTTTTACTATTTCTTCATTAAGCTTTTGAACATTATTTAATCGTGGACGTAAAATAAAATATATTAAAAATCCACCAATAATAAACGCCAATATAGCAATTATTAAAGTAAGCATAAATACTTAAAAAAGAAGGGGCAGATATTAAATATCTACCCCTTAATAATCTATATTAATTACTCCGCGTCAGGAGCGTCGGGATCAAAGCTCATGCCAGCGGGAGTGAGAGAGAGGAACTTGACCTGCTTATGAGTTCCGTCCTCAAGCTCAACCTCAGCGGGAGTACGAAGACCGAGACCCTTGCGCTGAATAGCACTGGTAAAGATACCATCAACAGAACGCTTCTCGAGACCGAGAGCCTCAGCAACATCAGCAGCGGTAACTTCCTGACCGTTAACTTCCTTCAAATAATTAAGAACCTTCTTAGAATTTTCCTTCATAGCCATAATAATAATAATCTCCTTTAAATAATTAAATATTTTTTTATTTTTTTCTTTTAACCTTTAGGTTATGTAAATATTATAGTAAAAAATTTTTTATTTGTCAAGAATTTTTCCAAGAATTTCTTGAACCATTTCATCAATGGTTGTAATATCATCAAGACTGTGAACGTGGCTCGAAAGTTCCATAATTTGATTCTGGGCTTTACGAACAGCTTGCGGGTCTTCACTTGTCTGAACGATTAATTCTGCATTAGCAATTTTTTTTGCGAGATTCTTGAGTTCTTTTGTTTTCATTTAAAAATTTTCTTCCTTAATTTTTACAAGTTTATTTTACAAAAAATTTTTTTATTTGTCAAAACATTCCGCCAAAGTGCAGTCAGTAATGTTCTTATCATCGCGAAATCCTTTAAAAAATCCATGCCTTAAAGTATGCTCTTCATTATTGCGTTGCATACACTGTATAGAAACTACTCGGTTAAGGTATTTTTCAGGTTCCTTAGCAAAAGCTTCTTTAAGTTCATCAGTTAATCCAGAGGATACCGTTCCGATTTCAATAAGTTTTCCTTTATCATCATAGGCGCCTAACTTCATAGATGTCTTCCATCCATAATAATAGCCTTTGGTAATTGGTTGCCAATCAGTATCACCATATTGGCAAACATGCGACTGAATAGTAGTACCATCATCTAAAACTTTTTCCCAATAAGGCCAAGTCGTGATTTCTTTACCATCATAATATTTAGTTGCATCTTCAAATCCAATGCAAATACAATCAACATAATCCATCTTTTTAATTTTAATAGAAGACCATGCCGGTCGCTTATCTGGAACATATGGAGCATCTTTTTTCTTCAAAACTGCGCCTTCTTCACCCGCAGCAAGAGCGGCCGCAGTAAACTCTTGAATATTATCAAGAACTGCATCTGCAAGTTCCATATAAGAATATTGACTTAAATTAAATTTATCCCAAATGGCTTTTAATACCTGATAACGTGTCCAAGCACCCTCATTTTGAATATTAATTCCATTATATTTAATAACATCATGTAAATAATAATGGATTAATCCACTGGACTGCTGACGTTTAATCGCTTCAGGGGCTAAACATCCCATAATTTTAGTCACATCTTTAGAAGTCTTACCTGGATAATAAATTTCACCTATTAAAATAGTGCCGGAAGGTAAATCTTTGAGTGCTTCATGAATATGAGGGACATTTGCTAACTTTTCAGTTAAAATACCAGTATTTGCACTTACATTACGACTAAATAAATAATCATAATGTTCTGTCTTTTCATACTGATACCAATATCCATCTTTTTTCAATTCAGCAAAATATTCACCGCCATTACAAACAACGGGGAAAAAACTCTCTTTACCGTCGGGCAATTTCCAAATTTTCATCGCTTGGATACAATCTGCTTCTGGAGCATACTTATCAAGCAATTCTTTAGAGAAACTCATTGATTTATTTCCGTCCTATCTTTAAATATATTATAGAAAAATTTTTTAAAAAAATCAAGTAAAGGAGGATTGTATCCTCCTTTACGAGATTTTATACCTTAGTTACTGACTTAATCTTACTAGACTTAATAATCTGATTACCAATAGAAATACGCCCAAGGGCAGGAATATCTTTCGCAGAAACGCAAATAGATGCTTTATCCCCAGTAATAAGTAGATTATCTTCATCAGCAATTAACGCAGTTGCGGTCAATGGACCGGTAGACCCACTTGTTTTATATATATTAAGTCCTTTACCACCACGTTTTTGTAAAGTCAATTCATTTAAAGATAATTTCTTTCCTAAGCCATTTTCACTAAATACTGCTATAGAATCAGTATCATGTCGAATTGGCATAGTAGAAATTACTTCATCACCTTCATTAAGATTAATACCTTTAACTCCAGCAGTAGCGCGAGAAGTCGCAGTAATGTCTGTAGAATTAAATTTAATTCCCATACCATTTTTAGTCGTTAATACAATAGGCTCATCTTTAATTAAACATACAGATGCCAAACTATCACCTTCGCGCAAACTAATTGCAACAATACCAGTCTTTTTCTTTGTATTAATATACTCTTCCAAAGCGGTCTTCTTTACAAGTCCATTCTTAGTAGTAAATAATACATATTTGGCATCAGTATCTCTATAAATTGAATACATTGTCTCAGGATTTTCGTCAAGAGCCATATTTACAAGACTCTTAATAGATTGGCCTTGTGAACTATTTGTTCCTACTGGAATATTGTCAACTAAAAGACGATACATTACACCTTTATTTGAGAAAATCATTAGAGAATCAATGGTATTAGTTCTTAAAACACAAGAGGTAATATCTTCTTGAGATTTAATACCTTTACCATTTTTCTTTTGCGTGCGGTAAGAAGTTGTGGGAATACGCTTAATTGTTCCACCCTCAGTCATTACAACAACGCATTTCTCAGGCTCGACATATTCAATTTCTTTATCTTCTTTTTCTACTGGGGCTTGAATGATTTTAGTAATACGTGCATCACCATAAGTATTTTTAATAGTAATGAAAATCTTTTCAAGTTCATCAGTGGGGTCTTTAAGAATTAAAGCTAAACGCTCACCCTCTTTAATTAAATTATCTCTTTCCTCTTGGATTTCAACTTTTTCTAAACGAGCTAATTTACTTAATTTAATATCAAGAATTGCTTTAGCTTGGTCTTCATCTAACTTATATTGAGTCATTAAAACCTGACGAGCAACAACCGCACTTTCGCTCTTTTTAATAAGGGCAATTACATTATCAATATCTTCAAGTGCTTTAAGGATACCATTTAAAATATGAATGCGAGCTTGGGCTTTATCATATTCATATTTTGTTTTTCTTAATATTACATCTTTTTGATGACTAATATAAATTTCAATAAGTTGTTTAAGATTTAAAAGTTTTGGTTTCTTATTAACAAGAGCAACTTGATTAAAACTATACGTTTCTTCAAGACGAGATAACTTATAAAGTTTAGAAATGATAGGTTGAGCACTAACGCCCTTATCAAGTTCAATTACAAAACGTACTCCATCTTTCGTGCTTTCATCTCTAATGGCAACAATACCATTTAATTTGCCCTCTTCACAAAGTTTATCAATATCTTCACAAAGAGTATCTTTTGAAACTTTATAAGGAATTGTAGTAAATACAATTAAATCATGTGTTTTTTCATGCTCAATTACATAGTCCGCTCTTATACGAGCTCGACCTTTACCAGTTAAATAAGCAGTTTTTAATTCATCTTTATTGATAACAGTTCCACCAGTAGGAAAATCAGGGCCTTGAACAAATTGAAGTAAATCTTCAACCTTACACTCACTATTGCGCAAAGTGTAAATAATTGCATCCATAATTTCAGTTAAATTATGTGGAGCAAAAGAACAAGCCATAGCAACTGCAATACCAGTAGTGCCATTTACAAGAAGGTGCGGAATTCGACCCGGCAAATACACTGGTTCATTTTCAACATCAGTATAAGCTAATTGCCAATCGCAAGTATTCTTTTTAATATCAGCAAGCATTTCTTCGCCAATTTTAGATAACTTACATTCAGTATAACGATATGCTGCTGGTTCTCCACCATCACGACTACCATTATTGCCATGGAATGAAATTAATGGATAACGCATTGTCCAAGGTTGGCTTAAAATACATAAAGCTCCATAAATAGAGCTATCGCCATGAGGATGAAAACGACCCATAGCATCACCAACTGGCTGAGCGCACTTAACAAACTTTTTATTATTAAAGTATCCTTTATCAAACATATCATAAAGAATACGTCTTGCAACTGGTTTCAATCCATCTTCTGCGGATGGAATTGCTCTATCAGTTATTACACTTAAAGAGTAATCCAGGAAGGATTGCTCCACTTCATTAACTATTGGAGTTTTTATAATCTCTCCCATATTTTTTAAGGACCTCCTCAGCTGTAATTTTTCCAGTAGCAAGACCATCTGCTAACTCATTCCACAAATGGCCATCATGCCCGGAAATTTTTCTTAAATCAATTTTAACTTCTTTTTCTGTTTCATAATAATCTTTAATTAAATCAAGATTTTCTGGAGCTTTTTTATTGGATTTAATCCAATTATTACGCTCCCATCCATACATCCAATTGGTAAAAGTATTTACACAATAGGCTGAATCACTATATACAGTAGGGATATCATTAGTCCATTCTCCATTATCACGTTTACCATATTTTTTTAATACATGAAGAATAGCTTTTATTTCTTCGCGGTTATTTGTAGTATCTTCTAAAGTATTTAATTGATAAGCATCAATTACAACCCCATTCTCAGGATTGCTATCATATTCAACAACAACAAACCCATAACCACCGCTGTTATTTATTTTACCGTTTCCACGACAAGATCCATCAGTATAAATCGCAATCATGTGATAGCCTCCCTAAGAATTCATTTTCTCCACAATCAATATTAAAAGAGCTATTAGTAAAAATAGTAATTTTATCAATAAAATAATCGTTAATAATATTTACTTTATTATCTGGGAATAACTTTTGTAATTGCTCGTAGAGGTTTCTACAAGTAATTGTATCAATATCTTTATTAACATGAGCTAAAATAATGTCATTTTTACTAATAGGAATTATTTCAATAGGCGTTCCTTTATAATTACTTACATATCCCTTATCAGTTTTATACATCAATATTGGCCCTTTCTGCATTTAACTCAATGAAAGATTTACGAGGGCCAACTGATTCGCCCATTAAATCCATGAATGTTTTATTAACGAGATTTATATCATCCATTGTAATCTGTTTTAAGGTGCGAGTTTCTGGATTCATAACTAATTCCATTTCATGAGTATCCATTTCGCCTACATGTTTCTCCAATATTACTATTGGCACTGACTATTTCTTCGCTCCGGCTAACGTATTAACTGCCATCATCACGCCTACCTTTTTGAAAGTATGTATCAATAATACTTCCTACTCCCCGACAAAGGGGATAGTCGATACAGGATTAAACTACGATATTTTTCCAATTCTAATAACTCCATATATTTGTAAAAGAACCATATGTAAGTTTATTAGAATAATCTTTATAAACTTCTCTTATATTTTCTCCATTTTTACGACGTAATCTTATTTGATAAACATCTTGCTCAGTCATTTTAGAACGTCCATTTTTACTTCCCTAATTAGAAGTATTATGTTTATGAAAATTTTTATTTTCAATACTATACACTTCTGGCATGATATTTTTCCAAGTATCACCATTCCAAATTTTATGAAAACCAGACTCACCAATTAAATTTTTATAATCTTCATAAACTTCATTTTTTCTTTCTTTATTATTATAGCGAGTTCTAATATCAATAACATCTTGCTTAGTTAACTTATGACTCGGATGGCTTTCTTCAGCATTAAATTGTCCTCCAGGAGTCATATTATACTAATCAGGGTAAGTATTATAATACTTTATATAATACTATTCTTTATCATTAAGCTCTTCTATAGAACATTCTTCTAATATCTCAAAAGAAAAATTATCTATTCCATATTCTAATATGTCTTTATATAACTTTTTATTTTTTTCTCTATACCAGTTATATGATTTTTTATGTTCTCTAAAACGCTATTCTATTTGTGTGCTTTGTCCTATATAAGATAAGTTATTTATTTTATTGGTTATTTTGTAAATACCAATCATTTTAATTACCTCACTAATTATAAGTAAGATAATATCGCAGTTCTTCCCACGAGATTATCTCCACTAATATTTGACGCTTATTCATTTCAGTTTTTCCTGAAATGTCCTAAATATTAGCAAGACTGCCTCGTTAGCCGCAAACTGGAAAATTTTACCAATTCGCGACCCCGCCGATTAGCGGAAAAGTAGGTAAGGGCCAGACTTCCTCGTACCCTTTCATACGTCCTAATTCAAAGTTTTTACTATTCATAGTTTTTCTGAATGCTTCAAGGGCAGCGTCATCTTTAAGATATTTAATATTTGTGCCCCAAGTCGCTTTATAAAGAGGTGGAACCGCAGCGTAAATATAACCTTTTTCAATTAATTCAGGTGCAAACTTCCAAATAAATGTAAGAAATAAAATACGAATATGGCTCGTGTTTATCTTATATTTCTATAAGCACTGACTATCTCTTACTGCCGTTTCCTGGTTAACCGACTGCTGAACCAGGAACCGCAGAATCCCATTTCGAAGTGCGTATCAATAGCACTCCTACTCCCCCGATACGGGGATAGTCGATACAGGATTAGTTAGTTATCCATTTTTTCTATTTTTTAGAATATATAGGTAAATTACTATAACTTCTACCCCATAAAATTGCTTGAAATGTTTGAAATTTTACTCTATCTTTATAATCTTCATAAATAGATTTTGCTGATTCAGTTATATATCTCGTTCGGATTTCTATTATTTCTTCCTCACTAAATTCAGATTTAGCACCATTAGAGCCTTTGCTATTTTCATAAATATAATATTGTTTATTCTCTTTTGTAAATACCTCTGGCATTATATGAGTCCAAGAGCGACCCTACCATAAGTTTTGAAAATAACTAAATGATACTTTATCTTTAAATAATTGATATACTTCTTTTTGTTTTTTATGTTGATTATAACTCTATCTAATAAAATAAACATCAGATTCAGTTAATTTACAATTTGGATTATTTTCTCCATATAAATTAGTCTGTCCGCATTTATTTTTATTATACCCTACTTTTCTAGCATTATAATATACTTCCCAGTAGGCTTCTTTTTCATTGAGTTGTGAGATTTCACATTCTTCAAGCACTTCATAGGTAAAAGCGTCTTTACCTAACTATTTTATTTCTATATCTAATGGAATACGACTACTTTCTCCTTTTGTCTAATGCTCATAAAATCTTCTTTGTATATCATTAGACTATCCAATATACATTTTCCCATTAGATTTATTTGTAATTTTATATATTCCAATCATTAATAACCAACCTTCCCACGGGATTACCTTCGACTTTACTCGGTCAGGCTTCCCCGTTAGCATAAAATTTTTATTTCCTCACAAGTATATGAAAACCATATGGGTCTCATATACTTATTTCGTCCAAAAATTTTATACCCCCGTGATGAGCGGGAAAAGGAATTACAGGCAGCAATTTAATCTACCATCTACATCAGCATCCGCTGTGATAATAATCTTACCATAACGTAATTTAGATTCGTCCACAATTACTTTACCATCTTTAACCTCAAGACCAAAAGCATCAATCATCGCACTAATTTCTTTATTTCCTAATGCTTTATGCAAATCTGTTTTTAAAGTATTAAGAATTTTACCTCTTACAGGCAAAACCGCTTGCGTATTGCGGTTGCGAGCTTCCTTAGTGGGGCCTTCCGCAGAACGACCTTCAACAATAAAAATTTCACATTCACTTCTATTTTTACTATTAGCATCGCTTAATGTGCCGGGTAAAATAGTTCTTTTCTTCGTATCAACTTTACGAACGGTTTCTTTAGCTTTTTTCGCTTTTTCGCGGGCCGCGCGCGCCAACATTGCCTTATCTACAATAGCTTTAGCATCTTTTGGATTATTGTCGAGCCAAATTTTTAAATCTTTTGAGACAAGACGTTGAACAATAGTTCTTGCTTCACTACTGGATAAAACATCTTTAGTTTGACCAGAGAAAACCGGGTCAGGCATAATAAATGAAAGAACAAGACTTAATCCTTCTTTGAGTTCTTCACCAGTGATATTAGCGTCTTTCTCTTTTAAAAGACCTTTATCACGAGCGTATTCATTAATAGAAGTAGTAAGTGCTGTTCTAAAACCGGTCAGATGCGTTCCACCACTATTAGGAATTGAATTAGTATAAAGTTTATAAGTGTCGCTATAAGTATCGTTATACTCCATAGCAATTTTTACACCAATTCTATCTTCAATATTTTCAGTATAAAAAATTGAAGTAAGAGAAGTTTTATTGCTATTTAAATCTTTAATATAATCAAGAATACCATTTTTTGAAGTAATCTCTTCTTCTGGTTTATCAAGATAAGTAAAATGAAATACCATACCAGGAGAAAGATAAGCTAATTCTTGAATTTGTTTTCTTAAAGCATCATAATCAAGAAGAATACCTTCTTTAAAAATACTTTCATCTGGCAAAAATTTAACCCAAGTTCCGGTCTCTTTACCAGCCCATTTTTCTTCTTGATAATCTTTTAATTTTCCTTTTTCAAAAGATGCAACAGCGTGTTTACCATCGCGGAAAGATGCTACTTGAAAATAACGAGAAAGAGCATTAGTAGCTTTAGCGCCAACGCCGTTCATACCACCAGATGTATTATATCCAGTTTTTCCGTTGCTATCAAATTTTGCACCGGTATGAAGTTTAGTATAAATATTTACCAATGTTTCACTACCGTCTTTAGCTTTTCCAAAAGGAACACCACGTCCATTATCGCGGATTTCAACATAACCATCTTTAGATACTGAAATATCGCAACGGGTGCAATGACCATTTAAATATTCATCAACCGCATTTGAAATAATTTCAAGAGTAATATGTTTAACTCCATCCGGTCCAGTAGAACCAATATACATACCTGGTCTAAGACGAATTGCTTCTATACCTTCAAGAGTTTTAATATCTTTTACTCCATAAGAATCTAAATTAATTGTCGTTGCCATTAGATTCCTCCTTAACTTTAGGAATAATTTGATTTAATTTATAATCATAAACTAAATCATCGTATAATTTTTTTAAATATTTTTTATTAAGTAATTCTTCAATAGGAGTTCCATTTTTCCATCTAAGAAAAATTACATTAACAAAAGACTTAACAGCTGGATGCATTAAGACCTCTTCACGCTTTTTAAGCCACCAATTTAATTCACTTTCTGCATTGAATTTATCTTTCATATAGGCGGCTCCCGCACCTAAATAATCACAAAGAAGTTCAACGGTATCTCCATAGGGCATTAATAGTGCTTTTGGATGGCCTACTCCACCATCTTTAATATCATCAATCCAATACTCCCAATGATGAGTATTGTGGCCTTTATGATGTTGCCATGCTTTACTAAATCCATTAATATCTTTACAATTATCAATTGGAGAACGATTACCGGTCCAATAGTGAGCGGATTCAATGAATTCAATAGGAGTAAACTTGGATAAATCATGTTTAATACCGCGCCAAGGAATACCAGCCATTTTACAATATTTAAATACATATTTTTTATGTGTTAAAACAGTATTTAAATGATTAATATAATTACTCATATTTTTCTCCAATAACATATTTCTTTATTTTATAAATATATTATAACAAAAATATTTTGGAAAGTCAAAAAATCGTGGCTTAAAATGCCGATTTAAATAAAATTTGACAGAGATAAAAAATTTTTTGTATAATATATTTAAGAGAAACGCCCAGAGATATAAATAAAAAAATTGGATAGTATATAAAATATACTATCCAATTTTATATTAAATACCATAATCAGTATTTATAGGATCACTATTATCGCTATAATCGTCTTCGGTATAATAACTCATAGAAGTGGTTTCAGTATTATCTACTGTTGGTGTATTATTTAATTCTTTTTTATAATTATTATAAGCTTCATCAAGCTCTTTCATAACTGAAGCATATTTAACGCCATCTTTAGTATTTTCAGCCATTGATTTTTTATAATAGTATACTTGGCTCACGCCATATGCCGCCCAAGGAAGACTTGCGCTTGCGGTAAGCCAGGGTAAAGAACCCATATATCCATTATAAATACAATAAAATGCTAAAACAATATATGCTAATGTTGAAATCCAAATTAAAGCAGACTCTTGAATTAACAGAGTTTTAGAAAATTCTCTTTTTTGTTTCATATTACACCAACCCTTTATCTTTCATAATTCTATAAAGAACTACAATCATTTCTTCACGAGTCATAAATTTTTTATACATTTTACGATTTAAACTATCGCCCTTAATATATCCTTTATTTTCAGCCCAAGTTCTTTCCGTATCAGACCAAGAACTTGCATTTTTTTCGGCTTGTTGATTTAAATAAACTTCCATCATCTCATTAAATTTATCCTAAGTCATATCTTCATCCTCCTCATTAATATTTATATTATTACTAATTTTTTGTTTAAATAACTACCATTGGTAATCGCCACTTGTTCTATAATAACTATTCATGTCAGCTCCGCACAACGGACGAGGACATAATTTACCAGTTACATCATAGTGGCGAATAACGTGGTCCGCAGGTATATTATATTTCTACATTAATTGTTTTACTAATTGTATCGTATTTTCTAATGCTTTTGGATCAAAATACCAATCAGTATCACTGGCTACAATATTAGATTTATTTATTTTACAAGGTCTTACTTCAATTCCAATAGAATTAGCATTTCTACATTCAGGATGTTTATATCCTTTTCTGGTGCCACAGTGCCAAGCGATATCTTCATCTTTAACACTACGATAAATAATATCTTTTTCATCAACACAATAATGAGCTGATGATTTAGCGGCAGGGTTTTTGAAATAATTACTAATATTTTTTGCTGTTCCTAAAGAACCAAAATAATGTATTACAATATATTTTATTTTTCTATTATTACCTTTTTGATAATTAGATGTTGTTAAATTATCTACAATTTTCATATCTTCACCTTTTCCTATAAATTGATCATATATTTCAACTCCATAATATAATCTCTACTATTGAATTTTTAAACTCTAATCTTTTGGTCGTTCAAACTATGTTAAAACTATATTTGAAGCAGTCTATATATCTTTACAATTTATTAAAGTATTCCAAACGGTAGGATAATATGTAGAAAGTTGATAAATTAAAAATTCAAGTTGCGTATTTAAATTTCCTATTGAAGTATTTTTCTTTTTTGCAAAATCATATAATTGTTTTTTAAGACTCCAATAGGTCCATTGAGCTAAACCATATCCAGCTTTGTCATAAATAAAATTAGTATATTTACCATTATCGACTTGTTTTGTATACTATTCATCATTTAATCCAAGCGTCTTTTCAAAACTATTTTGAAGATTTTTTGGATTAAAATTTGATTCAGCTTTTAAATTTCCCATTAGTCCGGCCGTTCCATAAGGATTTTTTATTTGTTTATACAAATAATTCCAAGCTATTTCAATGTTAGTCATATTATCCTCCTTTCTATAAAATAAAAAAGAAAGAGAAGAGGTAAATCTTCTCTTTCTTATAATTACATATGTTCAGCTAGTGCAGCAATTTTAGAACGATGAATTTGTTTTAATTCAATTTCGCCATATACATCTGATCCTCTAAATACTTTAGAAGCACGACGCATACCGTTATTGGCCCCAGCAAAAGCAATATCATCAACTTGAGTTTTATCATCGCCATCAATGATACAAATACCATCTTCACCGATACGTTGTAAAGTCAATTTCATAAGCGAAATATCCATATTTTGTGCTTCAGAAATATAAATACCCGCTTTCATTCCAGTAGTATCATAACCACGGATATCACTTAATGGTAAAAGAACTAATTGTTCATTTTCAATCATGCGCTCAACGGCTAAGCGACCACCAAATTTACTAATTAAAAGATTGCCAATTTGGCTATCAAGTAATTTTTCATCTCTGGTGCCAGGATAAAAACCTAATTTTGCAGAATTTTTAGTGGCAATTGTATTACAAAATACAATAATTCTATCAATGCGTCCACGTTCAAATTGATTCATTAAAAAGGCTAAACTTAAATAAGTTTTACCTGAACCCGCAGGGCCACGAACCATAGTAATAGTATTATTAATAAGACTATCTGCAAATAAAGCTTGATAAGGGTCATCTTTCATAGGTTTTACTTTTCCAAATTGAGCGGAATCAAAATTACCAAATGAAATAGGACGATAACCATCACCAGTATAACATACTTTATCAACGATATTATTATCTTTATCTTTTATAATTAAATATTCATTAATATGTAAATTATAAACATTTTCATATTGGTTAGAATAGAAATCAGCCATTTCCGCATTTGACATTGTAATTTCTACATATCCCTTATACTCATCAATTAATTCTTCATCTATGCTTTGGATATGATCTTTGTCAAAAAAAAGATTTGCCATTGCTTTTAATGATAAATCATTAGTGATAAATATAGTATTTGGATGGGCTAATTTAAATTCAATTGCCGTAGATAAAATTTTGCTATCATCAGTAATTGGAAGGTTAGAATCTTCAATTATTTTTAATCCGTCTAATTTAAATAGTTGGATAATATAATTATCAGGATTTTCATTTAATTTATGTAATACTTTACGAGCTGAGTATTTAACATCAGCATCTTTATTTGAGGATGTTTTTATATTTTCTAATTCTTTTAAAGTAATAGAAGATATAACTGGTGTATATTCTTCCTCTTGGAGAAATGTATCAACCGCCATCAGCAAACTACAAGTATCATAAAATTTATACATCTTCGTACTCATCATCTTCTTTCTCTTCTATGTTTGGTATAGCAAATCCGACTGCGTGGACTGAAGTCTTTGCATCTGTTGCTAATTTTTCGATTTGGGAATTATACTCTGCTATTTTTAGAGTTAATTTTCCCTTTACCAATTCGAGAAAAGTTGTCAACAAACTAACTAAACCATCTCCTATTGGGTATAAAAATGCAATAAATATTATTCCGAATATAAATGTTAAAATAAATATTCACCCTTTCATTAGGGATTTGAAGATTTTACCTCTTAACATTTATAAAAATTTATATACTTTTATTTTTAATTCTTGGCCTCATTACGATGTTTACGAATACTCTGGTAAAATTTATCTTTTTCTTTTATGATATAATTTAATTCGTCTTTAGCATTTTTAATAGAGTCATTTACATAACTAATATCGTCTTGCTTTTGGCGAATTTGTCTTTGAAGCATTTTATTTTCATAAGATTTAGGATTAAAATATTTACTTCTATTCATTGAATAATATAATTGATTTAAAGCTCCAAGTTGAATTTTTAATTCTTTTTTGTATGCTTGTAAAACTTTAATATAAGCTCGTTTATAAGCATAATTACATCCAGTTTTTTCATTTGCCATATCCATATCATCAGGATGACATTTAGCGATACCATAAATAATATTACCATCTTTGCCTTCAATTAAACAAGAAGCTTCGCCTGATTCAGGATTATAACTAAATAAAGGTTCTTTTTTCAAAGTAGTAGAACTCCTTTCTATCTATTTCTATAAATATATTAACATAAAAATTATTAAAAGGCAAGTTTTAGGGGTTTTTGGTAAAAAAATTTCTATGGGTGTGAGCAATTGGAACTACGGCCGATCGCGTTGATCAGGGATAAAAAAATAGACACTATGAAATAAATCATAGTGTCTATTTAAATTACTTGTTCAATGCCTTTGTAAGCATCTCTTTAATGTCAATGCCATTTTCAGACATTGCTTCAATGACCTGGTTTGCGGAACCCATAATATCCTTTACAAGACGAGCCGAGTTTCCATCGCCATACTGGACGATCTTATCTACATTGGTAAGAGGGGCTGCCGCGTTCGCCACGATTTGAGGCATTGCATTGAAATACATTTCAATGATAGAAGCTTCGCCCATTTTCTTCTGTGCTTCTGCTTTCTTGTCGATCGCTGTAGCTTCAGCTTCACCAACAGCCGCAATACCAGCAGCTTTCTGTTCAGCTGCGAACTTTTCTGCTTCGGCGCGAGCACGCATAGCTTTTGCTTCCTGCTCGATCTCATAAGCCTTAGCTTCAGCATCCTTCTGGCGACGAATCAAATCTGCTTCAGCCGCTTTTTCCGCAGCATACTTATCAGCATCAGCCTGCTTACGAACCAATGCAGTCAGTTCGTACTCCTTAAGCTCGATTTCCTTCTGCTTCAGTTCAGCTTCGCGCTCGGCCTTTGCGATATTTGCATTAGTCGCAGCAACATCCTTGAGCTTACGCTGATTTTCAGACTCAATGCCAGCGGCCGCTTCTGCCTGAGCTTTCTTTGTATCAGCTTCCTGCTTCAACTGAGCCTGCTTGATAGCAAGATCGTTATTGCGGATTGCGATTTCTTCAGCGGCCTTAACCTTAGCGTCATTAGACTGCTTAGCATTTTCCGCACGAGCGACCTCAATCTCACGTTCCGCATTGGACTTAGCGATCGCCGCATTCTTACTAATCTGAGCGACATTATCAATACCGAGGTTAGTGATAACATCATTATCATCAGAGAAGTTCTGAACGTTAAAGGTAATCAACTCAAGACCATAACGTGCCAGATCAGGAACTGCGTTCTCCTGAACTTTTTCACTAAACAGCTTACGATCGCTAACCATATCAGTCAACTTCATCTGACCGACGATCTCACGAATATTACCCTCAAGAAGATCATTAATCTTACGAGAAATTTCATCACGGCCTACGTTAAGGAAGTTCTGAGCGGCGAGCGCAATCATTTCAGGATCTCTACCCACACGAACGGAAACTGTAGAATCAACACGAACATTAATATATTCAGCAGTAGGGACCGCAGATCCAGTCTTTACATCAATCTGAATTGCGCCAAGAGCCAGCTTATCCAGACGTTCGAAGAAAGGAATTTTCAAGCCAGCTTTACCAACAAGAATTCGAGGCTTCTTATGGAAACCACTGATAATGTAAGCCATATCAGGCGGAGCCTTTACATAACCATTGAGGAAAATGAAAATTACCAGTAGTACGATAAGAACTACAGGAATTACCGGAAGGATAAATGAAATAATAGCGGGCATAAATTATTCTCCTTATTTATTTAATTTTAAATTTTATACTTATATTTGAATAATGCTTCAATAGCATCATCAATCGAATTATAGTATCCATTATGTTCAAATTCTCCATCTTTATCCCATAAGAAAGAGATTTCTACGCCTAACGGACCTTGTTCCAATTTTTCTTTTACTTCTTTGTAAATTTCTTCTTCCATTTGTCTTGTTATTAATTTTTTACAATCTTCATAAGATATTTTTCCAGTAATGAATTTTTTTATTAAATCATTACCTTTATAATCATAAAGTGCCATTTAGTTCCTCCTTATTCATCAAGAAATGATTTACATTCCTCAACTTTGGCTTTCATAGCATCAATGATTACATCAAGATTAATGGGATAGCCATGATGAGAGTCAACACCTACATGATACATATAAGGTCGATCTTCAAAAAAATTAGTGGTTTGATGAGTATGACCGTAAAGATTTAAAGTCATTTGATGAAGATTTTCTCTTTCAAGATTACCAGTCATACAAGGGAAATGGGTCATAAAGAAATGGTATTTACGATAGTTTAACATAATCGCCCAATTCATTTCAATAACATTAGGCAAATCTGCGTAAAGCTTTTGCCGAGTTGCTGTATCATGATTACCAAATACAATATGGAATTTGCCCTTAAGACGTTTAACATATTCAATATTAGAAGGGTCTCCAAGCATTAAATCACCAAGAATATAAACGTCATCTTCATCAGAAACGACACTATTCCATTTCTCGACGTAATCTTCATTCATTTCTTCAATTGAAGAATAACCACGAGCTTTCCAAATGAATTCACGATCATGCCCAAAGTGCATATCACTGGTTAAAAAGATTGCCATGTATGAATCACTTCTCCTTTTTCATTAACCTCTTGGATAAGGTTATATTTAATATATTCTTTAAAAGTGGGAGGAGTAAAAGAATTTGCCATATTTCGAATTACTTCTTCTGGAACTTGCGCTCGACCATCACGCTGTTTATTGCGTTCAATACAAACTTCAACAGGAACATTAAAATAAATAACATTCACATTAAGATTTGCATATCCTTTTGCGTTAATTGCTTTGAGAAGCTTCTTGCGAGAGCCGGGCCCAAGATGCGTGGCATCCGCATACACATCATCATAGTCTCTTAAAGAAAGAGTGATTGCTTCAACAAAAGCATGCCATACACTTTCTTCTTTGGCGAAATAGCTTTCATCATCATTTAACATTTGAAAACGAAGAGCATCACGAGAAACAACATAACCACATTGAGGCCAACGATTTTTAAGGAACGTGCTTTTGCCCGAGCCGAGACTAAGGAATACCAGACATAATCCAAAGATTCTTTCTAGTATTCATTTAATCATCCCCTTTCTTTTCTTTACTATGAATTTCTCTATGGCAATTAGCACATACTAATTGACATTTATCTAATTCTTTTTTAATAACTTGCCAATCTAAAATTAAATTTCTATCACTTAAATTAAAATCTTTTTCTTGAGGATCTAAGTGATGAAAATCAAGTGCTTCAGAACATTTATTATATCCGCAAATCTCACATTTATTTCCTTTATATTCTAAGGCCCATTTTTTTATTAATGCTCTTTGTCCTGCTCCAGATTTCGGCACTAATGGAACACATTCATAACAATATCTTCTATTATAAGCATTTTCTTTTGCTATAAATTTTTTTCCACATTTAGCACAAATTTTTTCAGAAATATTTATGCCTTGACTTCGACGCAATCTTGAAGCTTTCGCCTAACAAGATTGAGAACAATATTTAGTGTCTCTACGGGATCCCTCAAACTCTTTACCACAATGCTAACAAACTAATTTCATATAATAATCTCCTTTATATTGAATTATTATATTTAAAATTTATTTAATAATGATTGTTAGGTTTTGCCAAAAGAGGTATTCCGGACATAATCCAAAGATTCTTTTGCTTCATCTTTATACACCCCATTCTCAAAATTTTCTTTAAACTCTTCTACTTCTTCTGGAGTTCTACATTCGATATGATTTACTTCTTCTTTGCAATAAATACAATATAGCTTTTTACGATGAAATTTACCATGTTGAAGACTTACTCGACGAGATAAAGGAATTCCTTTTCGTCCGCAATTCATACAGTAAAAATCATGATTTTCATAAGATGCCATTTGAATTACTCCTTTGAGCGAGAAGGAACCGCAATATTAATAAAAATCTTAATGACAAACATCTGCCAATAAGTAATGCTTGGAAAGCAAAACCAAGGAATAAGAGCAGTATTCCAAATAAATAGCATAATAGCTACTTCAATGAACATAAAAGCTACACTTATGAATACCATAGAAATATCATCATAATCGTTCATTTTTTATCAATTCCTTTCTTTATCTTATTAAGCAAGATGGCGATCTACGCCGAAGACTTCTTTAAATGCTTCATCAACGAATTTCCACTTTTCATTAAAGATATTGTCAGCGATGTCTGTGTTTTCATCTTTTACCTTATCATATTCGTCATAAGTTCCAGGATATAGGTCATAGAATAAAATATCACTAAAATAATCATTATCAATCGCAATAGCAGCAACATCAGCGAAAGCCTGCTTCCAGCGATCAATAGAAATGCCACCAACCATTTTCTGCTTATTTTCCATGTTTATCACCTTTTTATATTTTTCCTTTCTTTATTTTATATATATATTATATTATATTTTTTATAAAAAATCAATAAAAATCTTTACACTTCCTCTAAATAATTTTCACACTCTTCAGCATCATATTTAACAGTTAAATTTGTAGCATCAAGATAACCACCATCATAGTAAAGTATATCGTGTTTAACACTAGCATTTTTATAAATTTCTTCTTCATTAGTATCTCTTACAATTTCAAAAAGATCACATAAAAATCTACAAGCAGATTCAATAGTGTCAAATTCAAGAGCTTTATCATCCCAACAGAGTGGATTAACGCCCTCCTTTGTTTCATAAATGTGATATTTTATACCTCTAACCATTGTTTTTCTCCTTACATAGTAAATTCAATAGTCTCAAATGTATCAAGGTCAATAAGACAAGTTTTTCCAGTAGCAAAAGAACCATTATCAATATCACATTTATGTCCATCGCAATACCAAAAATGATTCATATTTTCCAAATCAAAATCTTTATAGCTTTTACCTACCGCAATATAAGGATCATAATTAGGCATCAACAGAAAAGGCGTATGACCATGAATACAGAAAGTGCGGTCCGCAGGTGAACCTTCGGGCCACGGGTCATAGAAATGTTCTCGGCTCCAAATTAAATCATGAAAATTAGGTCTATCACCAAGCGTATAGCCAGCATGAGAAAGAAGAATAATTTGATTATTCTTATTCATATAAATTTCTTGCAGAGAAAGTTTAGCAAGTTCATGATACCATTCAGGATTAGCGCGTTCTCCAATTTGCCAGTCTTCAAATGTTTTTGCTCCACCATTATTACAAAGTAGAGCATAATCATAATAGAAGCCCTCATCTTTAAGATAATCTTTCATAGTTTCTAACAGCATATTTTCGTGATTACCTTTAAGATAAATAACTCTTTTATCAGCGATGGCATTTTTAATAATTTCCCAACCATCATTTCCACGGTCCGCGCAATCACCCAGACAATAAAGAGTATCGTTAGGATCAAGATATTTCATAATTTGATCCCAAAGAGGTTTCATACCATGAATATCACTAACTGCGTATGTTTTATTCATAAAATATCAATCCTTTTTTAATTTATATATATATTATAATATATTTTTATAAAAAAATCAAAGGCGAGCTTATTAACTCGCCTTTGATTTAATCAAACCAATTATTTAATTCAAGATTTCCTCTAACTAATCTTTGGCATTGGACCATAGGAGCAGATTGATCAGATGTCCATATGAGTGCCATACAATTAGGATTACACGACATCAGGTCAATTCTACCACTAGGAGAAGTATATGTTCTAAATGGGCATTTCTTTTTATGTACAATATCCGTTATATTTGATGGAGGAGTATATAAACTTTGCTCCAATTCAATTGTAGAATCTTGAATATCCATGTTATTCTCCAATATAAATCAATTTATCAATATATTGCCTGCCGTCTCCCTTAAAAATCGGAATATCCAGATCAATCATCCAAATGGACTTAGGATAAACTCCATCTTTAATATCGACGTTAGGATTTTGAATAGTAGTTTTAATACAACAACTACCACGCTTTAGATAAGTAGGATAATCATTCCAATTAATACCCTTTTCGGCAAACAACATCTCTTGAATCATATTACAACTCTTATTTTGGAGTTCTTTGTGAGAAAAATTAGCTTGACCTACCATTTGAATAGAGTTTCGTGTAGCATCAAGTTGTCTCCAATAGATAAGATTACATACTTCTTCTTTTGGAATATTAAATACTCTAGCGTCAAACATAGCACCTTTTAAAACGGCATTATTGTATACTCTAAACTGATTAATCGCATCTTCATTAGACTGATTTTCATATCCCCATTTACGTACTTCACTGTCAAATGCTTTATTAAATGCCATAGTTGCCATAGAAGCGGAAATGCTACACATTTTCTGAACTTCATAATCAAACCAAGCACAACTATTCAAGTTTTGATAATCTACAAGAATAAGAGTAATTTCATCGCTCTGTGTATAACCAAGAACACATCCCTGAATATTCTCACAGAGGTATTTCATTGTATCCTGCATAGACTTTACCAGAATTTCATCAAACGGCTTCTGAAATCCTCTCGTAAAAGTGTGAAAAGCCTTCCCATCAATTCTGATAGTGACAGGCATTCTTCGAACTAATCGAGTTTTAGGAACTTCTTCATAAAACTCTTTCATTCTCATTCCAAGTTCATCATTAACTGGCATAATAACCTCCATTAGGTGAGCATTTCGGCAATTACCTGACTTACAATCTTCATATCTGCTTTATCCTTAAACTCTGCAGATGCGAGTTTCATAATAGCTCCCTTATTTTTCTTATCAGGAGTAAGACCTGATTCATGAATAAGAACAGAAGCCTTATTCTTAATAACTTCTTTATCCGTAATCATCTGAGGAGCGAACTCTTTAACAATACTCATTTCTGCTTCATACTCGGCCTTTTTCTCTGTATGACTAGCAGGGCAAGTATCAATAGACTCCTGGAGATTTTTCTGATATTTAATTAGCGTCTGATTGCATAGATCATCAGTAATTTCAATTCTGCCCTTATTTGTGATAGATGCTTTTTGAATAGCATCTATCATATTAGAAAGAGCATTTTTACGCATTCGATCGGTTTCGCCATTTTTCATGGCAATAACTCGCTCACTTTTGAGTTTTTCAAAAATCATCTATATCAACCTTTCTTTATTTTAATAAGTTTGCCTTAGTATTAACTAAGGCAGACTGATATTTTAATACGGTATACTGAGTAGCTTCAAAATCAATATAAAACTTCATAAATACCAACTCCTCATTTCATTTCATTTTTATGAATTTGCCATTTTTCAGTAATTTCTTTTTGTACTTCAATACGCTCTTGTCTATTGTATGGAATATTTGAATATTTATTATCGTGATTAAGACAAGTATACATTCCAGCAATAACATTTTTTCGATCAATTTGACGATGATATTCTTGCTGTCCTTTAACTCTATGCCAAAATCTGAATTTATTTTTTTCAGTCTTATCAATAGGATTAAGGCTACAATAGAATTCATCCATACTGTTTTCAATATATATAGTATTATTTATAATATTTATTTTTCCACCAAAATGTTCTACTAAATAGTTTGCGGCAAAAGTGATATAAGGAATAGATGCCATTAAAAAATCTCCTTTCATCCACCTATTATCCATAATTTCATATTTATCACTTCTTTAACCTTATATAAATATTATATAATAATTTTTTAAAAAAATCAAAAAGGAGATAAGAATTACTTCTTATCTCCTTTTTCTTGAATAAAAGTTTTAATTGGTTCACTTACAAAGCAACAAATATCACACGCAACTTTTACTGACTCTTCTGGATCATGTTTCAAGTATAGTGCGGTTGTTGCATAAGGAGCGCCCGCTCCAATAGCAAAATAGTCTTTGATCTCTCTTACCATAAACTTACAAATATGGAAAAGATGCCCTTTATAAGCAATAAGAAATTCATTTTTTAGGAATCCATCACCGATAAGAGTATTTTTCCATTTTGAAAATTCAATAATGTAATTAAGAATTTCTCGTTCATTAGCTTCAACTGGCTGATGATTCTCCATGTAAAGCCACATTAAGCTTTGTTCATCGCCATAACCAACTCCGCCAAGAATCATATCGTTAATCTTAGCAATTTTAGCAAAATTAACATTAGGTTCTTTTTCATAGCCATTAGTAAGAATACTATCAGCACTCATTACAATTCTATCATCATAAACTTTAGCTGCGACAACGCTCATTTCAATCCTCCAACTGACAGATATAAACATCTTCATGATGGAGAATTTTTTTAATCATTAATTGAATAATATCCCAGTCTCCTCCACCAAGACCACACCCAATTTTATAAGGAAAAGCAATCGGAATATAGTCAGGAACTAATTTATTTAAATTTTCTAAACAACTAGCAAATGCTTCATAATTAGTGTATCTACACGGGCCATATCCATAATCATATTGAGCGAATAAACTTGCTACTCTATGACCATCTATGGTAGTAGTGCAAGCAACTGCGCCAAGTAAAATATCATCAGGTGGATTTTCTAATCCTGCGACTTGTGCTTCCGCGTTTTCAATAGTTTTTTTATAATCTACATAGACTTCAGGCCAACGAATACGAATTTGTTTGGCAAGACCCGCACCCATAACGCCTTGACAATTTACCTGATGACAAATTACAATTTTAGGGGATAAGTCTAATAGACTTTTTTTATAATAAGTAAGATTTTTAACCACTGATTTTATCTCCGTTATGATAAAAATTACAAAATCTTGAATCGCCACCACAAGAGCAAATTTCGCGTTCCTTAGTGCCCCAACATTCTGCGGTTTTATCATCTCTTAAATGATAACATTCACATTTCTTAGTTATTTCAGTAATTGGAACATTTTTGCTCTTGGATTCTTCTTTCTTTTCATAATGGCCCGGAACCCAAATAAGATTTTCACCATTAACTTCTTCCCAAGCGTCAGCCATCTGTTGGACACATTCAAGACAATACTGCCAATAAGAATAACATTGATCTCGTGTTAAATCTTCGCTTACTTTATCCCAAAGAGCGATAGGAATTCGCTCTCTAATTTCATATGTATCATTTTTAGCTTGATTTACAGCTTCATCAGTCATAGATAATCCTCCAAGACATATTCAATTTGGTCTAATGTTCCAGTCCTTTTAAGAATTGCTATAACTCTTAAAATAGTAAGAGCATCAAAAATGTCATCATAAAGGCAGATAGGGGCTTCCCACTCATTGGCGGAAGCCCACTCTGCATCTAATGATAAATGTTCCATCAATTCATCAAGTTTCATCATTTTGTACCTCTTCGGCCTCTTCCATATCGGGTGCGGTCTCTTCTGCTTTTACCAAGCCTTCAAGACACTTAAAGGCAAAATTCTTATGCTTATAAGCACAGAACTTCGGACGATTAAGAATACGAATTACAACACCTTCACGAACATGGGTTTTACCAATCGGATCAGGACCATCATAATACTGCTCAGCGATATTCTTAATCCACTCGCCCGCGGAAATGGTATTATCATAAGTAGCTCCAGGATGGTCAGGAATAAAACCTTTCCAAAGCATAGGAACACACTTACAACCCATCTGCTCACAACGATAACGCATGAAATCAGGAGTATATTCAACAATATCCCCATCTTCATTAGTCATAGTCATGCGATAAACATAGAAGTCAGACTTGGGAAGTTCATCATAGCTACCATCGCCATAGGTACAATAACCAGTGTAAGAGCAACCATAAGAGAAGGTAGTAGTTTCGCCATACTTCTTAAGGAAATCCTTATCATTCAACTTCTTGTTGGAAGCAGAAGACATAATAGGTACACCCTCATCGGTAAAGCCAACAACCTCATAATAAACTTCCTCGCCCTTATGAAGCTTACCCTCAAAGAAATCTGCGTGCTTCTTGCGGAACATATTAGAACCATAGAAGCCGCCTTCCCAGTCATTCAGCACAGTGCGACGAGTGCCAGATACATATCCATATTCATAAATTGGAGTGCCATCACGATGCATAATTCTATCCAAAAGAGTTCTCTTATAACCCTTAAGCATAGGAAGATAACCGGTGCGCTGAGAAGTACCATGCATCTTCAGAGTAATCTCAATAAGGTCATTCGGCTTAAAAGCGTCAAGATTATAGGCCAACTGCTCCGTATCAGCATGCTCGATAAACAGAGGGGCAATAGGAGCTTTCTTCTTGCGCACATGATTCCCTTCGCTTACATGGCCCTGACGATTCTGACGCATAGGAATATACTTCTTACAAATCTCGTGCCCATTCAGAGTAGTAAATGCGAAACCTTCAGTCAGCTCATTAAGAAGGACTCCAGTATAAGAAACACAACTAAGATGGAGGAATAGACCATCGCTCTTCTCTCCGCGCAAACGAATAGTGGTAATATTGCGCTTCATGGGGTCCATATAACCGCCAATGCTCTTACCATTTTCATCTTTCTTGCGCAAAAGATTATTATATTCAGCAAATTCAGGACTTACCTGACCGTCCGTAGGAAAATAAATACCGAGTTCATCAACCTCATAAGAAGTATCAACACATACAGTATTACCGAAACATTCGCCCAACATCAACTTATCAGCATTATTATGTTTTCTTAAATTTTTAATTCTACAAACATATGCATTATAACTCATATTAAACACTTTCTTTCTATAATAAAAATTTACTTGTTTCTGGTATTAAATCAAAAATAGTAATTTCATTTAATTTATTGTAAGGAATTCGAATAATAGAAATATTATGAGAAAAACAATAGTCATTTTTTATTTTATCATTTTTTTGAGTTTGATAAAAATTATATTCATTATTCCAAGAAGAAGGATTATTTGAATACTCAAAATGTTGTTTTCCATCATACTCAATAATATAGTTATGAGATGGGACGTAGAAATCAAATCGAGGAAAATAACCGTTTTCATATTTAAAATCTTCAAATGAATACTCTTGAATAAAATCTATTTTTCCATTTATAAGAAAGTTTTTTATACAGTTTTCTCCCAAGCTTTCTTTCCCGGGGCATTTCCCACAACTTTGAACAGCTCCAGTTCTTAAATCAGTGGTTGAAACCTCTATAAAATTTCCGCAATCACATTGACATAACCATATTTTTCTATTGTTTTTTATTCCAACATAAGATTTCACAGAAAGATGATTATATTTTTTTCCAACTTCATCCGTCAATACTTTATGTCTATTACAATCATCACATTTAGTGCTTTTACCTGTTGTTAAAGCGCTTCCACGCACAGATTTTATTTTTCCACATAATTGGCATTGGCAAACCCAATAAGACTATTTATGAACTTTAGATCCTTCTTCATCCTTTTGTAAAACTTTCCAGTATCCAAATACTTTATTTTCTAATTTTAGAGCAGGCATAAAATTCTCCTTTATATAATAATTATTTTCTTCATTATTATATAAAAAATATTTTAATTAACTTACACTCTTTTGTCCTAAAAAAAACATTAGAGTGTTTCTGATTTAATCTTCTTTTCCTCTTCCAATTCCCAATTTTGAGTTGCATAACCATACTCAAAATCTACGGGGTCATCAACTTCATACCCCTGTTCCCGCATTTTCGATGTTGCTTTATACATCATTCGGCCAAGACTTTTAGATTTACCCTTTTGGACCAAACCAAAATCAATAAGGTCGCTAATTAAACGACTAATTTTCTGATTAGACAATGGGCGCAAAATCATATCATTCATGCGGATTTCGTCAAGAGTCATAGAATCATCTGTATTATTTAATATATCTAAAATTCTAAACTTATAATCCGCATTAACTTCTGGACGAGTGGTTGTTCTAGATCTTCCTGGCATAATTTTTTCTTCCTTTCTTAACTTTCTATAAATATTATATTATATTTTTTATATAAAATCAATAAAGTTAAAAGCAACCAGTTTTTTTATACTTGAAATTAGTTTTTGTATCCAAATGAGTTATTAAAAGAATATCTCCTTGTTTTTGATAAACAACTCGATAATGACCTAATCGTCTGCGATAAGTATTTGATTGATCGCGTTTTTTATCAACATTTTTAACCTTTTCATCTACTTCGGGTGATAAGGTTAAAAATGTTCTTTCTAAATTTCTTTTAATTTTTTCATTGGCTTTATCATAAAACTTTTTAGCCGATTTTGATAATATAATCGAATAGCACATTTCTACATTTCACTTTAAATTCCGAGGGATATATTTTAAAGTTCTATCCCAAATACTTGTTAATTCTTCAATATCATAAAAATATTGTTCTACGCCTTCATCTTCAGTGCGGTCCGCATGGTAATGGCCGAAACACCAAACAGTAAAATTAATTTGATTTTTTAACTTATCGAGCCAATCTTCCATAGATTTATCAACCGCAGATTGATCAATTCCATTAATAAAAAGATCAGTAGGTTCCCAACAACGAGGACAAGTGTGAGTAAGAACAAAATCAAAGTAATTATTCTTTACTTTCTTAGTAATATAGTTCATTTCATCAGGAAACAGTTGCTCTTCAGCAAACCATCCGCACCAGCCGTTAGATTGACGAAAATTTTGAAGACGATACCACTTATCAACAGAATAAGCTCCACCGATACAAAGAGTCTTAAAAATGCCAAAATCATAAACATTACCATCCATGAGATAGCGGATATTACTAAACATGGATTCTACATATACTTCACCATGAATGTCATGGTCTACCATAATAGTCATTCCAGAAATATTCTCAGGACGCTCTTCATGATTTCCGCGAAGACAGTAAACAATATATCCCATATCATTTACTTGCTTTTTATTCTTATAGTCAGATTTATTAAGATAAAAATTAAATCCGGCATCACCAAGAATAATTAACGCGGTTTCCTCAGGTTTAAGATCGGGATGCTTAGATCTTAAAGTTTCTAAGCGTTCAGCCGTCCGCCCGTGAGTGTCGCCAGTCAAAAAGAACTTTTTAATCAATCCCATTCTCTTCCTTCTTCTTTAAGAGTAATCATATCATCACATTTAGGACACATAATATATCTTGTAATAATTGTCATTTTCATAACATAATCATCACAAGAAACAGATTTGATATCTTCGCCATCATAAATGAGCTTAGCCCCACAAGTGGGACAAGTGCATTTATATTTAGGAGTTTCAATAATTTCAATCATAATCAGCTTTCTTTCAATTCTAAAATAAGAGACTGCTTAATTGCTTCATATTGAACTTCATCAAGCATTGCTTCTACTTTTGGATCAGGCTTATTTTCTACTTTACTACAAAAATTATCAGAAATTCTAATGATGTTATCCATTGCAGTATTTGCGATAATACGCGCCATTTCAAGATCGTAATATCCTCTTTTTACGTCAATAAGATACTCAAGACGATGAGGATGAAGACAATCTTCATAAGGTTCACCGTCGATATAACGACCAAGATATTCTTCTACTCTAAGTAGATGATGAAGTTGTTTGGGATCGTATCCAAATTTAGCAAGCACATCAACTTTGCTGGGATATTCATGCTCCATAGCATGATATTTTTCCATAGCAATGCCTTTCATAGATTTGACGGCTTGATAAGGATTATAATGAGTGATTGCTTCTCTATTTTCTACAAGTTTATCCCAATAGGGACGGTAAGTAGAATTTACAATTTGAAATGGCGTAAAAAGAATTTCAAGAAAGTTTAGATTTTGCTTTTTAAATGTCCCAATATACAATCTAAAATCCTTAAAATCAATATGCTCTTCATTAGCACGAACATGAGTTGTACTTACTGGCTTTTTATTAAAAGCAATCTCATCGAGAGTAGGGAGAACAATAAGTTTAGTATCTACATCACTCTTCTCATAGTCTAAGCCATAATTTTGACTACCCTGAAGAAAAAGGCCTAAAATACGAGATACATCAAAATATTCAAGAGACTCTTCCCAATGTTCATTTAATCTTTTAGTGATATTCTCTTCTCTATTCATTTATATCACTCCTTAGTATAAATCTTCGCTATATAATTCCAATTCACATTTTTCACGTTTTAACTGTCGAGTCGTAGCACTTAACTGTCCGCAATTAATAGCAATTTCAAATGCTTCTTTTCTATTGTAAAAATGCCCATTTTGGTCAAGAAAACCTTCAACAACTTCGCTAAATCTTTTAGGGATGCCAGCATCTTTCATTGCGGAGTAAATAAAACCATGTCGAATTCCACCAAAAATGGCTCCAGTCTCTTTATCTTTAATTGCCGCGCAAATAATCATTTTCTAAATCCCTTTCAAAGTATTTACAATTTTTACAAATATATGGCTGTCGTCCTAATCTATCATATAATTGTGCCTAAGTTTTAATCATTAAATCAGCCTCCAATTATTATGCTCAATAATTGCTTTCATATTCATACGGCCAACGGGATTTTGAGTGTGTAAACCAAAGAGATAAGTAGTATCGGGAATTTTAAATTCTTCAAGCCATTTTAAAATCTCAATGTAGTCTCCACCGTCTTCAAAGTAATCTCCTGCGTCATGGTCAAGATTGATATAAATACATTCATCGGTCATATTGCGCTCATAACAATTTATGGCGGCTTTAGCTTCTTTGACACTTTTAACCCAAATCCAATGATCGGAAGGCGGGGTCCGCACGTCATCTACCCATAAATACATAGCAATCACACTCCTTCGTAAGATTTACATCTTTTATTCCAACAAGTATCACATTGGCTCTTTTTTCTTTTATGATTTTTAGGATCAATAATTGATAAAACTGTATTTAAAGTATTAGGACAAACACCCATATAAAGACATTTATCTTCAACCGCATCCGCAATTTCTGCTCTTAAATCTTGTTCTTCTCTTGGGTTCATAATTATTCTCCAAAATTAACTAATTTCTCATAATGATCGGGATATCCTTCTAAATGGGGATAAGTAGGATTGCCATAACAAGTAAGACAAGGCCATTTCGCGTGAATAAAACCAAAAGAATCACTATGACGACAAGTTTTACATCTTTTTTTACAAGTATTTTTTAAATCATCAAATGAGTTATTAGCTAATTCCCAAAGTCCAGTCATTACATCATTGGTCATGATTAATAGCTCCTCTCCCAAATAATAACTGTTTCTTCACAGGCAGGACACTTGATATATTTAGCCCAATAGCCATGATCATTGTCCCAAGGACAAATATCCTCCATGCTCTGAATGTCGCTATTTAAAAATCGTAATTGTGATTTGCATTTAGAACAAGTAATTTCTTTCTGAACTTCTGGACCATATTTAATTATTTCAACCATTATTCAATCACCCAATAAATAGTTTTTCCATTTCCGCAATTAGATTTACCAACTAATCCATGAGAAACAAGTCCACGGAGAACACCACTTACAGATGAAGGAGACATATCTACATTATGAGTCTTTTTAATCCATCCAGAAAGCTGAGACGCGGAAACGCACTTATACTTTTTAAGAGTATCAATAACAATTTCTTTCTTTTCCATAAATACTATCTCCTTTAATTTTATATATATATTATATTATATTTTTATAAAAAAATCAATAAAAAGAAAAAGGCGAGGTAGAATATACCTCGCCTTATATTAAACTGAAATTAATCAGTTATTGTTGCTATTGGGAACGAACTTATTGACAATACCTTCAAGGGTAGTACCACGAAGGAGACGATCAACAAATTCAGCAGCGGATTCACCATTACCAATTGCGTAAGGAGCAATACCGGTAGCGATGCTATTGAATACCTTACTATCACTTTGAGCCTGAATAGCCGCCACAAGATCGGGCTGAATAGACTTCATAACATCAGCAACAGTCTTTGCATAAGCTTCCTGCTTTGCCTTTTCGATATCAGCAAGGACTTTCTTTTCTGCAATATTAGCATCAGTTTCCTTCTGCTTACGAGCCATTTCTGCCTCATGGATCGCATCAATAAGAACCTGCATATCCTTTTCTGCCTGCTTAGCAGCCTGCTTTTCAGCTTCCTGCTTACGATTAACTTCAGCCTGAATTTCAAGCTTACGACGGGCTTCCTCACCCTGAAGATTCATGCGATTAATAAGCTTGGTACTAGCCAGCTCATTTTCCTTCTTTTCTGCATCAAACAGTGCTTCCGCAACTTTAACACGGGCTTCCGCGTCAGAAAGCTCAAGGCTCTTTTCAACCATATCGCGCTGATGGCGTTCAAGGATTTCCGCAATCTCACTCTCAACAGTAAGAGAGAGAACCTCGCAATCCTTTACAAACATACCATTTTCGCGGAAGAAACGTCCTTCATGCTTATTAGAAGCCTTTTCGGAAGTTGTATTTTCAGAATAATCAATAGCAATATTACGAACGATATCACTGTAATTCTGATAGAAGTCTTCAATAGTATGCTTCTTAACTTCGCGCTTCAGAAGAGAACGAATACGATCGCAAAGATACTTAACATAATTGTCAACAGAGAACCAACTGTCCATATAAGCAGGATCAAAGTCAACGCAATAAGAAACCTTTACAGAACATTCAACAAAGTCCTTAGTCTCGACGGAGATAATGTCAGAAACCTTATTATTCTCATAACGAAGGAATACAGTATGTTCAACCTTATCAGTAGTCTTAGGATTGCCCGTGCTCAGCTGAAGCTCCTCAAGGGTCTGATCGTAATCGAGGAGAATAGTCTGCGGACCGCGGACAACCTTACGAGTGCCGTTCTTAGAAACGACATTAACTGCATAACCAGTCCAAACATTAAGACTTACAACACCATCATACTTATTATCAAGAGTAATGGTGCGAGGCTTAGTGTAAGAAGTTCCGCGAGAAATACCAGCATTGCTCTCAAGGTAAGCAAGGGTCTGAAATTCACGATTGATATTACTTACACTATTGGTAACAACACTGTAAGCAGTTGCGGTAGAGCTATCAAGATTCGCGGTAGCCGCCTTAACGCTCTTAGCAATAGCCTTTTCAAGAGACTTCTCGGTAAGACCAGCATTATAAGCAAGAGCAGTCTGATTACCAGGATACCACAGATTGCACTCACGCTGGCTCAGCTTACGCTTAACAACAACTTCCATACGAGGATCAGGAAGATACATCGCGGGACCGCGAACTGTCTTAATTTCGCCATTCATGCGGTTCATTACATAGATACCTTCGCCGTCAGGGATAGCAATCGCATGATGAAGAATCTTTTCATCGTAATTGATAATTGCATGCTCAGGACGAGGATAATAAATCATCTGGTCATCGCCAGTAATAAACAACTCTTCGCCAACAGGATGAACAGTACCGTCATCATCAGCATATTCAGCAATTACCTTAACATAAATACCAGAAATCTTAGACAGCTCAATAGCACGGAAAATAAATCCGCCCTTGGGAGAGGTCACAAAACTTTCAGTAGGTTCAGGGAACACAACCTCGGGACCATGGACATAACGCTTATTACCATCTTCATCCTTAAGGATACAATACTCAAGACGTTCAA
>CAMELE010000002.1 GCA_945923475.1 uncultured Mollicutes bacterium
TCCCCCTAAACCCCTTTGAATACTCAACACCAAAACAAGGGGTTATGTAACCCCTTAAAATGGTGAACATCATATCTAACCCCTTATTTTGGTATATAGCTAAAATTCTTATCATTTTTTTAATTTTTATTGGCAACTATAATACTTCGTGATATGATGTATACCGTAATGGGAGGTATAGTATGGATGCTCAGTTAAAACGTGGTCTTTTAGATGTATGTGTACTTGCAGCAATCAAAAATGAAGATTCATATGGCTATAAAATAATAAAGGACATGAAGCCATACATTGAAATGTCTGAATCAACACTGTATACAATTTTAAAACGCTTAGAGCTAGCAAATATGTTAACGGTTAGAACGGCAGAGCATGATGGTAGACTCCGTAAATATTACCGTATAACAAATGATGGAATAAAGCGTATAGAAAGTTTTAAAGCAGAGTGGAAGGAGATAATGTCCATATATTGTTTCATAATTAGGGAGGATAAAGTAAATGAGTAAAAAAGAATTTCTAAACCAACTAAGAAAGGGATTATTTGGTTTGCCAAAGGATGACATTGAAGAGCATATAAACTTTTACAGTGAAATGATTGATATTGATACTTCCACTGGTGATGTAAGAGTTCCTAATACTACAACAGGTGGTATTTGTAGAATTAGAACATCAACAGGTGATGTAACATTTGAAATTAAAGCCTAATATATTTGAGTTAGTAAATATACAATTTGCTTTGTATATTTACTTTTTTTATTTACATTTCAATTTTTTTCAAAATATTACAAATATTATCTTTATAATTTAATTGGTGATTTGATGGCAAAGGAAAAGAAAATGAAGGAAATTCCGACAAAAGATTATTTTAAAGAAATAGTTTCTTTTTTGTTGATTATTTTTTTCTTAGTAACATTAGCCCAAATAGGACTATTAGGAAAATATGGCTTCTTATTATTTAAGCTAGTTTTTGGTGAATGGTCTTTTTTAATAATTATTTTAATAATTGTTTCATGTGTTTTATATTTGATTAAAGGAAAAGGAATTAATATTCACAATGTTAATTTTCAAGGCTTCATTTTTTTGTATCTAGCAATTTGCTTATTGTCTCATCTAACAGTATATGAAGAGCTTGGATTGACAACGAAAAATGTATTTAAGCAAACTTTGCTTTTGTATAAGGAGTATTTTTCATCTTTTGATAATTCAAAATATGTTGGTGGTGGTATTTTAGGTTTAATATTGTTTCAAATTTCTATCCTATTAATGGGTAAAATCGGAGTAATTATATTAGGAATAGCTTTAATAATTATGGGAATCTCAAATATGTTTAATCATTCTATAGTTGATTTCTTTAAAAAAATATTCAAATATATATTATATTCATCAAAATTTAAAAATAAAATCCTTGATTATTTTAAAAAAATGTCAATTATGCATAGTGATGTAGAAATAAGAAAAAAGTATCCTTCAATATCAATGCTAAATGATATAAAGGATTCATCAAATATTTTTTTGCAAAAGCAAATTAATAAAACAAATTGTGAAAATATTGAAAATGTGATTAAAAGCGATTATCCTCAAGCAAATTTGGTTAATTACTATCTAGGACATACATTTTCAAGTATTATTCTAAATAGAGCAAGTAATGAATTAAAGCGAAAGATTATGGAGATAACAGATGCTAAAATTACAATTACAAATAATGATAGGACAATAATTGATGTCAGTAATAAATTTAAAGGTTTATTAACACTTAAAAAAGCATTAGAAGATGTTGATGTTAAAGAAATTCCAATTGGACTTACACCATATAATGATTATATTACGCTAGAATTGGACAAGTATAATTCATTTTTAATTTCTGGATCAAAAAATTCGGGAATAAGGACCTTTTTAAGAGGTATAATAGCTTCAATAATATTAATATATAAGGAAAAATTTTCTTTATATTTCCTTGATCTTAGGACTGAATTTAAGGATCATTTTTCAGTATCTTCTCAAATTATATATAAGAACTCACTTGAAAATATAGCTAAAAGCATTGATGAACTTGTAGTTGAATATGATAGAAGAATGGAGATACTTCAATACTTAAATTGTGATTCATTTGTTAATGCCAATAAAGTAATTGATGCAGAAAATAAAAAAATTGACCTAATGAAGCCAATTTTTATTATTCTAAATACTTCACTTAGAGCCTTAAGGTCAGATTCAATTGATAAAATCAATTTTATTTCAAGCCAAGGATTGAAGGTTGGAATATATCTATTTGTTATAACAAGAGAAGTTAAGGAACTAGATTTAATTTCGATTAGACAATATTATAAGATAATATTTAAATTAAATGATATATCATATGCGATAAAGCTATGTCAAAACGATTTGCCATGTGCAATGGAAGGACATGGTGAAATAATAACGATAAATAATCAGATTATTATGCATGCCCAATCGCCCTTTACCTCAATGTCAGATTATTTAAAAATAATTAATAAATTCATTTTTTAAGTATTTTTTTAATTTTTTCGTTTTGTTCCTTTAGTGCTCTTTCATATTTACCAGTTTCCTTTGCAGTATAATATGTATGATTTCTAATTTCAACTGGCATATATTCTTGATATACAATATCCATTGGATAATCATGGGGATATTTATATATAGCATCCCCGGATTTTATTTCTCTATTTAAAATATGAGAAGGAATATCATAGGATGGTAGATTATCGACATCTGCTAGTGCTTTATCGATTGCGGCCTCTGCTGTATTTGATTTAGGACTTAAAGCTAAATCAATAGTAGCTTCAGATAAAATGATTCTGCATTCTGGAAGGCCAACCTGAAGTGCTGCTTGACATGCAAGATATGTTCTAGGACCAACTTGGGGATTTGCAAGACCAATGTCCTCATAAGCAATAACAATGAGGCGTCTAGTTATTATATCCAAATCCTCAAGACGAATTAATCTTGCTAGGTAGTATAGTGATGCGTCTACATCAGACCCTCGGATTGACTTTTGTAAAGCACTTAAAAGATCAAAATAATTATCCTCTTTAGAATCTAGACGCATAGCTTTAGTTCCAATAACTGCTTTAGCGTTTGAAATAGTAACTTTACCATTTAATAATTCTAATGATTCTAACATGTTTAAGCTTGTACGAATTTCACAGCCACAGTTAGCCGCAATCATTTTAATTACATCATCATCAATATCTAAATGCTTAAATTCATCCATTTTGATACAATTATGTAATAAATTAATTATATCATTTTCATTAATGGAATTCATTTTATAGATATTTAATCTGGATCTAATTGCTTTATTAATCGCAATATAAGGGTTTGATGTTGTAAGTCCAATTACAGTTATTCGTCCATCCTCTATGAAGGGTAGAAGGTAATCCTGTGTATCCTTTTTCATTCGGTGAATCTCATCGATAATCAAAATCACATTGGGATAATATTTTGTTAAATCAGATATTTCGTGCAGTATGGATTTTGAATCTGATGATGCATTAAATTCATAGGATTGGAGTGAATACATTTCCTTAATTATTTTGGCGATAGTTGTTTTTCCTGTACCAGGACCACCATATAAAACAAAGCTTCTTAATTTGTTTTGTTCAATCATTTTGGTAATAATACCATCTTTGCCAGTTAAATGCTCTTGTCCAATTACATCCTCAAGCTTAGTAGGTCTCAATCGATATGCTAATGGTTCCATATTTTCACATCCTTATGGATAGATTATAGCATAATAATTTATTTTTTTCCTAACAAACATCCAACAAATGTTGAAATAAGACATATTATTCCTTTTATAATTATCTTATAAGTAAAATCGCCACCTAATAAGAAAAATATAATGATAAATAGGCTGTATGTTACAAAAAAATATCCCATAGCTACAAAAATTAATCTTTTTTTGAACGCTTTTATTCCTAATAGTCCAAGAATAAAGAAAAATATTACGCCAATTATTAAAGTAATAATGCTTATCATTTTTTCATTTTGAGTAAAATATAAAAATAATGAATAACTAATTGATAGAATGATAAGAATAAGTATAGATATAAGATAGGCACGAGCTATTTTTTTAATCATGTAATCACCATTAAATTCTATGAAGGGAATATCAAAATATGAATGAGTATTTAATGATTTTGCTAAGAACATTAATTATATTTATTGTATTAATGGTAATAATAAGAGCATTAGGTAAAAGAGAGGTTGGACAAATTTCAATATTTGACTTAGTAATTTTGCTTATAATTGCGGATATTGGTGCGATGGGAATAGATGATAAAAAATTATTTTTACCTGCTTTATTATGCTTATTTTTGCTGCTATGCCTACAAAAAATATTTTCATTTATATTGCTTCATATTGCTAGACTAAGACAGGTTGTGGACGGGAGTCCATTAGTATTGGTTTATAATGGAAAAATATTATATAAAAATTTAAAAAAGGAGTCATACACAATTGATGATTTATTAAATCAAATTCATAAGGAAGGTATTTTAGATATAGATGAGGTCAATCTTGCGATTTTAGAGACCTCCGGAAATCTATCTGTTTTTTCAAAAAAAAGATATCCAAATATTAAGCTTGCTTTAATTATTAGTGGAAATATTGATAAAGATAATATGAAGCTTCTTAATTTAACTGAGCCTCAGGTTTTAAAAATGATTAAGAGTAAGAATTTAAAGTTAGAAGATATAATGTATGCATCCTCAAACGGAAGAGATATCTTTAGTATTTTTCTTAATGATATTGCTGAAAAAAAGTCCAAAATAAAAGATGGAAAATAGTAATATCTCTATAAATATTTTAATTGGATTATTAATAAGCTTATCAATAAAAAAGATACAAATAAATATTGGAATGAGAAGAAGTAATTTAAAAGATAAGAATTTTTCTTTGATTATTTTGTGATAATCTATGAGATTAAAAAGGAGATAAAGAATATCACTTAGCACAGAAGATATTATTATTGAATATAATGCTATATCCTTAATTAATCCTGTGATTATTAAAACTATTAACGATATGATAGATGAATATATACCATTTTTTAATAGTACTTTACCATTAGATGTAGCTTCAAAGGTCATTGTTATAAGAGGAGAAACAAAAGTTAAAAATATCCCTGGAGACACATATTTCATAATATTTGACATATCAGATGATTTATATACGATATTTAGTAAGACATCACTATGGAAAAATGTTATAATAAAAATAATGCCCTCGAACAATAATAATATATAAAAAGCCTTATTTATGATGTAATTTATATCTTTATTTTCCTTTTTTGAAGCAATCTGTGGGAACAATAGTTTGATTAGAATATAGGTTAAAAAGGATGAAACTTGAAAAATTGGTAAAATGAAGCCATGTAATGATGTATAAATATATGATGTGCTTTCCTTTGAAATATTTATATGTGATGTAAAATAATAATATATTAATGGCTCTAAAAAATGGTATGTTGCTAGTACTAATGAAAATAACGTTAATATTAATCCTGGATATATTAAGCTTTTATTAACGTCCTTTGTAATTGGCACAAGATTAAGTGGTGTCATTTTTTTTATTTTTTTAAGCAAAAACATAAATGATGACATTTCGGATAATGTAAGAGTGATTCCAATTAATATAATTATATTATATGAGCTAAATGTTTTAATAAATAATATGATTATAATAATACTTATTAATTTAATTATTTGTTCAATAAGATTAGAAAAAATCGGCCTAGTAAAATTATTATGTGCTTCTAAGTAACCCTTCATAATTGCTGAAAGATTTGAAAAATATAAAACTGGCATCATAATTAAGGTAGGAATAAATATATAACTATTATGATACACGTATTTTCCAAGATAAAATGTTGAGATAGAAAATATTATTAAAATTAAGGTTGATGAAATAATAATGATTTTTATGGCACTAGATATAAATGGTCGATTATAGTAGGTAGTACAAGCTATATTTTTCGATACTCTTTGATTAATCAAAATTGGAAGCGACATACATGACATTACTAATGCAAGATTTAAAATGGGATTTATAATTGCAATTGTTTCCATTACATCAAAGGGTAAGTACTTTGCACAAATAATTTTATATATAAAGCCCATTATTTTAATTGCTAAGGTCACAAGTATCATCGTCTTTAAGTTTTTTTCTAAGCTTTGCATTATAATCATTCCTCATATAGTTAATATTATTAAAAACAAAGAAAATATATGCAAAAATATACTTTTTAGGTTAATATATACATTTTTTCATTTAAAATTCATGAGAATTATTATATAATAATACTAAAAGAAGTGTGAGGTAATTATTATGAATTTTAAAGATTATGTTGCAACTGTGCCAAATTTTCCAAAGAAAGGTATTATGTTTAGGGACATTACCCCATTAATTAACGATGGAAAAGCATTTAAGGCATGTATAGATGAAATTGCAAATTATGCTAAAGCTAAAGGTGCTACTTTAATTTTAGGACCAGAAGCAAGAGGCTTTATTTTTGGTTGCCCTGTTGCATATAAACTAGGTATTGGCTTTTCTCCTGTTAGAAAGCCAGGAAAATTACCTCGTGAGTATGTTAGTGCATCATATTCATTAGAATATGGTTCAAATGAGCTTTGCTTATTAAAGGATTCGGTTAAAAAGGGTGATAAGGTTGTTGTTGTAGATGACCTTCTTGCAACCGGTGGTACTGCAAAGGCAGTGTGTGAGCTTGTAGAGCTTTTAGGTGGAGAGGTTGTAGGTATAGCTTGTCCGATAGAGCTTCCTGGGCTTAAGGGTAGAGAAGTATTAGCTGATTATGACGTATTTTCTTTAATGTCATTTGAGGGAGAATAATAGATTACAGTATATTATTACTGGAGGTGGTTATGTGTTAGATCATAAATATGAATATTCATATGATAAGCTTAAATTAGAATTAAATAAATATATTCACAAGGAAGAGGATCTATCACTCATCAACCACGCATATGAATATGCATTTAAAATGCATACAGGACAATTTAGAAAAAGTGGTGAGCCATACATTATTCATCCCCTTGCTGTTTGCACAATTTTAGCATCTCTTCATTGTGGACCTAATACTATTTGTGCTGGTATGCTACATGATGTGGTAGAGGATACAAGTGCAACCTTAGATGATATAAAAAATATGTTTAATGAGGATATAGCATCGATGGTTGATGGTGTAACTAAGGTTACAAAGCTTCAATTTGCATCTCTTAAGGCGCAACAAATTACTAATCATCAAAAGATGTTGTTGGCTATGGCAAAGGATATTCGTGTTATTATTATTAAACTTGCCGATAGACTTCATAATATGCGTACATTAGATTCAATGCCTAATGAAAAGCAAGTTCGAATTGCTAATGAAACATTAGAAATTTATGCTCCACTTGCTTCAAGATTAGGTATGTTTAGAATTAAAGCTGAGCTTGAGGATCGCTCTTTAAGATATATTGATCCTGTTATGTATTTTAAGATTATCAATGTTGTTAAGGAAAGACAGGATAAAAAGAATAATATCATTGATCGAATTACCTCTGAAGTAAATACGCTGCTTTCACAAACGGGAATTGAATTTCAAATTAAAGGAAGAATAAAGAATACATATAGTATCTATAAAAAAATGAAAAGCCAAAACAAGTCGTTTGAAGATATATATGATGTGTATGCTATTAGAGTAATTGTAAAAACTGTTGCAGAATGCTACCAAGTATTAGGTATGATACATTCCCATTATACGCCTATGCAAAAAAGGTTTAAGGATTATATTGCAGTTCCAAAATCTAACATGTATCAATCCTTACATACTACCTTAATTGGCCCTGAGGGACAAATATTTGAAGTCCAAATAAGAACTGAGGAAATGGATCAGGTAGCTGAATATGGTATTGCTGCTCACTGGGCTTATAAAGAGAATGTTCAATATTCTAAAGAGAAGGAGCAATATGAAATTGCTCAAAAGCTAAAATGGTATGCAGAATTGCTTGAGGTATCTGGTGAGGTATCACAGGAGGATGCATCTGAGCTTGTAGATAGTGTTAAATCTGATATTTTAGATACTAACGTATATGTTTATACACCAACAGGTGAGGTTATTGATTTACCTAAAGGTGCTACACCACTTGATTTTGCTTATAAAATTCATACCAATTTAGGAAATAAAACTGTTGGAGCTATTGTTAATAATAAAATTGTACCATTATCATATGAGCTTCAAACTGCTGATATTGTTTCTATTAAAACTAATAAGAATTCATTTGGCCCATCAGAATCTTGGTTAAATATTGTTAAAACATCGCATGCAAAGCATAAAATTAAAACATTTTTAAATAAGCAAAATAGGGATGTTATTATCAATGTTGGTAAGCAAGAGCTTGAAAATGAAATGAAGGAACAGAAATTAACATTTGATATAAATGAAAAATTTGTTAAGGAAAACTTTGCTAAAAATAATATCCTTACAGTAGAGGATATGTATTATGAGATAGGAAAATCTTCTCTTTCAGCTAAAACTGTTTGTTTAAAAATTCAAGGTACAACAGTATCATCTGAGGATATTTTGCAAAAGCAAATGGAAAAGACAAGAAAAATATTAACTACAAATTCCGAAACTGGAGTTGTAGTTGAAGGCCTTCCTAATCCTCAAATTAAGCTTGGTGCTTGCTGTTATCCTATTCCAGGGGATGAAATACTAGGATATATTACTAAGGGAAGCGGAATTGTTGTTCATCGTACCGGATGTAATAATCTTAAAAATTTAGGCATTGAAAGAACAATTAGTCTATTTTGGGCTTCAAATATTACAAGAAAATATCCAACCTGTATTAAGGTACAGGCAACCCAAAAGGATAGCTTAATTACAGATTTAATGTCATGTATTAATTCACTTGGAATGTCAATTGCATCTATTAATGCTGTAAATACACCTGATTTACAAACTACTGTTAGATTAAAGGTTTTAACCTCTAATTTAAATGAATTAAATAATTTAATTGTAAATATGAAAAAGATTGAGGCTGTTCATAATATTGAGAGGGATAATCTATAATGAGAGTTGTAATTCAAAGATCGTTAGCTGCCAAATGTATTGTTAATAATCAAGTTATAAGTGAAATAGAAAAGGGATTTATGATTCTAGTAGGATTTTGTTCTACTGATACAGAGGATGTATTACCTAAAATGGCTAAAAAGGTCGCAAATATGCGAATATTTGAGGATGAAAATGGAAAAATCAATAAATCATTATACGATATAAATGGTAGTATTTTATCTATTTCTCAATTTACATTATATGCTGATTGCTCACACGGACATCGTCCAGGCTTTACTAATGCACTGAATGGACAAGATGCTGTTAAGCTTTATCATAAATTTAATGAGATACTAGAAAATGAGTATCAAATTAATGTAAAAGAGGGACAATTTGGTGCTGATATGAAAATAGATTTTACCAATGATGGACCTGTTACAATTATATTGGATTCATCGAATTTATAGGATGGTACAACCATTCTATTTTTCTATGTTTAATACCTAAATATTAAAAAATAATAGATATTATATGTCTATACTTGTTAGGAGTGAATAATAATGAAAATGTTTATGATTTCTTTGGGCTGTGCTAAAAATCAAGTTGATTCAGAAATGATTGTTGGTTTTATGCAGCAAAATAAAGAAAATGTTTTAGTAGATAATCCAGAGGATGCTGATTTGTTAATGGTAAATACCTGTGCATTTATTGAATCAGCACGAGAGGAAGCTATCAATACCATATTAGAATTAGCATCCTATAAAACAAAAAACAAAAAATTAGTAGTATTAGGCTGTTTATCTCAAAGATATAAGGATGAACTTATTAAAGAATTACCTGAGGTTGATTTATTTATTTCAATAAAGGATTATGATAGAATTGCTGAATTATTAAATAAGCTTTTTGATGAGCAAATATTTAGCTCTGAAGCTCATTTATCGCATTTAAGGAGAACCTATAAAACTCCAAACTATATGCGTTATGTGAGAATTTCTGATGGTTGCCTAAACAGATGTGCCTTTTGTGCTATCCCACTTATAAGGGGATTATTAAAATCAAGAACTATTGAAGATATTAAGGCTGAGGTAATACAGGCTGTTTCAGAAGGTGTATATGAAATAAATCTTATAAGCCAGGATACAACAAAATACGGATTTGATTTATATAAAAAATTAGCATTAGTTGATTTGCTAAAAGAGCTTGTAAGCATCGAAGGTAATTTTAAAATTCGTTTATTATACCTATATCCAGATATTGTAACTGATGAATTAATAAGCTTTATTAAGAATAATCCAAAGGTTATGCCATACTTTGATATACCTCTTCAGCATTCAGAGGATCGAATTCTTAAATTGATGAAACGTCGTGGTATGCGTGACTTTTTAGTTGATTTAATTAAAAAGATTAGAAAAGAGATTCCTAATGCTATATTTAGAACAACTATGATAGTAGGATTTCCAACCGAAACTGAAGAAGATGTTGATTCTTTAATTGAATTTATGAAGGAGACGAAGTTTGACCGATTAGGAGCTTTTACATATTCACCAGAGGAGGGTACCTTAGGTGCAACATATGATGGACAAATTGATGAGGCAATTAAGCAAGAGCGCTATAATCGAGTTATGGATGCTCAATTTTATATTTCTCTTGAACAAAATCGTAAGCAAATAGGTAACGAATTAGAGGTATTAATTGAAGATTATGATGCTGATTCTTATATGTATATTGGACGTTCATATGGCTTTGCACCAGATGATATTGATGGGGCTATCTATGTAGCTGCAATTAAGGAGCATAATCCAGGTGATGTTATCAATGTTAAAATATTAGATGCTGATTCATATACATTAACTGGTCAAGAGGTAGAATATGAAGAGAATTAATGTTATTCTATATGAGCCAGAAATTCCTCAAAATACTGGCAACATTATGAGAAGCTGTGTTGGCTTTAATGCTAAGCTTCATTTAATTAAGCCTCTTGGCTTCAAATTAGATGAAAAGCATTTACAAAGAAGCTGTGTCGATTATTTTGAATACTTAGATTATGAGGTTTATGATAATTTAGATGATTTTAAACAAAAGAATCCAGAAGGTGAAATATTTTATCTAACTAGATATGGTCACAAATCTCCAACTGAAATTGATTTTAAATCTATTCCAGCAAATAAACCCATCTATTTAATGTTTGGAAGAGAATCTACTGGTATTCCATATGATATATTACATAATAATTTAGATCATTGCTTTAGAATACCTACAACAGATAAAATTCGTTCCTTAAATTTATCAAATTGTGCAGCAATTATGCTTTTTGTAGCGACCTCAGCACTTAACGAGGATGAAGAATTACTTCATCATGAGCCTGAGTGCTTTAAAGGAGAAAACTTTATCGATAATTGGAGTGATAATAATGAAAAATAATAAATTGCGTAAACTTACATTTATAGGATTAAGTATTTTACTTGCAACAATTTTGACTGGGTGTAATGGAATTATAATTAATTCTAACACATCAAATAACTCCTATACACCAAATGAGGATAAATCAAGTATTAATTTTAATATTCTTGAATTTAACGATGTCCATGGTTATATTGAGCAAGATTCAAATAATAAAAGAGGTTTATCAAACGCAGCTAAAATAGTAAATGATATTAGAAATGAAGATAATTTAGATAACACTATCTTAATCGCTAATGGTGATATGTTTCAAGGAACTGCCCTATCACGTGTTAGTGAAGGAAGAGTTATGATTGATGCGATGAATAAAATGGGATTTGATGCATGTGGAATCGGAAACCACGAATTTGATTGGTATTTATCCTCAATTACTAAATATTTTGATGGTAATAAGGATAATGGTGAGGCAGATTTTCCATTACTAAATGCTAATATTTATGAAAATGCATCTAATGAGCTTGTTGGATACGATAGTGATTCAATTTGTCCTTCAACAATAGTAGAAAAAGAAGGAGTTAAAATTGGAATTGTATCGATGATTGGAAGTGTATATTCCTCAATATGCTACAACATGGTTAAGGATTATCGCTTTGATACTGATTTTCAAACAATAGCATATAACGAAGGTATAAAGCTTCGTCAAAAGGGTGCAGATATTATTATTTGTAATATTCATGATGGAGATTCATCTGGAGTTGAGAATTATTTGCCAAACAATCAAATCGCTAATTTAAAATATAATGGTCAATATTTATATGATGCGATGATTAATGGTCATACCCATACAAGACAAAGTGGAGCCATTACAAGATCAAATGGTACACAAATGCCTGTTATTCAATCAAATGGATATAGAAATAATTATATGTATACCTTTGGTAGAATAGATTTAACATATGATTTGAATACTAAAAAGGTTACAACTACTAAAACCTCATTTAAATATGTAGAGGATGAAAAAGGATTTGATCAAACTGTTGAAAATGTTTTAGATTCATATTATAACGAATCAAAGGATATTTTAACTGAGGTATATTGCCAAACAAAGTATATTGATAGATATAATGATAATTTGTATAAGTGGGCTGGAAATATTATGAATAAGGCTACTGGTTGTGATGTAGCAATTTCTAATTTAGGTGGAATGAGAGCAAGCGTAAATGCAGGTAGCTTTGACTTTAATAAGATGTATGCTTTAAATCCTTTTGACAATCATTTAATTATTTGCGAGGTAACAGGAAAGACAATCAAGACATTTATGAGTAAAAATAGCTCATATGAGTTTTGCATAACTTCATCTGGAACATATAATGACTTAGATGATAATACTACATATTCATTAGTTATCACGGATTATGTTTACTTTGGTGCCTTCAGTTATTATAAGCCATCATATTATACGGATTCGAATTTAATATTAAGAGATTTAATGATTGAAGATTTAAGGCTAAGAAAAGGGGAAACTTTTAATATAGATACTGACTTTGAAGCTAGAATTAACCAAAAACTAGAAAGGTAGTTTTAAAATGTATTTTGACTATAAAACGTTAGAATTTAATAAGGTTTTGAATTTGCTACTACCATATTGTCAAACCAATCTTGGTAAGCAGCATGCACTTGAAATTAAACCGACAAATGAGTTAAGTACAATAAATACCATGCTTAATGAAGTAGAATGTGCATATGATTCTACGGTCAAGTATGGCGATTTACCTCTTGGCTCATTTAAGGATATAAAAAATGCTACAATGCGTGCTCAAATTGGTGGTGTATTAAGCCCTGAGGAGCTTGTTGATATATCTGGTACATTATATTGTTCGAGAAATATTTTGAAGTACTTTCAGGATTTAGGAAATAATAAAATTAATTACTCGGCTTTAAATGATTATGTTTCAAATATTAAATCGATTAAAAAGCTAGAGGACGATATAAACAGTATGATTTCTCCAGATTTAAGGATAAACGATAATGCCTCTATGGAGCTATTTAAAATAAGAAGAAAGCTTAAAATGGAAGAAACTCATTTGAGAAATTATATGAATTCGATGTTATCATCTAAGGCATCAATGCTTCAGGAGAATCTAATTGCATCTAGAGATGGTCATTTAACATTACCAGTAAGAGCTGAATATAAAAACCAAATCAAGGGAATTGTAAGAGATTCATCTTCATCGGGAACTACATATTATATTGAACCTGATGAGGCATATAAAATATCTGTGTTAATCGAGCAAATTAAGGTTGATGAAAAAAACGAGGAACAACAAATTTTAAGGTCTTTATCATTAATTATTGCATCTAATGCAGAGCAAATACTATTAAATTTAGAAAATATAGTAGCATTAGATTTAATCTTTGCTAAGGCAAAATATGCACTTAATCATAATATGGTAAAGCCAAATATAAATGATGAAGGTATAATTGATATAAAAGCTGGAGCACATCCATTAATCGATGATACAATTGTTGTTAAAAATGATGTTAAGCTTGGTATAGATTATGATACTATAATTATTACAGGACCTAACACAGGCGGAAAAACTGTATTATTAAAAATGGTTGGTTTAATTACGCTAATGATGCAGTCAGGTATGTTTGTACCTTGTAAGGAGGGTACTAATTTAAATGTATTTGATAATATATTTTCTGATATAGGAGATGAGCAATCAATTGAGCAATCCCTATCAACCTTCTCTTCTCATATGACAAATATTTCTAAGATTATCAATGAGTTTACCTATAATTCCTTAGTCTTACTTGATGAGGTTGGGTCTGGTACAGATCCTAAGGAAGGAGCATCTCTTGCTATTTCAATTATTGATTATTTAACTAAAAAGGGTGGAAGAGTTATTACAACAACTCACTATTCTGATTTGAAAGCATTTGCCTATAATAATCCTCGAATTATAAATGCTTCTGTTGAATTTCAAGTTGAAACTCTTAAGCCTACATATAAGCTTCAAATTGGGGTAGCAGGTCGTTCTAATGCCATTTTAATTGCTAAAAGATTAGGCTTAAATGAAGATGTTTTAAATGAGGCTCAAAGAGTTTTTGATGATTCTTCGAGTGATACCTCAGCATTAATTAATAAAATTGATGAGGAAAATGAAAAAATTAGTGCTATTAAGCAAGATTACATTCATAAAATTAATGAATACAACCAAAAGCTTGCTGAATTAAATAGATCTCGTCATGAGATAGAAGCTAATTATGATAATATTGTTGCTAAGGCTAAAAAGGAGGCTTCTTTAATTCTTGATGAGGCTAAATCTAAATCTGAAGAGATATTAAAGGAACTAAATAAACTTAAGGATGATAAATATTTTGAAGAGCATAAGCTTGCATCTTTGAAGCATGATGTTAGAAATCTTAGTATAAATGATAAAGAAGAAAAGCTTTTTAATGATAAGATTAATGTTGGTGATTTAGTTTATATTAAGTCATATCAAACAACTGGAGAGGTTAAAAAGATTAAAAACGATAAATATGAGGTTCAATGTGGTCGTTTTACAATGACATTTAATTTAAATGAAATTTCGCTTGAAAGTCATCAGGTTACTAAGCCTAAGAAGGAAGTAAAGAAAAAATCTACAACATTAGTTACTAAAACATCTAGTGCAAAAATGACTCTTGATTTGAGAGGATATCGCTATGAAGAGGTAGCTAGTGCTTTAGATAAGTTTATCGATGATGCGTATTTAGCAAATATGCCTCAGGTTTATGTTATTCATGGCTTTGGAACTGGTGCAGTTAGAGATGCAGTATATAAATATTTAAAAAAATCATCATATGTAAAGAGCTATCGATTTGGAGGAGAGGGCGAAGGCCTTAATGGCTGTACGGTTGTATATCTTAAATAAAAGGATGATTTAATGATAGAATATCCAGCTGGTGATTATTTAAATGGTAAAAGCATTGTTCTTTTTTATGCATCCTATCATAGTAATTGTAATATTACCTTAGATGCATTAAAAAGACTTGAAAAGAAGTATTATAATATTAAATTTATAATGGTTAATACCACAAAATATTATAAGCTTAAGGAAAAGTATAATGTAAAAGCATTACCTGCATTATTATATTTTAAAAATGGTGAGCTTGTTGACTTTATAGGTGGAAGCTTAAACTATAAAATGATTGAAGATATGATATTAAGGAATTAATTATATGAAAATTGGTCTTATTTTATTTGATTATGATGAAAATACAAATCTTGAAGTCTATGACTATTTAATTGGTGTAGATAAAGGAGCATATAATGCTTTTAAAGATGGTATTAAGCTAGATTTAGATATAGGTGATTTTGATTCGATTAATTTAATTCAATTATCTGAATTGTCACAATCTGTAAAAATAATAAAATTAAATCCAGTTAAAGATTTAACAGATACAGAAGAAGCATTAGATTATGCAATGAGGTTATCAAATGATATAACCATTTTAGGTGGAATTGAAGGTAATAGAATTGAGCATTTAATTGCTAATTTAAATCTTTTTGATAAATGTAATCATTTACAAATTATAAATAAATATTCTAAGATTTTTATATTGGATAAATCATATACAATAAAAGATGATGAATATAAGTTTTATTCATTTTTTTGGTATGAGGGAAGTCCTTGTATCAGTCTAAAAGGTTTTAAATATGAGCTTAATAATTATTTATTAGCGCCTCATGATTCATTATGTATATCTAATGAAATTATAGATAATGGATCTATTGATATAAAAAATGGAAAAATTCTTGTAATTCAAACTAAAAATGACCAAAACTAACTTGATAATTTATTTATATTGATGTATTATAATTTTGGTGTTGCAATGGGGAGCCTAACGGCTGAGAGGTTATTAAGTTAACGACCCAAGAACCTGATCTAGGTAATGCTAGCGTAGGTATTGGAAACATTATTATATACATTTATTGTTTATAACAATGCTTTTTTTATTCTTCTAGTATATCTAGGAGAATTTTTATTTTATAGGAAGGGAAATATATGAAAAAAAATAAGTTATCAATTAAAGTGCTTGCAGAAATTGCAATATTTGCAGCATTAGCATTTGCTCTTGATGCAATTCAAGGTGGAATATTCAAGGGTGTATTTTTATCTGGTGGTTCTATCGGCTTAGGAATGCTACCAATATTAGTAATCGCTTATAGAAGAGGACTAGTTCCAGGAATTTTATGTGGATTGATTGTAAGCTTAGTTCAAATGCTTGGAGGAATTTATGTAATAAATGCTTCATCATTTGAAAATGGCTTTTTACAAACTATGGGACCTTTTTTACAAATAATGCTTGATTACGTTCTTGCATATACAGTTGTTGGCTTTGCAGGTGTATTTGCTAAATCATTTTGGAATTCAACTACAAAGTCTCAAAAGATTGTATTTGTAATATCAGGTACATTACTAGGTGGTATATTAAAATATGCATGTCATGTAATTGCTGGTGGTGTATTCTGGTTAAATAATGGTTCAAGCTTTTGGGGTATAGCTGATGATTCATGGCTATATTCGTTTGTATATAATGGAGCATATTGCATTCCAAACATTATTATTTGTGGTGCATTTATGATATTATTGACAGTATTCTATGACAAAATATTATTTCCATCTGATATTCATGAAATGATTAGTAAGGAGGCTTAAATAAATGAAAAAGGGTATATTATATACATCGCTTGGTGGATTTATTGTAATAACATTTTTAATTAAGATTATCCTATCTTTTGCAACATATAATGATGGATTTGGTACAGATATTTCAATAGATGAAGAAGCTTTAATGTTTTTATGTGCTGGTCTATGTATATTAATAGGTGGTATTTGTGGAATATATAATTCTAAATTAGGAAAATCAAATACATTTATTTATATTTTAGCATTTGGTACTGCTGGTGTAATTATTTTTGGATACTTTATGGGGGCAGGATTTAAAGCCATTGCTAAAGGCAAAGATGGAAGTACAATTTGGTATAATTTTATTATTAGCTTTTTAGGTGGCTTTTTAGCTGCTGGAAGCTTATTATCTTATTTGGATTTTAAAAAAGAGGAAAAATAATTATTTAGATAAAACATTGCACACTGAAGAGGAGTCGTATGACTCCTTTTATGTTTACTAAAAATGTTTGCTAGTGTATAATATTAAAGAAATAGGGTGAAAGCATGGATGGATTTTTTAATGTAAATAAAGAAAAAGGGTATACATCCTTTGATGTTTGTAACTATATTAAACATAAATTTAAAGAAAAAAAGGTTGGGCATTCAGGTACACTTGATCCAAATGCAACGGGTGTAATGCAGGTTGCAGTGGGAAAAGCTACAAAACTTTTACCTCTTCTTGAGGATCATAATAAAACATATATTGCGACTGTGAGATTTGGAATTCTTACTGATACATTAGACCCAGAAGGTAATGTATTAGAAACTAATATTCCTACAAATTTAGATTTATCTATAATTAAAGAAAAGGTAAAGGAGTTAAGTAAGAAAACAACACAAATCCCACCAATTTATTCAGCTATAAAGGTTAATGGTAAAAAGTTATATGAATATGCTCGAAATAACATTGATGTTGAAATAAAAGAAAGAGCTTGTAAGGTTTATTATTCTAATGTAATATCCGATTTATATGATGATGATTTATATCCTACAGTTAAAATTGAGCTTGAGGTATCTAAGGGATTTTATGTACGTTCATTTGTTAGAGATTTGGGCGAGGCCTTAGGTACAATTGCAATTATGCAGGATTTAGTAAGAACTAAAACAGGAGTATTTGAAATAAAAGATTCTTATTTAATTAATGAAGTAAGTGAAGATTCTTTAATCCCTGTTGAGGATTTATTTTCCTCATCTCCAATATTTTATGCAAATGATTATTTAGCAAAACTTATCAAAAATGGTGTTGAGCTAGATGAAAGACAAATGAAGGTTAAAGAACCTTTTAGAGTCTATTATAATGATAAGCTTATAGCTATATATGCACCTAGTAATCATAATAAATATAAAATAGTTCAATATTTTGGTGATTAGATATGAAGATTATACATATTAATAATTTCGAAGAAAAATATATTTATGAGCCTATAAGTGCTTGTATTGGTAATTTTGATGGCATTCATTTAGGGCATCAAGCTTTAATTAAAGAGGTTTTAAAATCAACTTTACCCCATGCGATGATTACCTTTAATCCTCATCCTATTAAATATTTTATTGATCAAAACTATAAAGAATTAACTCCTTTAGATACAAAAATAGAACTACTTGAAAATGTACTTGATTACTTAATTATATTAGATTTTAATAAAGAATTGGCTCATATGAGCCCTTTAGATTTTATTAAATTACTAAAAAAGAATATGATATTTGAAATTGTATGTGGAACTGATTATCATTTTGGTTATCAAGCTAAGGGAAATGCAGATATGCTTAAGGATTATTTTAAAACCATCATAATTCCTTCAATATATAAGGATAATACTTTAGTTAAAAGCCAAGCTATAAGAAATAAAATTCAAAATGGTGATATGAAAGAAGCCAATAATTTACTAGGAAGATCATATACAATTAAAGGTGTAGTTTGTCATGGGTCACATTTAGGCCATACAATTGGATTTCCAACTGCAAATATAAATGATGTTGAATATTTATTGCCAAAAAATGGTGTATATATGACTATTACAAAAATTCATAATAAATTCTATAAATCTATGACTAATGTAGGATTTAATCCGACCTTTAATAAAAAAAATAATATTGTTGTAGAAACTAATATATTAGATTTTGATCAGGATATATATGGAGAAGAAATTTCTGTTAGTTTTATAGAATTAATTAGGGATGAAAAGAAATTTTTAAGTATAGATGAATTAAAACAAGAGCTTGTAAAGAATCAAGAATATGTAAGATCATCATCCATTAAGCTTAATTAAATAAATTCTGTTTAAAAAAGCACGATTTTTAAGTCGTGTTTTTTTAATTAAAAAGAATAGGTGTCAATAAATTTATTTTAACTTTTTTAAGATTAGATGCTATAATAAAATTAGAAATTGTCAAAAAAAAGAAAAAGGAGGAAGAAAAATGTATATTTATTCAAGAGAATCAATTATATTAAATGTGATATTTATTCAATGCGATTTTTTAAAAGACTAAATTTATATTTACGCCCTAACAATTATATAGTCGTGGCATTAGGCGATGATAAAAAGAATATTGAAATATCAAATTTGTTATATAGATATATTTTGGCTAATACGAATAATAAAGCTTCTATTTTTGCTCACATTAGAGATGAAAAAAATAAAAATTTGTTAGAGAATAAGCTATCAGATGGAGTGCTCATTGATTCGTTTGGTGTTGAAACTCAATTATTTAGTTATGAAATGATTGTAGGAGAAATATTAGATATTTATGCCAAAGCAATAAACGATAATTATAATAAGAATAATCCAAAAAATGCATGTCTTTGGAATGATTTATCAGAATTTGCAAAATCATCAAATAGATCTGTATGGATTTCTATACCAGCAAAGCTATACTCTTTGGGCCTTGAAATTGTAGATATAAATGATCCAAGAGAAGAAATATCAATTTTAGAATTAGACAGTCAATTAGATTATAAAGGAGCATATGAGGAACATACAAGATGGTATCGATTCCATGTTGTAAATGGTTGGAGAAGACTTACTATAGATGAGTCAAAAAGTCTAAGCAAAGATTCAAAAATAAGAAAGATTGAATCTAGAAAAAAATCATTATCTTTATGTAGTTTTGAACAACTAAAAGAAGTTTCAGATTATTTAGGTGAAGATATCCAATCCTACGATTATTTATGGAAAGAACCTCTTATTTATATTCTTCATAAATATAACAAAAAAATTGTAAAATTGAGAAATATTTAAAAAAACTATTGCAATTATAATTCAATATGTTAAAATATACAAGGACGTTTTCAATGTTAGTCGATATCCTTCGGCGCTTGCATTAGAAAATCGTGACAATAATTCAATGGAGGAATAAAAAATGGCACTTTCAAAAGAAGTAAAAGCACAAATCGTTAAGGATTTTGGTCGTGATGCAAAGGATACAGGTTCAACTGCTGTTCAAATTGCAATTTTAACAAAAGAAATTGAACAATTAAATGCTCACTTACAAACTAATATCCATGATTTCCATAGCTCACGTGCTCTACTTATCAAGGTTGGTCAAAGACGTTCTTTAATTAACTATTTAAAGAAGAATGATGTGGCTGCTTATGAAACAGTAGTAAGTAAGCTTGGACTTCGTAAGTAATTAATGATTAATTAAACCTTTGGACATAATGTCTAGAGGTTTTTATTTTTATTTGCAAAATCTTGATGTTTGAAACAAATTTATTAAATAAAATTGCTTTTATTCTTTATATTAGGGTACTTTTATGATACAATAAAAGAAGATATTTGATAAAAGTGGAAATAAATATAAGATTAGAAGGAGATTTAAAATGAGTGAAGTTAAAACATTCGAATTTAATTGGGGAGGTCGCCCTCTTAAAATCGAAATTGGTGAAGTTGCTAAGCAGGCTAACGGAGCATGTTTAGTAAAATATGGTGATTCAGTTGTTCTTTCAGCTGTTTGTTCAAAAGCATCTGAAACTACTCAAGACTTTTTCCCATTGATGGTTTTATACCAAGAAAAACTATATGCTGCAGGAAAAATTCCTGGTGGTTTTTTAAGAAGAGAAGGACGTGCTTCAGAACATGAAACATTAACCTCTCGTTTAATTGACCGTCCAATTAGACCTTTATTTGCCGATGGATTTAGTGATGAGGTACAAGTTATTAACACTGTTCTTTCATCTGATCCAGATTGTTCACCTGAAATGGCTGCTATGCTAGGATCCAGTATTGCACTAATGATTTCAGATGTGCCATTTGAAGGACCTATTGCAGGAGTTCAAGTAGGCTATATTGATGGTGAATATGTATTAAACCCAACACCTGAGCAACTTGAAAAAACCAGAATAACACTTACAGTTGCTGGTACAAAGGATGCTATCAATATGGTTGAGGCTGGAGCTGCCGAGGTTTCTGAGGATGAAATGCATGGTGCTTTAGTATTCGGACATAAAGCCATCATTGAATTATGTAAGTTCCAATTAGAAATTGCTAAGGAATGTGGTAAGGAGAAGGTTAAGCCTTTACTATTCGTTACTGATCCTGTTGTAGATGCTTCTGTTAGAGCATTTGCAGAAGCTGATTTAATTAAAGCTATTCGTATTGAAGATAAGCTTGAAAGATATGCTGCAATTGATGCTGAAAATGCTAAAACCCTAGAAGAGTTTGGCAAGAAGGTATTTACTAAGAATCTAGGTGAAATTGTTGTTGAAGACCTAGATGCTAAAAAAGCTTATTTGGATCAAGTTCAACATACTTTAGATAATATTTTATATACTGAAGTAAGAAAGATGATTGCAATTGAAAAGATTAGACCAGACGGAAGAAAGGTTGATGAAATTAGACCTTTATCAAGCCGTATTGATGTATTACCAAGAGCTCATGGTAGTGCATTGTTTACTCGTGGTCAAACTCAATCACTTGGTATTACTACTTTAGGTGCTTTAAATGAAAACCAAATTATTGATGGTCTTGGTGAAGAAGATACAAAGAGATTTATGTTCCACTATAACTTCCCTCAATTCTCTGTAGGTGAAACAGGCCGTTATGGAGCACCTGGAAGAAGAGAAATTGGACATGGAGCTTTAGCAGAAAGAGCATTATCATATGTTATTCCTGATGAAGATTCTTTCCCATATACAATTCGTGTCGTATCAGAAATTCTAGAATCAAATGGTTCATCAAGTCAAGCTTCAATTTGTTCTGGTACAATGTCATTAATGGCTGCTGGTGTTCCAATCAAGGCTCCAGTTGCTGGTATTGCAATGGGATTAATTACTTATGAAAATGATTATACTATTCTAACTGATATTCAAGGTCTTGAGGATCATCTAGGAGATATGGATTTCAAAGTCGCTGGTACTAGAAATGGTATTACAGCACTTCAAATGGATATCAAAATTCGTGGAATTACATATGAGATTTTAGCAGAGGCTTTGGCTCAAGCTAAAAAAGGTCGTTTCGAAATCCTTGATCATATGCAAAATACTATTTCAGCTGTTCGTCCTGAGCTTTCTAAATATGCTCCAAAGGTTAAGATGACAAGAATTAATCCAGATAAGATTAAGGATGTTATTGGTGCTGGTGGAAAGGTTATTAACCAAATCATTGAGGATAATAATCAAGTTAAGATTGATATTGAGCAGGATGGTCGTGTTTATGTAATGCACCAAGATGTAGCTTGGGTGGATAAAGCATTAAAGGCAATTGAAGATTTAGTACGTGAAGTAGAGCTAAATCATATTTATACTGGTACTGTAAAGCGTATTGAGCCATATGGAGTATTTGTAGAGCTATGGCCTGGTGCTGAGGGATTATGTCATATTTCAAAGCTTGCAATTGAAAGAGTTGAAAAATGTGAAAACGTTGTATCAGTAGGTGATTCAATTATTGTTAAATGTATTAAGATTAATGATAAGGGACAAATCGATTTATCTCGTAAGGATGCTTTAATTGACGCTTCTAAACGTCAAAAATCAACTGATAAAAAAGAATCTGAATAATTTTTTAAGGAAATGAGAATACAATCATTTCCTTTTTTTGTATATTTTTAGCTATGATTTCTAATAATAATTAAAAAGGAGATTTTTATTATATGAATGAAACATTATTATATCCAAAAAACACTAACACAAGAGGATTAATTGATTTATCAGGAATGTGGAAATTTAAATTTGATTTTGAATCAAAGGGTGAAAGCTTAAATTATAAACTAGGACTTACAGATACAATTGAAATGCCGGTACCTGCATCATATAACGATTTATTTACCGAAAAAAAATATAAGGAATATACAGGTGATGTATGGTATGAAAAAAGATTTTACGCATGTAGCTCATGGAAAGACAAAAAAGTAAATATTAGGTTTTATGGTGCTATACATAAGGCTACAATATATATCAATGGGATTGAAATTGGAACTCATATTGGTGGTTTTACTCCAATAATGATCAATATTTCAGAATATATAGAATATAACAAGGAAAATATTATCATTTGTAAATTAAATAATGAATTAGGATTAGATACTTTACCTGTTGGTGAAACGAAAAAAATAAAATCAGGATTAAAAATGTCAAAACCGTATTTTGATTTTTTTAACTATGGAGGTTTAATCCGTCCAGTAAAGCTTGTAATTTTACCAAAGGAGAGCATTAAAGATATAACATTAGTTCATAAGGTTGAAAAAGACACCTGTATTACATCCTATTACGTAGATGCACCTGAAAATTTAAATATTAGAGTAGATGTATATGACGAAAATGGTGTATATGTAACAGAAGGACATGGATACAAAAATCAAATAATATTTAATAATCCTACATTATGGGAGCCATTAAAGCCATATTTATATAAATTTGTCTTTAAATTGATAAAAAATGCAGAAATAATCGACGAATATCCTTTAGAAGTAGGATTAAGAGAAGTTAAAATTGATGGTACAGAAATATTAATTAATAATAAGTCTATCTATTTAAAAGGCTTTGGTAAGCATGAAGATTCAATTATAAATGGTCGAGGTGAAAATCTTGCAGTAATCAAAAGAGATTTTGAGTTAATGAAATGGATTGGCGCAAATTCATTTAGAACAAGTCATTATCCATATAGTGAAGAGATATATAATTTAGCAGACAAAGAAGGCTTTTTAATTATCGATGAGGTCGCAGCTGTTGGAATGATGAAATCCTTAATGAATGCATTAGACGCGGCTAGTACAAATAAAAAAGAAGATCCATATTTTGATGAAAAAATTGTTTTTGAAAAAACAGTTAAAAACCATTTAAATGCTATTGAGGAGTTAATTCGTCGTGATAAAAATCATCCTAGTGTTATTGCTTGGTCACTTTTAAATGAACCAGATACAGTTTCATCCGAAAAAGCAGTTGAATATTTCGAAAAATTATTTAATTTTGCTCATGAGCAAGATTTACAAAATAGACCTTGTAGCTTTGCTCATCTAATGAATTCGTTACCAGATAAGTGCAAATGTACACATCTAACTGATTTTGTAATGCTTAATAGGTATTATGGTTGGTATTTAAAGGGTGGTTATGAAATTGATGAGGCAATAGATATGCTTGATGCAGAGCTTAAGGGATGGGAAAGATTTAATAAACCAGTTATTTTCTCTGAATATGGTGCAGATACTTTACTTGAATTAAGTAAATTACCATCAAGTATGTGGTCTGTACAGTATCAAGTTGAATATCTTGAGAAAAACCATAAAATATTTGATAAATATTCCTTTGTAAAGGGTGAACAGGTATGGAATTTTGCCGATTTTGAAACAAGTGAAGGTATAATTAGAGCAGGTGGTAATAAAAAAGGAATATTTACAAGAGATAGGCAACCAAAGATGGCGGCTTACTATTTAAAAAAGCGCTGGGAGGAATTACCTCTTAACTATAAGGCTACAAACTAATTTTTTAGAATACATGCATATTGACTATTGAAATAAAAGTGATAAAATTATTTAGGTCAAGGTGTTTATGTATGGATAATATAGTTAAATGTAAAGATGTAGATATGACATCAGGTAATCTTTTTAAGAAGATATTTATATTTGCTCTACCTATAATGATATCGGCTTTGCTACAGCTTTTTTATAGCGCAGCCGATTTAATTGTTTGTGGTCAATTTGGTTCAACAAATAGTGTTGCGGCTATATCGAATACAGGATCAATAATTAATTTAATTGTTGAGCTTTTTATTGGTCTTTCTGTAGGTTCTAATGTATTAATGACAAGAGCTTATAGCTTAAAAGATAAGGATAAAGCTCATAAAATATTAAATACATCAGTAATTTTTTCTTTGTTTATAGGAATAATTATCGGTATATTTGGCTATTTTATGTCAGAAATCTTTCTTAAATGGATGAAAACCCCTAATGATGTAATAGATTTATCGGCTTCATATCTAAAAATATATTTTTTAGGCCTACCATTTCAATTGTTATATAATTTCGGTGCTGCATGTCAAAGAGCTTGTGGTGATACAAAAAAACCATTTTATATATTGGCGTTTGCGGGAATATTTAATATAGGCTTTAATTTTTTATTTGTCGTTGGTTTAAATCTGGATGTAAAGGGCGTAGCCATTGCTACTGTAATTTCTCAAATTATATCTGGCTTTTTAATTATTATTCTATTAATTAAAGGAAATAGTTTATATAAATTTAATTTAAAAGCCTTATTTTTTAATTTAAACGAATTAAAAGATATTACTCGTATTGGTATACCTGCAGGAATTCAAAGTGCAGTATTTTCAATTGCTAATATACTAATTCAATCGAGCGTTAATTCGCTAGGTACAATTGTTATGGATGCGGATGGAGCATCATCATCAATTGAAGGCTTTGTCTATGTGTGTATGAATGCAATTGCCCAAGCATGTTTAGTTTTTATTAGTTCAAATTATGCTTTAGGAAAAAAAGAAAACATTAAAAAAATAATTATTTATTCTACAGCACAGTGCTTAGCAATTTCTCTTATTATTGGTAGTCTAGTTATTATTTTTGGTAAACAATTATTAGGATTTTATACATCCAATGAAGAAGCAGTTAAAATAGGATATTTAAGACTTCTTATTTTAGTATCTACGTATTCATTATGTGGACTTTTGGATATTTTTTCATTTAGTGTAAGAGGACTTGGATATTCTTTATTACCAATGATTATTACCGCATTAGGATGCTGTGTTTATCGTATTATTTGGGTTCTTACAATATTTAAGATTGAGAGATTTCATACTAATTTAACCTTAAGCTTATGCTATCCAATATCGTGGTTAATGACATCAGCTTTACATTTAATTTCATTAATTATTATATATAGAAGACTTAAGTTCGATTATATAGAAATGAATAATTAAAAAGAGAAAAAAATATGGTAAGTAGTGACTACTTACCGATTTTTTTTATGGCCAAACAACCATACTATTTTCAATATGATTACATATTGCTATATATGCAATAAAGTACATTACATAATATATTCCGATTATAGAATAAGAAATTATTCTTATCTTTAATGCTTTATCTTTCAATAATAAATACCATCCATATGAAATTAAAATAGCATATGGCATCCATACTAGGCAGCTTCTTAGTCCATGTGGTGAATAATCATTTGTTAATCCAACTGATAGATATGTGAAAATAATTATTAATAGTAAATATGAAAAAATAGGTTCATGCTTTTGCTTAAATAAATACAAAAGAGGTACAATCGAAATTGTTCCTAGCATACCATAAATTGGTAAGCTATGACGAACAATGATATCTCCAGAGAAGAATAAAAATCCTGGATTAAACAAATTAACAGTATTTTTTAGCCATTGAAATGCTTCTTTATACCATTTTCCTCCCTGAAAGACTAATAAATATTTTGTTCGGTCATTAAAACCTGGCTCTAATATTTTTAGTGCTAGGGGAAATGCACAAATAAACGAAACCAATAAGCAAATGAATATTCTGTTTCTATTAAGCTTTCCGTTTTTAATAAATAAATACATAGTATATAGCCACATAATTACGGCAGGAATTCGACATGGAGGATAAACTATTGCTAAAAATACTAAAAACATACAAGATAACGATGGAAATAGCCATTTTTGATATTCTTTTAGTGTGTCCTTTTTTAGAGTTTTAGCAAAAAATAGAAAATGTAATGAGAAATATAATGGAACAAATGCAGGATCCCATACACGATTTGCTTGAACAAAACCCCAAGGTAATGTTAATGATACATATAAGGTAATCCAAAATAAATTTTTATTTTTTGACCATGTTTTAATTCCAAATGAAAGTGCGATACAAGCTCCAATTGTTAAAATTTGTTGAACAATTCGAGCTTTTAATGCACTAACACCTATTATAGATAAAATCCAAATCATTGGATACATATACATATATGTTGTTAATCCAGCCCCAACTGTTGAGAATAAAGGTAGTTTATTGCCATAAAAATCGTTTCCTGTATCAATTATTGATTCAAAATGCTTGATAATTATTTCCTCATCATAAAATACATCTTTTAAAACACAAGCTGAAATTATTCTTGTAATTATTATTACTGTTAGTCCAATACAAAGTAAAAACGATTTAGATTTAATAATTGGTTTTAGTTTATCTAGAATATTCATATATCTCACCCACATATTATTTATCTTTAATCAATTATATCATATTTTTTCTTTATACTATTATTAAAATTTAATTTGACAATTAAAAGGCTATTTATTATAATAATAATCGCTATAGCTAGGTAATCGAGCAGAAATGTTAGGAAAGTCCATGCTAGCACAGCCTGTGATGGCTGTAGTGTTTGTGCCAGTCCAATAAATAAGACTGGGTACCAGAAATGGTAACGGCAAAAATATAGCCTAAGTCTATGATATGGCTGTATCTAACGTGCCACAGTGACGAATTAACTAGAAATGGTTGAGTGAAACGAGGTAAACCCCTCAAGCTAGAAACCCAAATTTGGTAGGGGAGTCTTCAAGAGCGAACCGAAGCTTAAGAAGGATACGAAAGTATAGATAGATGGTTACCACTAGAAATAGTACAGAACATGGCTTATGTCTATAGCAAATTTTAAATTGTTAGATTTTCTAACAATTTTATTTTTTGGCTTTAGTAAAAGATAAATGCTATGGTTTTGTTTACAATTTTTAAATTTTTTAGTATAATATATATACTAATATTAAATGTGGAGGCCAATATGACCGATTTAAATAAAGATGAATTATTAAATAGACAACGAAAAATAAGAAATTTTTCGATAATAGCTCATATTGATCATGGAAAATCTACTCTTGCAGATCGTATTTTAGAAATTTGTAATAGTGTTACTAAACGAGAAATGCAGGATCAAATATTAGATTCTATGGATCTTGAGCGTGAAAGAGGTATTACAATTAAATTAAACGCTGTGAGCTTAAATTATAAAGCAGATGATGGAAATGATTACATTTTTCATTTAATTGATACTCCAGGGCATGTTGACTTTACATATGAGGTTTCTAGATCTCTTGCTGCATGTGAGGGTGCAATACTTGTAGTAGATGCTACTCAAGGTGTTGAAGCTCAAACGTTAGCTAATGTATATTTAGCAATCGATAATAATCTTGAAATTTTACCTTGTATAAATAAAGTTGATCTTCCCTCAGCACATCCTGAGGAAGTAAAAAAAGAAATTGAAGATATAATTGGAATTCCTTGTGATGAAGCAGTTGAATGTAGTGCTAAAACTGGATTAAATGTTCGTAATATCCTCGAACAAATTGTTAAATATATTCCTGCTCCAGCTGGTGATCCTTTTGGACCTGTTCAAGCCTTAATTTTTGATTCATCCTTTGATGCATATCGTGGTGTTGTATTCCTAGTTAGAGTTAAGCAAGGAACAATAAAGGTTGGGGATACAATCCATATGATGGCTACAAATGCCAGCTATCAGGTTGTAGAGCTTGGGGTTAGAACTCCTAAGGAAGAATTAAGAGAATATTTAACAGCAGGTGATGTTGGATTTATTACAGCGTCTATCAAGGATATTAATAAGGTACATGTCGGTGATACGATAACTACACTTGAAAATCCATCAGATGTACCACTAGAGGGCTATAGAAGGCTTAATCCAATGGTATTCTGTGGCTTGTATCCAATCGATTCTAAACAATATCCGGATTTAAAAGATGCACTTGATAAGCTTAAGCTGTCTGATGCTTCCTTAATTTATGAGCCTGAAACATCTCAAGCACTAGGCTTTGGATTTAGAACAGGCTTCTTAGGATTACTTCATATGGATGTAATTCAAGAAAGAATTAGAAGAGAATTTAATATTGAATTAATCGCGACTGCTCCATCAGTTTCCTATCATGTATATTTAACAAATGGTGAAATGATTGAGTTAGACAATCCTTCAATGCTACCTGAGCCTACAAAGATTAATAGAATAGAGGAGCCATATGTAAATGCTACTATAATGACACCAACTGAATACGTTGGTACTGTTATGGATTTATGTCAAAAGAAGCGTGGAACCTTTAAGGATTTAAAATATATTGAAGAGACAAGAGCAGTCTTGCATTATGAATTACCATTACTTGAAATTGTTTATGATTTCTTTGATCGTTTAAAATCTGGTACAAAGGGCTATGCTTCATTTGATTATGAGCTTGGTGAATATAAAGCATCTAATTTAGTTAAGATGGACGTAATGTTAAATGGTGACGTTATTGATGCGCTAAGTTCAATTGTTCATAAAGATTTTGCTTATCCTAAGGGAAGAGTTATTGTAGAAAAACTTAAGGAGATCATTCCTAGACAATTATTTGAAGTTCCAGTTCAAGCGGTAATAAATCATAAGGTTATTGCAAGAAGTGATATTAAAGCCCTTAGAAAGGACGTTTTAGCAAAATGCTATGGTGGAGATATCTCAAGAAAGAAAAAACTTCTAGAAAAGCAAAAAGAAGGAAAAAAGAAGATGAAAGAAATTGGTTCTGTAGAGGTACCACCAGAGGCATTCCTTGCAATATTATCTAACGAGGAGGAATAATATGAAAAAAATTAAAATGGCATTCTTATATGATTTTGATAAAACATTATGTGATAGAGACATGCAAGAATATAAATTTATTCCTTCATTAGGCTTAAGTCCATCTGAATTCTGGTCTATGGCTGGTGAACTATCAGATGAATGCGGTATGGAAAGAATACTTGCGTATATGTATGTGATGGTAAGAGAGGCTAAAAAAAGAAATATTCCTTTAACAAAAGAGTATTTAAATTCCTGTGGTAAAAACATGAAGCTATATAAAGGTGTAGACACTTGGTTTGAACGTATTAATCAAATCGGTGAAGCCTTAAATATTGAAATTGAGCACTATGTTTTGTCCTCTGGTACAACCGAAATTATTGAAGGCTCTTCCTTATATAATAAATTTAAAAAGGTATACGGTTGTTGCTTCCACTATGATGAAAATGGTATTGCTGATTTTCCTTTAAATGTTGTAAATTATACAACAAAAACTCAATATATTTATCGTATATCTAAAGGAATATTTGATATAACAGACGATGTTAATTTAAATAGTAAGATGCCTAAGGAAAAACGTCATATTCAGGAAGGAAATATGATTTACTTTGGAGATGGACTTACTGATGTTCCTTGTATGAAGCTTGTTAAGCAACAAGGAGGTAAGGCTATTGGGATTTACCAACCTGGAAAGCTTAATAAGGCCTCAGATTTACTATTAGATGGTAGATGTGACTTTTTGGTTAAATCTGATTATTCAGAGGGCTCTGAGATTGAATCAGTAGTTAAAACAATATTAGAACGTATAAGCCTTGAGCATGTTCTTGATGAAAAATACGATTCAATGGTAAAAAAAGCTCAAAAGGCTTTTACAGATAATAAATAAAAGAAGAAGACTCAAATTGTTGGGTACCCAACAAAATTAAGTCTTCTTTTTTATTTTAAAACAAATTGTTTATATCTTTTTTTCGTTGTCTTTCTAAGAAAACAAGTACACATGCAGTACTAAATAATCCAATAAAGAATCCTGAAATTGTTAATCCTAGATTTAAACCATCTGGTTCAAAATTCAATTCAATATTACAAGATGTAGTATCACTAGGTAGGATTATTCCTAAGTATCCTCCATCAACATTAATTGTCTTAATACTTGAATCATTAACCTTCCACTCAGAAGAATAAGCAAAATTAGTCTTTAAAACTCGATTATAATCCTTTTTATCATAGGATAAACTAATTTTCATCTTTGAACCCTCTAATGAAAAATACTCATCTTTAAATTCTTTTTGAGATTCTAAATATAAATTATAAATTTCATTAAATGAGAAAGCACTAGCATTTATGTTATAGCTTGTTTCATTATCAGATTTAACCCATAATTGTTTTGGAGTATAGGAATGATCATATGCTGTATAACCTGCATATAAATGATGAATGTTATCAAATTCATCAGTAATAAACGCATCATTTAAAGCATTTAATCTTTCATATTGAAGTGTTGGAGTAATCATAATAGAATCAGATGATTCAGGCATTGTAATATTCCAATTATAAACAGCATATTTAACCCCATTAAATTCTTTAAATGTTGGATTATATATACTTTTTGATATAACAGATGATAAATTACTAAAATCTTGATCGCTCGCAGCTTTTAAATTATTAGACATAATTAATTCATTGAATAAATTTGCTTGTACGTCATCAGACATATTGTATACTTTATCAAAATATCCTATTTGCGTTAATACATTTGCCATCTTTAAATAGGAATAACCAGATTTAGAGCCGATTTTATCATAAACAATAAATGGTTTTAGATCCTTTATTTCATAATACTTATAATTTGTATCATCAAACTTTTCTTCATAAAAGCTAGGCATAGGTGTATTTTTATAATTTGGTACAACAACATATTTAACACCATCAATGATTGCATAAGGCCCAACATAAGTCATTATTTCTCTACGATGCCAATTTGTAGTATCGTTATCTTCATAAAGTTTACCATATAAATCATTAATTGTTGAATCATAAAATGAATGGAAGAACTGAGTTGTATTAAATTTATCATATATAAAGCTTAGATTTGTCATATAAACTGATTCGTTTGTATATATAGAAACACGATATGCATTTGTATTTGAATATGATGTAGTAGCCTTTAAATTAATTTCAAATGCACTGAACTCATCTTGACAGAAATAATAATATGATCCTGTAGCTGCACAATTAACAAATGTCATAATCATTGATGCACAAATTTCAAGCCCTAAAAGTACATACATTAAAACCTTTCTTTTAGGTATAAATATTGCAATAAGATATAATGAAACAAAGGAAAGAAATACAATTAACACTGGCCAATAGAATTCTGAACCATCATACATTGAAAAACTATCATCCTTTATTAATATATAAGTAGCTAGATTACAGGTTAAAAATACAAAAATAAAATCATAAATAATACTAAGTGCTTTTTTCTTTAAAAAGGCATAATAAATTACAGATAAGGCTGAAATCGAAAGATAAATAACTAGGATTGTTAAAAATAAAGATTTTTTACTATCGTTTTCATATTGGCCGTTTTTGAAAAACAAAAAGAAAATAACTGTAAAGCCAAACAATAATAATTGTAATAAAATTGTTTGAGTAGCTTTATCTAGCTTTAAATCATCATTGGCATCAAATGCTACAGCTGCTCCATATAAATTAATTATATAAACGATAAAGAACCATCTAATGTACGCTTGATTAGTACCAGTCATTAGCATGGATATTGCCGGAATACCTAACAATATATTAGAAAGAATAATAATTATCTTTAAATATCTATTTTTATATCCCTTCATTGTATATAGTGTTACTAAACACATTAATCCAAATAAGGTAATAAACATAGAAGCGTGATTTCTAATATAATCTCCATGCTTTAATAATACATTTAAAGGACTACCCACTGTAAAATAGGTTGATAATATTGTAACGTAATGACTAAGCTTATAATGAGATAAAACCTCTTTATATGTATTTCTAATTGTTTTACCTGTTATATATTTATAAGAAGGTAGAAATACACACATACTCATCATTAATCCTATAAAAATTAGTCCAAGAGTTGAAAAAGTATCAATATATAGTAATTTATCCTTAAATATAGTATTTTTACCAAAAATTTTTGAATTACCCTTGTAAATTTTTATCATAACAAGATAAATCATTAAAAGTGCAAGTAGCATATATGCAATATAAAAATCATATAATACGATTATAAATGTATAAATAGGAATTAAATAGAAATTATAATGATTTTCTAAATATTTATCAATTACAAATAATCCTAAAGGAATATAAAATAATAAAGACCAATATACTGGGAAAACGCACTCTGCAGTCATTAGTCCACCAAATGCAAATATTAATGAAAAAAAGAACACAGTTTTATTTTTAAAGCCATGATTATGCATATAATAGCTCATCATCATACCGCCAGATCCAATTTTCATTAAGTTTACTAGACCATAGGCTGTTTCAGTTTTCATAATAAAACTAAACAAGTAAGTCAATAGAGTGAAAATGTCCAGTGGTATATAATATGAATTAGCAAAGAAAGAAGCTCCAGCAAAGAAACTGTTATTATAAAGAGATAATTCTCCGTTTTTTAAATCTTTAATAAAGCCTGCCATTATTGGATAATATTGCGCAATATCATCAGTATTAATCGTGAAAAATCCTCCCATTTGGAAACATATAAAGAATATCACTAATGTAAAAATTATAAAAATACCAAATAGTAAAGTCGCAGTATCTGAATAGCTATTAAAAACATTTTTTATCCATTTGCCGAAGCTTTTAAGTTCAAAAAAAGCTTTATTTAGTATAGTCTTTAAAGTTTCTTTAAATGACTTATTAGTTTCATTCATAAAAAACACATCCTTAAACTTAATTATAATATTATAATACCATATTTTATAATTATATCCTAGCATTAAAATTAGAATGTGTTATAATCGATACTTTAAATTATCTTGTCATTGTGGTAAAATTAAATGGTGATATTATGCGAGGACTTTATATTCATATACCATTTTGCAAGCATATTTGTTCATATTGTGATTTTCCAAAGCGTATTGCAATAAATGATAATCAGATTAATGAATATATCGATTATATAATAGAAGATATTGATAACTATAAAAAGTATTTTCCATCTATAAAAACAATTTATATAGGTGGAGGTACACCTAATTTTTTAAGTGATTATAATCTTGAACGATTACTTAAAAAAATTGATTCATTAAATTTAAGTCCTTTAGAATATACCATTGAATGTAATCCTGAGTTTCTTTGTAAAAAACAAGCTGAGCTTTTTATAAAATACGGAGTAAATCGGGTCTCACTTGGAGTGGAATCTTTTATCGATTCAGATTTAAAGTTTTTAAATCGTCATCATACTAAGGCTGATGTAATAGAGGCTATTAAAATTTTAAAGGATAATAATTTAAATAATATTAATATTGATTTGATTTTTGCTCATCCTAATGATACTCTTGATAAAGTAAAAGAATGCTTAGATGAATTTTTAAAGCTAAACATTCCTCATATTTCCTATTACAATATGATTTTAGAGCAAAAGACAATATTTTCAAATCTAATTAGCCAAGGTAAAATTAAATTACTTGATAATGATACAGAGGCTAATATGTATGAATTAATAATTAATACTCTTAAGGAGAAAGGCTATCATCATTATGAAACATCTAATTTTGCATTGCCTGGATTTGAATCAATTCATAATCAAATATATTGGGATTCAATGGAATACATTGGAATTGGTGCAGGTGCCTCGGGGTACCTTGATGATATAAGGTATACATTTGATTCTAGGCTTAAGCATTATTACTTAAATCAAAAACAATTAGATCGAATCTCTAAGGAGGAAAAAAAGAAGGAGTATTTTTTATTAGGGTTTAGAAAAATTGATGGAGTTTCTATTAATGAATATAAAAGACGATTTAATTCTAGTCCCTTAGATGATTTTAACTTTCAATCTCTTTTAGAAAAAAATCTAATATATATCGAAAATGATAGAATCAAACTAACTCAAAAGGGCATAATGCTAACGAATGAGGTTTTTATTGAATTTGTATAGGATGGTGATATTTTGCGAAAAAAACAAATTGAACAAGAAGAGGATGTAACCTTCTATGAATTCTCTCAATTCGCTTTCTATCTTGAAACTGAAAAGCATTTGAGCTCAAATACTATTTCATCATACCTAAATGATTTAAAGGATTACGGTAATTTTTTAAAAAAATATGAGAAGATAGATTTTATTTCTGAGGTTACAGAAATACATTTAAATAAATATATTCTTTCATTAAAAAGAAAGGATCTTGCTAAAAAAAGCATTCAAAGGAAGATTACGGCAATTAAATCATTTCATAAATTTATTTTAGATGAAGGATTAGCTATGGAGGATCCATCAAAGCTAATTTCAAATGTTAAGCTCGACAAAAGCATTCCTGAGGTTCTAACAGTTGAGGAAGTATCAAAAATGATAGATTCAATTGATACTAGTGATCCTATTGGAATTAGAAACAAAGCTATCCTAGAGGTTTTATATGGTTCAGGATTGAGAGTTAGTGAGCTTACTAGCTTAAAGCTTATAAATATTCATATGAATGCTAAATATATTTCGGTTATAGGAAAGGGCGATAAAGAAAGAATTGTCCCTATGGGTGAAGAAGAAATTGTTGCATTAAGAAATTATATTGAAAATGCTAGACCAATTTTATCTAAAAATAAAAATACAAATGTTTTATTTTTGAATTATCAATCTAATGAATTAAGTAGACAATCAGTATTTAAGCTGATTAAAGAAGTTGCGCTTAAAAACAATATTCAAAAAACGATTAGTCCTCATACTTTAAGACATAGCTGTGCAACTCATTTGCTACAAAATGGAGTTGATTTAAGGGTTGTCCAAGAGTTTTTAGGGCATGAGGATATATCTACAACAGAGATTTATACTCATATTGATAAATCTCATTTAAAGGAAGTTTATAAAGGTGCGCATCCACTTGCGCAGATTAAGGAGGAAAAAAGATGAAATTTAAAAGAATTTTTGCTATCGTAATTGATAGCGTAGGCTGTGGTACTGAGCCAATGAGTAAGGAGTATGGTGATGACGGGGCTAACACTATAAAGCACATAGCTCAAGCATGTGGGGGAATTAGCCTACCTAATATGGAATCCTTAGGTTATGGAAATATAACCGAGATTAAAGGAGTAAGTAAGAATTTAAATCCTATTGGTGGATATGGATATCAACAAGAAATATCAACTGGTAAGGATACATTAACTGGACATTTTGAAATTATGGGGTTAAAAGTAACTAAACCTTTTAAAACCTTTACTGATACAGGTTTTCCAAAGGAGTTAATTGATGAGCTTGAAAAGCAAACAGGACATAAGGTCATTGGAAATTGTGCAGCTTCTGGAACTGAAATTTTAAAGGTTCTAGGTGAGGAACAAATGAAAACAGGCGCAATGATTGTATATACATCTTCAGATTCTGTTTTACAAATTGCAGCTCATGAGGAAACTTTTGGACTTGAGGAATTATATCGTTGTTGCCACATTGCAAGAGAGATTTGTATGAAACCCGAATGGCAAGTAGGTCGTATTATTGCAAGACCATTTATTGGTACAAATTCTAGTGATTTTAAGCGTACTGCAAATCGTCATGATTATGCTGTATCTCCATTTGATAAAACAACTCTTGATAATTTAAAGGATGCAGGTTTTGAGGTTATTGGACTTGGAAAAATTTCTGATATATACAATGGATGTGGAATCACAAAATCAATTAGGCAAGCATCTAATCATGAGGGAATGGAGCACATGATTGAGATTTGTAAAAATGAAGACTTTACAGGTCTATGCTATTTAAATCTAGTTGACTTTGATGCTCTTTATGGACATAGAAGAGATGCAGAGGGTTATAAGAATTGCCTTGAGGAATTTGACTCTCAGCTTGGTGAACTTATGAGCACTATTAAGGATGATGATTTGATTCTAATTACAGCTGATCATGGAAATGATCCAACCTGGACTGGTACTGATCATACAAGAGAATATACTCCACTTTTAGCTTATGCAAAAAATATGAAGGGAGTAAATTTGGGCCATCGACAAACGTTCGCCGATTTTGGTCAAACAATAGCGGATAACTTTGGTATTAAAGCCCAAGAATATGGAAAGTCATTTTTAGATTTAATGGGTCTTTACCAAAATAGGGGGTTAGGGGGTTGAACCCAACACCAAAACGAGGGGTTAAGAACCAAAAATAGGAAGGATTTGTTATAAGACAATTTCCTTCCTTTTTGCATTATAACTCCCTAATAATCATAAGAAGTTAGCTCGGTATATTCATTTATTATAATTATTTTATTGGTTCATTCTTGTTAAGAGAGAACATAGTTTTATTTCTAAATCTTTCAAACGATTTAAATCCATTTCCACGACTAATAAGCTTTTTAATTCTTGAGTTTAAGGACTCAATAGGTCCGTTTGAATTACGTTTACCATTTATGACAATGAATGAGTTAATGATTTGATTTTGCCATCTTTCAATCATTTTACCAAATTCTCTAAACTCGGGGAATTTTGAGTTTTCAAACACTTCAATAAATTCAGGAAGTTTTTCCTTAGCTTCTTCATAATTTGCAGTAATATTAAATTCTCTGTAGCTTTCTTTTAGAGTATAAGCGACTCTTAAATCAGAAGAGGTAGATAAAACCTTTTCTAATACATCATATTTAGTGTATAGATAAGAATAATGAGATCGAGACTTTCGAGTATATTTAATATTATCCATATTGGTTGTGAGATAATAGTGGAAGCTTTTTAAAATCCAGTAATATCCATTTCTGTCGGTGTCTTTATTATTTAAGAATGTATTTTGTATTCGTTTCCTAATGCTATCCATAGCTTTAATTAAATGCTCAATGACGTGGAAAGAATCAACACAAATAGTCGCATTAGGAAATACTTTTGTAGCTACTTCATAATATGTACTCCACATGTCAATGTTAATAAAATCGACGTTTAATCGCTCATTTAATGGAATTTTATAGAAATAATTAAGTAGTACATCTTTATATCGACTATCAAGAATATCAATTATTTCATTTTTGTCTAAATCATAAATTGTAAAACAGTATTTTGTTTTACCAAGCTTTTTTGAATAGAACTCATCAAAACATAAACGTTTACCAAGAGTATGACGTTTAATATCAACGTGTTTGTCAAATAAACGAACTAATGATGTTTCAGGAATTGATAAAGAGGTTGATACATAGTCAAAAGTAATGTTAGGATTTCTTAATTGATTTAAAGCTTCCAATTCGCCAGCTTTAGAAATAGATTTAGTAGTGCCAATGAAAGATGGATTTTGTAAGTGTGTAGATTTGCATATTTTACATTTGTATTTTATTTGATAAAATATTAAATTAATGCGTTTTTCTAACACTGTACAATGATTTATTTTCTTAATTATTCGATCATGAATTATACAAGAATAAGTGTTACAATTCTCACAAAATCTATCTTCAGGCTTTTCTTTTACATATAAATGTATTGTAGTTATATCATCAGCCATTTTAGCTGGTATAACAATTGTTTTATCTAGATCAATTTCTGATATGTCTAGATGTATGAATTTAAATAAATTTATGTTATCATTATCCATAGGGTTTCCTTTCTTTAGAATATACGTAGGCAATATAATTCTAACATAAAGGAAATCTTTTTTGTATAAAGTAGAGGTGGACACATTCCCCCTAAACCCCTTTGAATATCTCTACACCAAAACAAGGGGTTATGTAACCCCTCAAAATGGTGAACATCATATCTAAACCCTTATTTTGGTATATAGCTGATTTAATTAAACAATAAGAACTTAAGGAGTATCAAAAAAATACTCCTTTTATTATGCAAAAATATTTTTGATTGCCATCTAGTATATAAAACGAGATATATTTATGATAAAAATGAGAAAATGTAATCATAATATTTAAAATGAATTTAAATGATTTTAGCATACTAACATTTATACTCAATTGATGTTTATGAATCACAATAATATAATTTATTTAATATAACAATATTTTTAAGCTTGGTTTAATCTAATTAAATAATTGAATTGATATGCTCACTTTAAAATACAATAAAATTTATGCATTAATAAATTAGAAAAAATTCATAGCATTAAGCAATAATTTTTTACAAGCAAAAGAACATATAAAAAAAACATTTATACAACATGAACTTTCAACAAGCGTATTGTATTAGCTTTTATATTTAAAAGGTATTATTCAAACCGCATAAAAATCTATCTGAATTTTAATGATAGATATTATATATAAATATTAATAAATTATAAGCTATAATAATGTAAAAAATAGGATTCATAAATGCAATAAATATGATTATATATTGTGAGCATTTACTATATTAATTTAATGAGTATGCAGATCAAAATCTAATATAAAAATATTTCAAATTATTTGTAGTTTTTAAAACTAGATATAACGATGTTTTATAAAAGAAGAAACAATATTAGAACTAGTATAATTTATAATATGGCTGTGAAGACTTGTGGCATATCTATAATTAGATCAATATTAATATGTGTTTATCTTACGATAAAGATTAGAAATAAACCACAATTAATTATAAAAAATAATAGATGATTTATTTGAAGCTATTATAGAAAACGAAATGGTTAAATATAGTAATTGTATATCTCATCGGCCAAAAATATTTTCATCCTCAATTTAGTATTTAAAACAAGATATTAAAATATGATAATAATGCATTATAATCTTAATAACGACATCTATATTGTTAGATAAAATGAAAGGATTGGATTAAAATTATATTTTTATTATCTAGTAATTAAAACAAGTAATCAATATCTAAAAAACATTTTTCTAGTTATATTAACGAAATATAAAACATATATCATTTCAAACTAAATATAATATTGTAAACTAGATGTTTTAGTCATTATATATTGATTAATGTTTTTATAAACGAGATAAATACTATGAATTAAATTTAAATTTAGTATAATAACCAGTATATTTAATAGTATTGTTACATTAAAAGCCTTAAATAGATGTAATAATCAGTAAAATATAACATATATCATTTGATTTTAAGCCGTTTATAAACGTTTTAACAGCGTTTTATATCTAAATCGTATATTTTATTGTTTTAATATAAAAACGAAAAAATAGCGTATTTAAATGCAAATCTATCATTAAGCTTACAAAAAAGAGTATCCGATCTAATTTTTAGAGGATAGAATCAGGTTAGAAATAGAATTGTAGAGCTCGGTGTCTTATATTTGAACTCATGCATAATTAAAAATCAATAATTTCATTTATTTTTTTAAACTTACGTAAATAATGTAAGTTTTTATTTTATTATCATAGCTGTAAAAATGGCAAAATTAGAATTAAATAATTGAGTAAAAATATACTGTAGTAAGTTAATCTGCTGGTATAATCTGATTTAAAAATATTTCAGCAGAGATCTGATTTTTAAAACTAGATAAATGTGCATTTTTAAGGTATTTTTACATGTTTAAAAATAAAGCGGTTTTTAAGCGTTTGGATGACCAATTATCAAGGCTAATCAAAACTCAAGCTCTCAAAGTGGAAGTGATTTAAATTAAAATTTAGTTTTCAACACAATTAACACAAGAATAAAAAACGGCTTAAGTAAAATATTATTTATTGGTTAACATAATATATATTATAGGAAGTTGTTTGTATTTTTGAAATAGGTATTTTTTCTCGTTTAAAATATATTAAAACTATGTTATGAGTATGAAAAACAATGTATTTTAGCCATTCTTCTACTATTAAACATAGTCATTGAGTATAATTATGCATAATTTAGATATATTCTGATTTAAATTTTAGGGTTTGAAATAAGGAAATATGTATAGATGTAGGTCTCATCCTCTATTTTTGGATTATTATGATAATTCATGTAATTTTTTTGTGTCGAAGTTTTAGTGCTATTCTTCTACTTTTATCTATTTATGTCAAAGCTTATTTTTGTCAATTTATGATCATAATTTTCTCTCAATTCATATTTTTAGTGACTTGAAATTATATATATTTTATATTAATAATGAATAAAAATTAGGCTTCAGATTACCTAAAAAAGTTCTGGATCTATAGTATGATTGAACCGTTCTTCTCCTGCCATTGAAAATAATCTGTATATTTTTGCAAGTTTATTTCTACCAAATCACTTTTTAAAAGCACAAATAATATTCTTAAAATGATTCGATTTTATATTTAATAGCATATAGATTGACTAAAATTTAAAATGATTCTTGACTATAAAATATTGATTTTTATAATTTATTTAACTAAATATATTGATTATAAATATTTATATAATTAGTATTTAAAACTAGATTATTGATAAAAATATATATTTCTTCATTAACTGATTTTTGGTACTTATATATTATTTAAAAGTATTATTTCTTAAGTTAATATATATGTATATTAGATTTTAAAGCTAAATCATTTAGTCATTAAAACTAGAAAAATGTTAAAAAATAGTCAAAATTTGCTTTTTTTACATATTTTTGTTATTTTTAATTATTTTTTTTAAAGGAAAAAGCTAAAATATGACTTAGCTAAACCGTTTTTTCAAAAACAGCATTATATTATTAGAGGCTGAAATTCTAATACATGAATATTTATCCATTTCATCTTCTAAAAAGAGTAAAATTAATGATTTTTTGATCAAAAAACTCTTAATTCAAAGCTAGTAATCTGGCATTAACTATTTAAATTTCTTCTTCTAATCTAATGTAAATTAATCTAACATCAACATATTTTCTTTATTAAATATTTCTTGATTTTATTAGTTATTATATTTATTTATATTGTTTATATTAAATATAATTATTATCAATATTAACTAATAAATCTAGTTTTTAATATTAGATAATGGCCGAAATTATTTTTAATATTTATTGTTAATTATATATATAAAATAATTTTTAAATAACTAAAATTTTATAAAAAAATAGAATATTTTTTATTAATGTTTAATGCTTATTTTTATTAGAGTGAATATTACTGAATTAACTTAAGAAATCATAAATTGTTCCTTTGATCAAATTTAGTAAAATTAATTATTTGTTCAAATTTATATGTTTTTTATTTAACCTTTAGTCGCCTTATTTTATTTATAATCTTGTTTATAATTTATGAAAAATAACTAAAATTTGTTTTTAACCACGTGAGCTTGTTCAAAATATATTCAGTTATTTTTACTTACAATTTCTTATGTATAAACGTCTATTTTAAAGATATAAAAGCTAAATTTATTTGTTCCTTTTTGATCTAATTTAAGTAAATTTATTAAAGATATTATTTAAATATATCTAATATTTTAGAATTATAGAATAACAATAATTTGATTAATAAATCAAATATTATTTCACATCATATATGATTATAATATATAGAATTTATATTTTGTATAATTATATTTCTTTATATAGAATACTTATTATACTAGTTTATAAAACTAGAAACGATTTGAAAAATATTTTCGTATCCTATATACTTATTAATGATATTTTTGGTCATACAAAATAAAAAAAACTCACAATATTTTTTGTGAGTCTTAGTCGATTTCTATATATAATTTTATAAATATTTAATACTATTTTTCATCAAGATTAAAGTTGAATCCTTCGATTAACTCAGTAGAATCATCATTTGAATTATCACCATTTTCATCACTAAATAATTCCATTTGTTTGTAGTCAGGATTAAAGGAATCTACAGAAACAAGTCGTATCCAAGAAGCACTTCTTCCAACACCATTTGGTCTAATTATATCTTGATCACGTAGCTTCTGAAGCGTACGATTTATAGTAGATTCAGATACATATGGATGACGTTCTCTAATGTCATCTTTAGTGAATATTTGAGGTAATTTATATATTGTATTTTCAATGTTATCAGACTTATTTATAGCTGAATCAAATGAATATTCATGAACCATAGCTTCAATCTTATCATATCCCTGAAGCATTAAATCTATTATAAATTTTTGTAATGGAGCGGTTTTAGAAAAGCCCTCTTCATAGTTATAATTTGCTTGTAAAACAACGTTTTTAAATGTTGCTTTATGAAGATTTAAAAGTTGAAAAAAACTAACAAATTTAAATACCTTAAAGTTGGCCTTTAACAGTAATATATATATCATTATTAAAGATATTATATCGTTACCATAATTGAATAAATTCATATTAATTAAGTCTACATAAAAATTTACAATTATATATGTAATTTCATATTTTCCAGAATTACATAGTGCTTCATATTTGCTTAATAGTTCTTGTAAAGAATCACGCATAGAAAGCTTTTTTTCTTCGTATAGCATGTTTGTTTTTACTTTAACCTTTGTGGTATTAAATGATATATCATGAATTCCTTTATATAGCATTTTATTTAGTGATAAAACATCATTTGTAATGAATTCAAATTGTGAAACATCTGCTTGAATTTTAGATAGTATAACCTTTAAGTTTGTTAAAAATTTTTCTTCTATATTCTTAGGTTGATTACCTTTTTTAATAATTAGATTCTTTCTATTATCTGTAATAGCTAGACTTAAATAATCAGCAAATTCATAACAATCTTTTTCAACTGTTTGTTTTATTATTGTATCTAAATCAGATTGCATCTTCTCTTGGTAGTAATAATCCTTACCCTTATATTGATATAATTTGATAAGCTTCATAACCTCTTCATTTGTAAAAGGGGTAATATTTAAGTTAGCTAAATTCTTCATTTTGTGTCACTCCTTTAAAAAAAATATCAAAAATAGTATACCAAAATGGAACTAAAATTTCAAGTAAATATATTCATTTTTGAATTTTGAATATGATTATTTTAACTATTTTTACTATAAAAAAGACTAATAATTACTTAAATTTTGTAACTATTAGTCTTCTTATTAGTCTAAACTTTTATAGTGAATATTTTTGAAGCATGCTTCTTTATTGTAATATTGTAAGTCAGAAGCACTTATCGCAAACATAGCACCTGTAAAGCCTCCAAGCTTTACAACTTCGTCGCTAAATAGTGATACATCTATTTCATGTCCAAATTGTTTGTATTCTTTTCCATCATGAGAAAAATAAAATACTCCAATATCCTCATTGACACAAGCTCTTAGATAAATAAAACTATCATATTCTTCCTCTTCATCAAGAATTACTGTCTTATAATTATTCTGAATAATTAACTTTATTACGCTTTTTCCTTCATCATTCATAGTTGCATAAAGATATGCTAAGTCTCCTTCTTGATACCTTATCATTATACCAGCCATGTGCATAAATGATGTTGGAGTATATTCTAAACAAGCCTCAAACATTGCTTTTTTATGCTGCAATCTTCTTGACAATGTCGTTTGAATTTGATTTGAAGAAATTGATTGTGCACCTTTTAAATAGATTTTATTATCACAATATCTTATTCTATCTTCCATTGAAATTCTTAAGCCTTGAAAGTCTAAACTGAAACGTTTTGATGGTAATTGATATAAAACATCGTAATTATCATCTATGTATTTTGTATCGGTTTTCACTTCATAATAATCTCTAGGTAGAATTGAATTATTTGCTAAATAAGGCCAATCATCAATCCATATAATATTTTGTAAAGCTGTTTCTCTTCCTAGAATACATCTTTTATCTTTGTTAGGTCTTCCACATAAATGAGCAATAAACCAGCCATTCTCATTACCATCAACCATAGATACGTGTCCTGCTTTTTGTAATAAACAATCACTTTCAAATGATGATATCAAAAGCTTATTTGGATGAAGTTCATATGGCCCATAAATATTTTTAGATCTACTAACACTTTCCGCGTGCTCGTAGCCTGTTCCACCTTCAGCACATAATAAATAATAATATCCATTTCTTTTATAGATGTGTGGACCTTCTACAAAACCTCTTTCTGTGCCTTTAAAAACGTTTTTAGGCTTACTTATAGGCTTGAATGTATTTCTATCTAGTTCAGTTACTAAAATGCCTGTAAATGAGCCCCCACGGCCTCCTTTACGGTAATCCCATTCCATATTAACAAAATATAATCTTCCGTCATCATCATGAAATAAGGACGCATCAAAGCCTGAGGAATTGACGTAGATAGGTTTTGACCAAGGCCCTTCGATTGATTTTGATGTTATTATAAAGTTTTGGCAATCCTTAAATGGACCTAAAGCCCAATGCTGCATATTAGAAAACACAATATAAAAGGTACCTTCATAGTAGGTTATATCAGGTGCCCAAACACCTGATGATGATAAATTGTTTTGCATATTTATTTCATCTTTACCTAGTGGATGAGCAATCAGTTTCCAATTTACTAAATCTTTTGATTCATAAATATTAATTCCTGGAAAATATTCAAATGTTGAGGTTGCAATATAATATCTATCATTTGCTCGTATAATACATGGATCAGGATTAAATCCTTTTAATACAGGATTATTAACTTTCATTTTTTATCATCTCTTTTCAATTTAATTATATAATATTTAAATGAATATTTATATTAATTTTGGGTTGTTTTTTACAATTATTATATAAAAAAGACTATGAAAATCATAGCCTTGTAGTTTTAGTTATCATAGAAAATACTTCCACCAATAAATTCACGTAATATAGAATTACATGGAATGTATTTATCATCAATATCATTAAAATATTTTAAGAATTTAGATAGTCTATTAGCTTGAATAAAGTATTCACTATCGTATGGTACCTGTTGAAGCATTTCAAGTGCATATTTTTTCATTACACATAATTCGTATGTTAATTCTGAATTATATACGTAATTAGCTCCTTCTTGATATGGATATATCCATTTAAATTCACCACGTCTAACACTTGGCCACATCTTTATAGTTTCGATAGGTGAAGCGTTACGATATTTAAAATCTCTTACAATACGTCTAATTAATCTAATATCTGTAATTGATATCGGATTTTGTGAATCGATATGAAGCTGAGCTTGAGGAGAAATGTATATTTTGTATTTTTGACTTGTTGGAATGGATGGAGTTAAATCATCATTTAATGCATGAATTCCTTCAATCATTATTGGTTGATTAGAATCAATTTTAACAGGATCTGTCCATGTCCTTGTGCCAGAATCAAAGTTATATATTGGTAACTTTACCTCTTCCCCTTGAATTAATCTAAGCATATTATCATTAAATAATTCGATATCTAAAGCTTGAATGTGTTCTAAGTCTGGTTCTCCATTTTCATCCTTTGGAGCATCTGCTTTATTTTTATAATAGTTATCAATAGAAATCATTAATGGATTTATTCCTCTTGACATCAATTCAATTCTTAGTCTATTACAAAATGTTGTTTTTCCACTTGATGAAGGTCCAGCAATTGCGATTAATCTAATGTTTTCAATATCATTTTTGATATTTAATCCAAGCTCTGCAAGCATATTATTATGCTTTGTTTCACATAAGTTTACAAATTCATTTGCTTTGCCTTCCTCAACTAGCTTGTTCATTTGCCAAATAGAAGAGCTTTTAGTAATATTTCCCCATTCATTTGCTTCTTTTAAGGCTTGAGTAAATCTTCTAGCATCCTCAAATGGTGGAATTTCTCCGCCTACTTCTGCACGAGGGTATTGAATCATAATACCAGGATAATAAAGTCTTAATTTATATGATTTTAAAAATCTAGTAGATGGTAACATATATCCAAACATATAGTTTAAATATTTACCACAACGATACATATGAACTGTATCCTCTTTACGGTATGATAAGATATTAGCTTTATCATAATATCCTAACTCATTATAAATTTTTTTAGCTTCTTCGATTGTTGTACTATGTCTTACAATAGGAATATCTTGTTCGATAATTTCTTGCATTTTTTCTTGAATTTCATTTAATATCTTTTGATCTACTGGTCCATTTAAGCCAGATATATTTGCAAATATTGATCTTGAAATCGAATAATTGAATGTAACCTTAACCTTTTTATATAATCGATTTACAGCCATTAAAAATACATATCTTAGTGTTGATTGATATATATTTACAGATTCTGTGTTAGTTAAATCTAATGGTTCGATAACTGAATCTTTAGTTACAACATAGTCTAATTCTCTTATTCTATTGTTTACTTTTGCACAAACATACTTTACGTTATCGCTTGGAAGAAGATCAGAAATACGAAATGGCTTATCTATTTCTTTTTCTTCTCCAAAAATTCTTATTTTCATTATTTATCATCTCCTTAATATTTATATTAATGTTACGTTGCATTTATAAATTATACTGCTTTTTTTTAAATATTACAATAGTTTCAGAAAACGTTTTCTAACTTTTTGAATATTGTAATTCTTGAGATGTACAATTAAGAAATAAGCATAAATTCAAATAATTCAAGAGATAAAATATTAATTATAAATGATATATGCCAAAAATATTATAAAATTAATAAATATAATATATTGGGTGATTAAAATTTATAATTATTTAAACTATAACGGCTCATACTTTTATAATCCAAGATCTAGTGGATTTAATCCTAGAGGAAATAACAATTATGATGATAGAGGCGGAATACTACTTCCATTCCTCGCAGGAGTTTTAGTCACAACCCCTTTTATTTTTTTAAACAAAAATAATAATCAACAACAATATCCAATATATCAAACACCATATTATCCTCAGCCTTACCAACAACCATATCCTCAAAATATTTACTCATATCCTATGATGCCTTATAGACCATATTAAAAGCTACCATAATGATAGCTTTTTTGTTCGTATTATTTGTATTCATTTAAAACTTTTCTTAATAGACCCGGATCATCTGTCATTATTGCGTCACATTGTTTTTTAATAAGCTTTTTCATTTCACTTTCTTCATTAATAGTCCAATATTGAACAGCAATATTTCTCCGATGAGCTCTTTTTATGTAAGTATCCCATGTAAGGTCTAAAATACTTTGGCTTGTAGGTATTTGTAGGCAAGCAAAATTATCATTATCAAAAATATTTACTTTAAGCATTTGCGTAATAATGAATTTAGTTGCTACCGCGGTTGATGCACCTCTTAGTAATGAACTATGTTCATTTTTAAGACATTTTTCAATTTCATTATGAAAAGTACCTATAACAACTCGGTCATGATAGTCAGGGTAAACATTAGTTAGTAGATCATCTAATATTTCCGCAGCTGCAAAGCCTTTTTCTCCAGGGTTTTTAATTTCAACAATGAATAATAAATCCTTATTACTTTGGTAAAAGCATTCAAATAAATCCTTAGCTTCTACAATTGATAAATCATTCTCTTTGATAATTTCCTTTCTATTAGTTGTATTTATATCAACTAAATTTTTATATGGATAATTACCATTTTCATCTTTAAATTTATATCCAAAATTAAAATTTTGAAGCTCTTCAAGAGTAAAATCTTCTATCTTATACTCTTTATCAGCACCCATTAATACCTCAACATCAGATGTACGATTAATAGTTTCATCATGATTTAAAACTAAATGACCATCCTTTGTCAACCATAAATCAGTTTCAAGAATATCTACCTGATAATCATTGATAGCATTTTTATAAGCCTTTAATGTGTTTTCTGGATTTGCAATTGATCCTCCACGATGTGCACAAAGCATAGGCTTATCATTCGTATTAATAAATGGATTTACCTTCATTACCTTTGTTGGTGGTATGACATTAATTATGATAAAAAATATAATTATTGTTGCTAAAATAATTCCGAATATTTTTAATTTACGATGCTTTTTCATTATGTCCCCCATAATTATTTAAAAACTAATTTTTAATTATAAAAACAATAATTAAAACTATTTATAGTATAAACTATTTTGTCATTTTTTCAATAATTATGTCTGTTAAGAGACAACATTTTACAAATAATTTAGAATTCCTCTGGAAAATAAGGAAGTTCTTCTTCAGGAACACCAGGACGGTTGTCTGGATCCATATAAACTCTTTTTGCTATATTTAAAGCAAGTATTTTTTCAATTTCTTCAGTTGTTAATTTAAAGTCAAAAACGTTAAAATTTTCTTTAATTCTTTCTTCATGAACTGATTTAGGAATAGCCACTATATTCCTATCTAGCAAAAATCTAATACAAATTTGTGCAGGTGTCTTATTATATTTTAAAGAAAGATCAAGAATATATGGCATTTTTAAAGCTTCACCCTTCATAAATGGACCATATGAAGTAATAACTATATCATTTTTTATTGCAAATTTAATATTTGCATCTTGGTTTAAACCGGGATGTAATTCTATCTGATTTACAACAGGTTTAATCTTCACATATGGTAACAAATGCTCAAGATGATGGATTTGAAAGTTTGATACACCAATTGATCTAATATAGCCTGCATCTACCATTTCCTCTAGAGCTTGATAGGTTTCTAGATTAAAAGCATAGTTTTGACTTGGCCAATGCATCAAATATAAATCAATGTAATCAACACCTAAATCTTTAATTGACTTCAATACAGCTTTTTTAGCATTGTTTTTTCCATAGCGTTTAATTTGAAGTTTAGATGTAATAAATATTTCTTCTCTTTTAATATTACTATCTTTAATAGCCCTTCCTACTGCAGCCTCATTTTTATAATTTTGGGCAGTGTCTATATGACGATATCCCGCCTTTAATGCCCATAATACAGCTTGGTAACATTCTTCTTCAGGTGCTAGGAAAGTTCCTAGTCCAAGCATTGGCATCATATATCCATTATTTAATTTTATTTCCATACTTTCACCTCTATATCTTTTTATTTTCTTTTAAATATCTTAAAAATCCATTTATTCCTTTTTCAATATCATTGTAACAAACTTCAAAATTTCTTGTATACCATGGATCTGATACCTCACCTTTTTTATCTGTATAATCAAGTAATAATTTGTATTTATCATTAACATCTGGACAAATCCTATTCAACAAACGTATATTTGAATCATCCATACATAAAATATAATCATAGTTATAATAATCTTCCTTTGTAAACTTAGATGCGTAATGAGGAATTAGATTTATATTATGCTTAATTAATGTATTTTTTGCTGCATAATAAATTCCATTGCCTATTTCTTCACTTGAACAAGCTTTTGATTCAATAAAAAATTGATTATTTATTTTCAAATCATTAACTTTTTGAGTAAGCATCATTTGGGCCATTGGACTTCTACAGATATTACCATGACATATAAATAAAATTTTAATCATATTCTAAATTATCCTTTCCTATTTTAATGATATACTAATTCATTTATTTTAGCAACAAAATTGAATAATTATTCAAAATTTAAATCATTAACAAAATTAAATTTTTAAATCTTAATCTACTTAGAAATTTAATGTAATAAATATCGTAATAACGCTGTATTTTACTTGACTTTTCAACATATAAATTATATTATTTAATATAAAGCGAGGTTATAATTATGTATAAAAAAAATATATGGAAAGATGCAAATGAAAATAAAGTAAAGGATATTATGTCCTTTAATGAGGATTATAAGGATTTTATTTCTTATGGCAAAACTGAAAGACTTTGTGTTTTAAAAGCTGTTAGTATTGCTGAGGGCTATGGCTTTAAGTCTATAGATAATTATAAAGAACTTAAAGCTGGAGATAGAGTATATTTTACTAATAAGGGTAAAAATGTTGCGGTTTATGTGATTGGACAAAAGCCTATTAAAGAAGGCTTAAGAGTTTTAGGAGCACATATTGATTCACCTAGAATTGATTTAAAGCAAAATCCAGTTTATGAAAAATCAGGATTTGCATTAGGTGATACTCATTATTATGGAGGAATAAAAAAATATCAATGGGTTACTATTCCCCTAGCACTTCATGGAGTTGTATGTAAAAAGGATGGTACCTCAGTTACAGTAAACATTGGAGAGGATCCAACAGATCCTGTTGTTGGTATTACTGATCTTTTAGTACATCTATCTGCTGATCAGATGCAAAAAACTGCTGGAAAGGTGGTTGAAGGTGAGGATTTAGATATTACCTTAGGAAATATGCCACTTTCTGGTGAGGAAAAGGATGCTTGTAAAGCAAATGTTTTAAAGCTTCTTAAGGATAAATATGGAATTGAAAATGAAGATTTTATTTCTGCTGAGATAGAAATTGTTCCTGCAGGTCCTGCTCGTGATTATGGTTTAGATCGTTCAATGGTTGCGGGATATGGTCATGATGATAGAGTTTGTGCTTATACTTCTTTACGTGCTGTACTTGATCAAGGAGAATGTGAGTATACTACTTGTGCAATTTTAGTAGATAAGGAAGAGGTTGGTTCAATTGGAGCTACCGGAGCTCAATCAGATTGGTTTAAAAATACTGTAGCTGAGCTATTATATCTACAAGGTGAAGAATCTTATTTAGCATTAAGTAAAACATTTGAAAATACAAAAATGCTATCAAGTGATGTATCTGCTGCATTAGATCCTATCTATGCTTCTGCGACACCTGAGCTAAATGGATGCTCATTTGCTAATGGTATTGTATTTAATAAATATACTGGTTCAAGAGGTAAGAGCGGATGTAATGATGCTATGCCTGAATATCTTGCATGGTTAAGAAATGCAATGGATAATAATGATATATATTATCAAACTGCTGAGCTTGGACGTGTTGATTTAGGTGGTGGTGGTACTATCGCTTATATTCTTGGAAATTATAACATGAATGTTGTAGATGCTGGTGTACCCGTTCTTAATATGCATGCTCCTATGGAGATTGTATCTAAGGCCGATGTGTATGAAGCATATTTAGCATACAAAGCATTTATTTCAAGTAAATAGTATTAAAAAGGGAATTTATCGATTTTGATAAATTCCTCTTTTATTATAATAAATTGATGTTATATTTTTTTAATTCCTTTATATCATCTTCTGGCCAATATGAAGCTTGTACTTCTCCAATATGAGCTTTATTAAGCATAAATAGACACATTCTTGATTGACCTATTCCACCACCAATTGTTAGTGGAAGTCTATTATTAATTATATCTTGATGATATTGAAGCTTAAGCTTAAATTGCTCATTCTTTGCATTTAGCTGCTTCACTAATGATTCAGAATCAACTCTTATACCCATTGAAGAAATTTCATATGCCATATTTAGAGGATCATACCATAATAATATATCACCATTTAGTTGCCAATCATCGTAATCTGCAGCTCTTAAATCATGGGGTAATCCATTACTAAGTTTATCTCCAATTCGCATTAAAAATACTGCACCATATTTGCGTGTAATAAGGTTTTCTCTTTCCTTTGAGCTTTTATCAGGGTACATAGCTAAAAGCTCCTCAGAATCAATAAAAGTGATATTTTCAGGTAAAACCTTAGTTAGCTTAGGATATTTATTGTGGATAACCTCATAGGTTTGCTTTAAAGCATTATAAATCTTGATGACCGTATTTTTTAAATATTCAAGATTACGCTCCTCTTTAGATATAATATGTTCCCAGTCCCATTGATCCACATATAATGAATGAATATTATCAAGCACTTCATCAGGCCTAATTGCGTTCATATCAGTGTAAATTCCCTTAAATCCATACTTGTTTAATGCATTTCTTTTCCATTTCGCAAGAGATTGAATAACCTCTAACTCATGAGTTCTATTTACTGCTTTAAATGAAACTGCTTTTTCTGTACCAGATAAATTATCATTTAATCCTGTATTTGGATCTAAAAACAATGGTGCAGAGACACGTGTTAAGTCTAAAGCTTGAGCTAATTTTTCTTCAAATGTATCTTTTACAAGTTTTATTGCTATTTCTGTTTCTTCTAAATTAAGTACAGATTTGTAATTATTAACAAAGATATTCATAAAAATATTCCCACCTTTTTATTTAATTATTTAGCAAATCCTCTGCTTGACTAATTGCATATGTTGAAATTTTTTGACCTGATATCATCCTAGCAATTTGTAATATTCGTTCCTCTTTAGACATTAGTTTTACATTTGCAAATGTTCTTCCATCTAATTCTTCTTTATAGATTAAAAGCTGATTATCAGCTGATGCTGCAACTTGAGGTAAATGAGTTATCGCTAGAACTTGACATGATGAAGAAATTTGCTTCATTTTTTTAGCTATTTCTAAAGCAACAGAGCCTGATACTCCTGTATCAATTTCATCAAATACAATGAACGAAAGCTTTGATTCACTTACAAAGAAAGCTTTAAATGCTAACATAATTCTTGACATTTCTCCACCAGAAGCGACCTTAGAAAGTGGTTTTAAAGGTTCACCAAGGTTTGTTGAAATCATAAATTCAACGTCATCTATTCCATCATCCTTAAATATATCCTTATTTAATGGATCAGATGGAATATTCTTAGCAAATTCAATCTTAAATCTAGTGTGTGGTAATTCTAAATCCTGACATAATGCTTCTATGGATTTACTTATTAAATTCGAACGATTCATACGGTATAAGGTTAAATCATTAGCAGATTTAATTAATGCTTTAAATTTAGAATTTAATTCATCATAGCTTTCCTTTAAGACCTCATCATAATTATTTGCCATATCTAATTTAAGCTTTAGCTCATTTTGATACTTAATTAATCCATTTAAATCTAAATGATATTTTAATTTAAGATTATCAATTAATACAATCCGACTATTTATTTCATTTAGTTCATCTTCGCTATAATCCATTGAATTTATGTTTTTCTTCAAATCGGATAGCGAATCATTCAAATTATAATAGCTATCATTTATTCTATTATATATATCCTCATATTCTTTATCAAATTTTGCAATTTGTTTAATTTCACTTGCAGAATCATATATATTATCTAATGAAAAATATTCGTTTTCAAGCGAATTAATTGCTGATTTAATTGCTTGAAATATTTTATCAAAATTTTTTAATTTTGCTGCCTTTTCTATAAGCTCCTTATCTTCATTCTCGTGAAAATTATGCTCTGATATTTCATTATAGGCAAATGAGTAATATTCAAGCTTATCTTGTTCGGTTTTGGAATTATTTAATATTGTAATGTACTTATTATATGCATCTTGATATTTGTGAAAATCCATTTGATATTTATTAAATATTTTTTCAAATTCATCATTATCAATTGGATCAATTAAAGAAACATATTTTTCCTTTGTAAATAACCTAAATGTATCATTTTGAATATGAACATCTCCTAAGATATTACCAAGAGATTTCAATATTTGAATAGATACATTTTGACCATTTATTTTAACGTTAGATTTATTTTTAGTAATATCTCTATATATGTACAATTCTTTTTCTAATGGTAGGTCATTAACTGAAAGAAATGTCTCAATTTCGGATGTTGAATCAAAATATCCTTCAATAATTGCCTTATCCTCACCGTAACGAATCATATCAGTATCGGACCTTTTTCCTAATAATAGGGAAATTGAATCAATTATTAAAGATTTACCAGCTCCTGTTTGACCAGTAAGTACAGTTAATCCTTTATTAAATTCTAGTGTAATATCTTCAATAATTGCAAAATTTTTTACATGTAGTTTCTTTATCATAAATATCCTATAATATAATCCAAATTATTGATTATACATTCTCCTTCTTTAAGGTTTAATTTATAGTAACTCCTTTTTATGAGAGGCATTTACTACCTCATTAACATCTATATGACCCTTTGGAGTCTTTGAAACTAAAGCTAAATATTCAATATTTCCACTACCACCCTTAATTGGACTATAGGTTAGCTTATTTATATATAATCCTACATCATTTAAATAAGAAATTACATCATTTATAACCTTAATATGTATTGATTTATCCTTAATAATTCCTTTATTAATCATTTTTCCAACCTCAAACTGAGGTTTAATCAAACAAACAAGATAATTATTCTCATTTAAATACTTAAGAAGTGCCTCTAGAAGATGCTTAATAGATACAAAGGAGACATCCATAACAACAATATCCACTTTTTCATTAATTTTAGCATCTAAAATGTTAGTTTTTTCCATAGAAACAACTTTATTATTAGTTTTAAGACTTAAATCTAGCTGAGATGTACCTACATCAACCGCATAAACCTTACTTGCACCATGCTGTAATGCACAATCCGTAAAGCCACCTGTAGATGCACCAATATCTAAAACTATTTTTCCATTAAAATCTAGATTGAAGCATTTAATTGCTTTTTCTAATTTTAATCCACCCCTTGAAACATAGGGCATTACATTATTTATTTTTATTAATCCACTTATATAATCAAAGCTCGGATTTAATATTTGTTTATCATCAACATAAACATTTCCATTTTTAATTTCTTCTTTTGCTCTAGTTCTTGAACTAAAATAATTATTTTTAACAAGATATTGATCAATTCTCACTTTTAATTAACTCCTGATATATTGATTCATCATCTAAATTAAATTTCTTTAGTAAATCATCTACTGAACCCACATCAACATAAGAGTCAGTAGGAATATTCATTAATTTAATTTTAGAATGATAATTTTTACTTATCATATTATTCAATATCATTTGACCTAAGGAACCATCGTTTACAACCTGCTCAATTACATAAATATTTCTGCCACTTTGATAAATACTTTCTAGCATTTCTTCATCAAGAGGGCGAATAAATCTAGCATTTATCACGGTAAAATCTAAATTGTTAGATTTTACAATATTTAATAATCTTAAAGCATCATAACCATATGAAATAACATATCCTTTAGTACCTTCATTCAAAATACACCATTTTGTATCGTTAATCTTAATATCCTCAGTATAAAATTCAACTCGTTTAGGATATCTAACTATTACTGGACCAGTTAAACTAAACGCATATTTAATTAAAGCCTTTGCTTCTGCTAAATTCGAACCCATACAAATTTTTACATTTGGCATTGAGCTACACATTGCAATATCATATATTCCTTGATGAGTTGAGCCTTCACTTGATACAAGCCCAGCTCGATCTAGTCCAACTACAACATGAAGGTTTCTTCTTGCAACATCATTTAAGAATTGATCATATGCTCTTTGAAAAAATGTTGAGTACATTAATACAGCAACCTTTTCATTGCATAGTGCCATAGCACCAGCCATTGACATCGCATGTTCTTCAGCAATTCCAACATCATATATTGAATTAGGATATTGTTTTTGAAATTTAATTAATCGATTCCCAACCATAGTTGCAGGATTAATCAATGTAAAATTGTTATCCTTTCGATATTCCATTAATCCTCTAGCAATTACCTCACTATATGAATACTCGTTTGGTGAAAAAACCTTTAAGGATTTACCTGTTTCAACATCAAATGGTCCAATCCCATGGAATGAACCCTTTTCATCCTGCTCTGCTTTATCATAGCCTAAACCTTTTTTAGTTATGAAATGAATTAAGCAAGGCTTTTTTGATGCTTTTGCCCTTTCAAGGACTCTAATGACACAATCAATATCATTACCATCATACGGTCCATAATAATCAAAGCCCATATCCTCAAAAATATTATCTAACTGAACAAAGGCTTTAATTGCTTGTTTTATTTGATGAAACCATTTTACAACAAATCTTGGGTTAACCTTTATTAGTAATCTTTTTAACCCTCGATAGAATCTAGTAGATCCCATAGCATTAAATAGTCTAGCGGTAGCTCCTACGCTTTTTGAAATACCCATTTTGTTGTCATTTAATATTACAATTGGTCTTACTCCTTCAATTGTACTGACAAAATTTAAAGCTTCAAAAGCCATCCCATTTGCAACAGATGAGTCACCAATTATTGATACAACATCGCCAATATCTTCACCATTCTTTTTAGCAAGTAAAAAGCCTGACATTGCAGATATTGATGTTGAGCTATGACCAGATTCCCAGCAATCATATTTTGATTCATCATAATTTACAAAGCCGGATAATCCATTTGTTTTACGTAAAGTATTAAATTTTTTAGCTCGACCAGTTAGTATTTTATGAGTATATGCTTGGTGTCCGACATCAAAAATAAGCTTATCATTTTCTTTATTAAAAACATAATGTAAGCCTACAGTTAATTCAACAACACCTAAATTTGATGCTAAATGGCCGCCTGTTTTTGATATGTTTTCGATTAAAAAAGTCCTTATATCTTTACATAGTACCTTTAACTCATTTTTTTTTAAATCTTGTAAAAACTCCGGGCTTTCTATGGAATTTATATCCATAAAGATCACCTTTATTCTTCAAATTTAACAAGACCATTCTCGGTCATTTTTTCGACTACTAATTTTTCATTTTTATTAAGCATGTCGTAGCATTTTTTTGAAAGCTCGACACCCTTTGTATAATTTTTTACAGCATCATCTAATGAGATATCTCTATTTTCAAGATTTCTAATAACAGATTCAAATTCTGCCATTAATTCTTCAAAGCTTTTATCTTTATTTTCCATCGTGACTGACTCCTTCCACCTTACAATTTACATATCCATCCTTAAGTCTAAGGCTTAATTCATCATTAGCCTTAACATCATTTATACTTCTTAAAACCCTCTTATCCTTATATGGTATACTATAACCCTTATCCATAATATTTAGAGGAGATAAAGCTTTAAGCTTTTCATTTAATAAATGATAGCCATTTTTCTTAATATTTAGATAATTATTAATTAACAAATTAAGTTTTTCATTTAGTTTCCTTAATTCGTCCTTCTTTTGGGTTAGTTTCATCATTGGATTATTTAAATCTAATCTACGGTCTAAATTACCAATAACTATTTTTTTATTTTCAATTATATTCTTTATATTATGATTAATTCTTGATAAGGAAGTTAAAATGTATTCCTTTAGGTTCTCAATTGATGGTGTAGCAATTTCTGCTGCAGCTGTTGGTGTTGCAGCTCTTATATCTGCTACAAAATCAGCAATAGTAAAGTCAACCTCATGTCCTACTGCAGAAATAATTGGAATTTGTGAATTATAAATAGCATAAGCTACTATCTTTTCATTAAAGGCCCACAAATCTTCAATGGATCCACCACCACGACCACAAATAATTACATCACAAAGATTATCCTTATTGGCTTTTTCAATGCATTCGACAATAGATTCTTTAGCATTTTCTCCTTGTACAAGTGCAGGATATAAAATAATTTTACATAGAGGAAATCTTCTTCCGATTGTATTAATAATATCGTGGACTGCAGCACCTGTAGGTGAGGTGATTACTCCTACTACATTTGGAATAGTGGGAATTCTTTTTTTATGACTTTGATCAAAATATCCAGCATCTGATAATTCCTTTTTTAGCTTTTCATATGCCAAATAGAGATCTCCTACTCCGTCCGATTTCATTTCTTTACAAATTATTTGATAAGACCCACCAGCTTCATAGACTGTAACTGTACCTCTTACAAATACCTTCATTCCATCCTTAGGCTCAAATTTAATTTTACTTGCGCTAGATGCAAACATCATTGCCGAAATTTGAGCATTATCATCCTTTAAAGTAAAATAAAAATGTCCTCTAGAATGATGCTTAAAGTTAGATATTTCACCCTCAAGTAAGACATCTAATAAATGAGTATCATTATCAAATTTAAACTTTATATATTTAGTTAATGCACTTACGGTTAAATATCTATCTTCCATAGTTTCTCCTAATTAAGTTTACTTGCAATTGTATCTAATAAACGATTGTTAAATCTAACTGCTTTTTTATCTCCTGTATCAGAAAATTCCTTAGTAAGTTCTAAAGCCTCATTAATAACGACCGCTTTAGGCCCATTATTCTTTAATTCATATGTAGCTAATCTTAATATAGCTCGATCAACTGCATTTAAACGATTTAACGTGTAATTAACTAATGAGGCAGAAATAATTTCATCTATTTCTGGTAAATTATTTAACACCTCTTTAGCAAATAATTTTGCATCATCTGTCAAATTTTCAATTGATTTCACTGCTTCATCAAGTGTAATTTGCGTAAATTCTACATTATATAATAGCTGAATCGCCTGTTGACGACTTAAATGTCTTGAATTCATTTTTTTACCTCCAAAATTTTATGTCTAGTATAACATATTTTAATTATATATTAAAGTTTAAATCGAGGTCTAATAGTAATTTATAAAAATCTAGTCCTCTATTTAATGCGGCCATGTCAAAATTAAACATTTCATTATGAAGTGGCTTTGTGTTTCCAACTCCTAAAAAGAAAAATATTGATGGTACATGCGATGTATAAACACCAAAATCTTCAGCCTGAAGCACAGGCTTTTTTAGAACGTTTAAATAATCTAGTTTATTTTTATTCGATAAATGCTTTAAAACTATGTTAAATAGCTTCTCATTATTTATTACTGCATCATAGCCTTCATTTATATTAAATTCAAATCTTACTCCATATTTATTTTCGTAATCTTTTGCTATACTAAGCAATGATTCCTTTATGTAATTAAATATATCTAATTGATATGCCCGTAATGTTATATAAAGCTCACAATTATCTGCAATAATATTTCTAGCTGTGCCAGCATTCATTTTTCCACATTTCAAAAGACGATAATACTTCTTATCTATTTTATCTTCCATTTGATATATATCTTGCAAATAGTAAGCACCACATTTTAACGCATCTATACCATTTTCAAAATTAGCAACATGAGAAGCCTTACCAATTATTTTTATATTTACCTCAGCACTTTTTGCCATCAGCTCATTTGGCTTTGAATATACACTGCCCAAGGGTAAACCTGGCCATAGATGAAAACCAAAAATGCATTTTACATTATATCTTTCAATAAAATTTGTAGCTATAATGCTTCTTGCACCACAATTTTCTTCTTCAGATGGTTGAAAAATCAATAAAAAATTATGATTATAGTTTTTATAATTTAAATTTAAAAAATCGGCAAGACCTAGCATCATAGCCATATGGCCATCATGACCACATGCATGCATTAATCCTTTTGTTTGAGATTTATAGGTAATATTATTCTTTTCTTCGATTGGTAGAGCATCCATATCACATCTGAAGGCTTCTGTACATGTTTTTTTGTTATCAAAAAAGCATAATATACCTGTATTAATTATTTCAATTTTACAATCATAGCCTTTAAGATGATTTAAAATATATTCTTGAGTTTTAAATTCCTTAAATCCTAATTCAGGAATTTGATGTAAATCCATACGATATTGCTCCATGATTTCCTCCAAAACTAGATATTTATAGTATATCATTATTTTTAAAAAAAATAAATGTAAACCAATCAGATATATTAATTTATTGTAAGATATTGTTACTAAGAAAAATATAAATACTTTTATAATTAATTAAATAATATAAAGATTTTTTTATATAAAAGTTTTATAAGAATTTAAAACAAATTTGCATATAGTTATTGAATTTTTATTCCCATTTTTGTATAATTAAAAGGCATAGCAGATTAGCCAAGCGGTAAGGCTACGGACTCTGACTCCGTCATGCACAGGTTCGAATCCTGTATCTGCTGCCATATGAATTAAGGTCAAAATTTATTTTTTGACTTTTTTTATTATTTTTGTTGTATAATCTAGGTAGCGAGGTGTTACAAATGAAAAATGTTTTATGTATATTACTTGATGGCTTTGAAGAGCTTGAAGCAGTGGGAACAATTGCCTTATTAAAAAGAGCGGGAATAAATGTTGATATTGCGACTGACGGAGAAATTGAAGCGACTGGAAGATACGGAATAACCTTATCTAATATTTATAATTTAAATAATCTTGATTATAAGAATTACGATATGCTTTTTGTACCTGGTGGTCCTCATTATGCAAAGATTCTAAAGAATGATTTATATTTAAATATAATTAAATATTACTTTGAAACTAAATCGATTTCTACTATTTGTGCAGGTCCAACAATTCTTGGAAAGCTTGGCTTATTAAAGGGTAAAAGGTATACCTGCTTCGAATCTATGAATGAAGATTTTGGTGGAACATACTTGGGTACCTATGCTGTCAAGGATGAAAATATGATTACTGGTAAATCTGCAGCCGCAACTATTGATTTTGGCTTTATGATTATCGAATATTTACTTGGTGAGGAAAAAGCATTAGAAATAAAAAAGCAAATTTACTATAAAGATTAATAAAATAAAAGAAAACGACAAAATCGTTTTCTTATTTTTTTGTTAACCAATCAGGAAGATTAACCTTCTTTTGCGTATTATGTTCATCAACTTTGGTTGTTTTACTTTCTTCCTTAGCACGTTTTTTATTTTCCTTAGCTTCTAGCTTTAAGCGCTTTTTTTCGGCTCTTTCAAATGCTTTATTATGGAATAGATGATCTACAGAATCATTTTCTTCTTCCTCGTCATCATCCCCATCATCCTCTAAAGCAGTTAAATCATCTCTTCTTCTATAGTCAATATTAGTATCTGACATATTTTGGAAAATTTCAGACGCTAAATTTTCAATACCATTTTCCTTAGCTTTAAGCTCATATCCAGTTGCAATTATAGTTACTACTAGTTCATCCTTAAGATCATTGTTAATATAAGCTCCATAAATTACATTAAGATTCTTATCGCAATTATTTCTTATTTCAGCTAAAGCTTCATTTACTTCGACTAAGGAAACATCTTCACTAGATGCAATATTTACTATACAATCCGTTGCTCCATCAATTGAAACCTCAAGTAAATTTGAATGAATTGCCTTACGAGCAGCCTCAACAGCACGATTAGGTCCAGTCGCAAGACCAATACCCATAAGTGCGGTACCCTTATCCTTCATTACAGTTGTTACATCGGCAAAATCGACATTAATTAATCCTGTGAAATTGATTATTTCGGCCATACCTTGAACACCTTGACGTAATACGTCATCAACCTCACGGAAGGCTTGAAGCAATGGAGTTCCTGGATCAACTATTGAAAATAAACGTTGATTTGGAATTACGATTAATGTATCAACATATTTTTTTAATTCCTCTAGTCCTGCTACAGCCTTTGCCATGCAATCTGGACCCTCAAAGAAAAATGGCTTTGATACAATCGCAACTGTTAAGCATCCTAATTCTTTACATATTCTTGCAATAACTGGTGAAGCACCTGTACCTGTACCTCCACCCATACCACAAGTGATGAAAACCATATTAGCACCACTAATTGCAGCTCTTAATGAATCCTCATCCTCTAAAGCAGCATTTCTTCCTACCTCAGGCTTTGTTCCAGCTCCAAAACCTCTATTCGAATTTTTACCAATGATAATTCGAGTATTAGCTTTGGATAGTCTTAAGTCTTGAGCATCAGTATTAACCGCAATAAATTCAACACCCTTAACATCGTAATCAATCATACGATCAACGGCATTACCACCAGCTCCACCAACACCGATTACCTTAATAACTGGCTTTAATGAAAAACTTTCTTCTTCTCCAAATAACATATTAATACCTCCAAACTAGTAAAATTCGACAAAAATCGAAATATGACTTTTATGCTTATATTTTACCCTAGAAAGTATCTATTTTCAAGTTAATTAAGCAAATTAGATTAGTAAAATAGATAAAATTTATTTAAAATAATTTTAAACTATTATGTACTTTTTATTAATTAAGTCTAATAACCTCTTCTTTAATTTTAATATTTGTTTTTAACAAAACTATAAGCTTAATGATAAATATAAGCCTATCAAAATCTAAAGCGGATCCATTTCCTTCATTTATTATAAAATTAGAATGTATATTCGATATCCTAAAACCCTTATAAGAAAATCCTTTTAAATTACAGCTATCTATTAATTGCCATGCCTTATATGAATCTGTATTAAGAAAAACAGAACCTAAGGAATTACCCTTAGGCTGATTTTTCCTTTTATCTAATAAATATAAATACTCATCTATTGTATTATAGCTATAATGCTTTTTAAATATAGCTTTATAAATAATATTGCTTTCCTTTATACTTGTATTACGATATTTCATTTCTATATTTTTAGCTTTTAAACATTTCTTTTTACCTTTTTCAGTTATTACATAAATCTTTTTTAAATACTTATTAATTGATAATTCACCTATAGATGCATTTATTTTAATACCCGCACCAATACTACCTGGTATCATTGTGCCACCTAAAAATGAATCAATTCCTTCTTTTTTATAATAGCTTGAAAGATATGACATTCTTTGATTACCAGAAACACATATACTTTTATGTCTTGTTTTGTTAATTAGCTTTAAATTTTTCAAATTAATTAGTATTAAATTAGGATTTGTAACATATGAATTAGTTCCATATGTAAAGAAATTAAATTTAATATTATTTTTATAAAATAGTTTTATAATCTTTTTTAGCTTATTAATCGTTTTTGGTTCTATAATACAATATACAAAAAAGGAAGCCTTTAAGGATGAATAATTAGCAAATTCTTCATTATATTTTACTAAAGCATATTTTCTTGATATCTTATCTAATATCTTTAAAGATGATTTTTTCATATGGATCAGCTCCAATATTTTCTAAATATTCATTTTGCGATTTCAAAATACTACTAAAATCATATTGCTTAATATTAATTAAAGTATCAACATCAAAGTTTTTTTCATTAATATAAATTCCAAGATTTTGTTTAGAAAACTCTTTAGCGTTTAATACCTGATGATTACCTTTAGTTTTTTTAGATGGTACCATTAATATTTTTTTATTTAAAGCTATTAGCTCAAAAAGCGTTGATGAGCCACATCTTGTGATTATTACATCACTAGAGGAAAACTCTTTAATTGTATCTCCAAATTTAATGACCTTTAAATTATCATTTTCATATTTCTTATATTTTTCATATTTATTTCCAGCTATTAGTAGGGTTTGATATGGTAATTTACGCATTTTAATAGCTGTATTTGCTATTATATCACTACCAAGAGAGCCTCCGATAAATAAAAAATCATATTTTTTAGGGTGTTCTTCTTTATTTATAAGTGCTGATGGATTTAATGCATGAACATATTTTTTATTTTTCTTAATATTAAAAGCTGTAAATACAGTTTTACTTTTCTTTTTAAAAAGCTTATTAACGCTACCAAATATTATATTCTCTTCTAATAAATAATATGGTATTTTTTTTATGACAGCATATAAAAGCCCATGAAATGAATGCCCTCCCCCAGTTGAAATAACTATATCAATTTTTATATTCTTAAGCTTTGTTTCTATTTCCTTGTATATTTTTTTACTTAATATAAATTTATACTTATTTTTGGGTCGATTAATTGAAATAAAATCAATATTTTTTGGCACTATTTTTTCCTCTATATATCCTTTAAAGCCTAAATAATACGATTTAAAGTTATATTTATCTTTGTAATATTCAATAAATCTTAAATTTGGGATTATATGACCTGCTGATTTACCACCTAGAAATAGGATATTAATAATATCACCAATCAATTATATGATAAAAAAGGATGATTAATTCATCTTTATTAATCATCCTATTAATACATTCTTTTTTCTCCATTATTATAAGCAGAATCTATGATTGCTCCACCCATACAAATATCATTATCATAAAAAACAACAGCTTGACCAGGAGTGCAGGCTCTAATTGGCTCGAGGAATATAACCTCTATTTTATTATCACCAAGCTTTTTAACCTTAACAGGGTGGTCAGAATCACGATATCTAAATTTTGCTTGATATATTTTATCCTCTTCAATTGGATCTGTTATTTCATTTAAATCAGATGCTTGGCATGAAGTTGAATATAAAAATTCATTATAATATCCTTGACCAACTATTAATTGATTTTTATTTAGATCTTTACCAATTACAAACCAAGGACTATTATCATAATTCTTAAGTCCACCAATATCAAGACCCTTTCTTTGTCCAATTGTATAATACATTAAACCATCATGATGTCCAACTACATCACCAGACATTGTAACCATATCCCCTGGCTTTGCAGGTAAATAATTATGTAAAAATTGCTTAAAATTTCTTTCACCAATAAAGCAAATCCCAGTCGAATCCTTTTTATCCTTAGTAGCCAAATCTAGTTCATGAGCAATTTTACGAACCTCTGGTTTATCAATTTCACCAAGAGGAAATAAAGACTTTTTTAGTTGAGCTTGGCTAAGCATACACAAGAAATAGGTTTGGTCCTTATTTGTATCATGTGCTCTTAATAAATAGGATTTTTCTGGTTTGTGAAGTACCTTAGCATAATGTCCCATTGCAATGTAATCAGCATTTTGCTTCAACGCATAATTTAAGAAGGCTTTAAATTTAATATTTTTATTACACATAATATCAGGATTAGGAGTTCTTCCTTTTTTATATTCACTTAAAAAATAAGAAAAAACCTCATTCCAGTATTCTTCTATGAAATCTATTCTTTGACATTCAAGTCCAAGCTTTGTAGCTACCTTAACTGCATCTTGATAATCAACCTCTTGAGGACATACATTATCATTGATTGTTGGGTTGCCTAAATAATCATTATTTAAAGCTGAATCCCAGTTACGCATAAATGCACATATAACATCATATCCCTTTTCCTTTAAAAGGTATGCAGATACTGAAGAATCAACTCCTCCTGATAAACCTAATATAACTTTCAAATTAAGCACCTTCTTTTAATATTTTTTATCTAATTGAATATAATTTATTGGTGATATAATGAAGCATTATCATAAATATGTACTAGCCATCCTATTTTTACTTATCATAGGTAATCTAATGGTTTATAGTTCTTCTATGATATGGTCAAATTATATCTATAATAATAAATATCATTATTTAATACGTCAATTAATTTTTACTTTTTTATCATTAATTTTTTTTGTTTTTTTTAGTAATTATGATTACAAAAAATTAACAAAATTCATAAATCCTTTATTAATTATTTCAGTTGTTCTTTTAGTTTTAGTTTTAATTCCAGGAATAGGTATGCAAAAAAATGGAGCAAGAAGCTGGATTGGTATAAATGATTTATCTTTTCAACCTTCTGAAATCACAAAAATAGTATTAATTTTATTTACAGCAAAATTTTGTGCCAGAAACGAAGGTGAATTTGCAAAAACAAAATCATTAATTCTATACACTATATTTTTACTACTTATTTTTGGATTAATAATGCTTGAGCCAGATTTTGGTTCAGGATTTATTTTAGTAATTACCATCCTAATAATGATGTATAAGGATTTAATAAAGCATAAATTCATTATTATCGGGGTTGTACTAGCCCTAGCCGCAATAACAGTTTTAATAATTATCGCACCCTATCGAATGGATAGAATTAATTCATATATTAATCCATGGTCTGATCCACTAGGAAGCGGATTTCAAATTATTCAATCATTATTTTCAATAAGTCCATCAGGATTATTTGGAACGGGTCTTTTTAAAAGTAGACAAAAGTTCTTTTTTTTACCAGAGCCCCAAACAGACTTTATCTTTGCTATAATAATTGAGGAATTAGGATTAATAGGTGGAATTATCATCATTTTGATATTTTTCTACATTATTTTTACTGGCTACAGAGCAGCAATTACTAATTCTGATCCCTTTGGAAAAAATATTATTTTTGGCTTTACAACACTATTATTTATTCAATCCTTCATTAACATGGGAGTTGTAACTGGATTACTTCCCGTTACCGGAGTAACTCTTCCTTTTTTATCATATGGAGGTTCAAGCTTAATCATAACTATGTCAATGATGGGAATTAATCTAAATATATTAAAAAGCAAGGCAGTTATGCCTTACCTTTTTTAATAAAGTTTTTCAATGGCCTTAATTGCATTTAATACAAACTCATTGTATGGAGCACTTACATTATATTTATAGGCTAAGTTTACAATTTGTCCATTAATTTTTTCAATTTCTGTAAAACGTTTATTTACAACATCTTGATACATAGATGTATAGCCTTTACCTACGTTGAAAATAGTATTTTTAATATCCTCTAGTACTTCTTCGTAATCAAATTCACATCCATCAAGCTTTGCAATCTCAATCGCTTCTTTAGTAATTGCTTCTATTAAATACCAAATATTTTTATTTTCGTAGCAAACCTTAATCTTACAATTAAATAATGCAGTTAATGGATTTAAGGTTGAGTTTACAAATATCTTATGCCATACAACCTTTTTAATATCATCAGAAATTTCTGTTTTAAATCCTGATTGATCTAGACAAAGCTTTCCTGTAAGAACAAGCTTCTTATTGTCAACTAATGATCCGATAACAGTTAAACCTTCTCCTGATTTTTTTACAACACCTAAATCTTGAGTAACACAATTAATTAATGTGTTACCTATGATTATATTTTCGTTATCAACAAAGCGGGAAATTTCGCGATCATTACCAAATCCATTTTGAAGTGACATAACAATTGTATGCTCGTTAAATAAATCTGCATTTTGGCTTAACGCAGCCATATTTTGAGTTGATTTAACAAATAATAGTACCATATCTACTGGTTCTTTATACTTCCCTGATAGGAATGCATCTGCCTTATAATTTGTACTTGTTTGATTATCAATAATTGTGATACCATTTTGATTAAGTGCATCAACAGTTTTTTGAAATGTATCTATGTATACCACTTCATTTTTTACTGAAAGCTTAGCTCCAAAATAACATCCCATAGAGCCACAGCCGATTACTGCAATTTTCATTTTGTTCCTCCATCATTCACGTTTGTTTTAAGAAAAGAAAGAATTATGTCCTTTCTTGTTACTATACCAATAAATTTATTTCTATCGTCTACTACTGGTACAAAATTTTGTTCTAATGAGACTCTAATCAGCTCATTTATATCTTTATTAATATTGATTGCTTGGTAGCTTCTTGTTCTTTCAACGTCAATTAATTTTCTTTTTTCAGCTAGTTTTATATCAAAATTAGCTTCTTTTTTTATGGCAAAAAGAATATCCGCAGCGGAAATAGAACCAAAATAATCACCATTTTTGTCAATAATTGGTAATACCTGATATTTATGCTCCTCCATCTGCTCAAGTGCTTGTCTTATTGTATATTCACTATAAAGGTAGTCAACCTCTGCCTTAGGTCTTAAGAAAAATAATATATTCATTTTGTACCTCACTAAACAATTATATTATATTCTAAATAATTATTTTTTACAATACTAACGTCTAGTAGAAACTGCAATTCCATCGCCTAAATTAAAGATTGTAGTTTTAAAATTAGGATTATCTAGTAAGAAATTTGTATACGAATTTAATTTTCTTATGAGTCCTCTTAATGCTCTTGTTTTTGCATCCTCCATTTTTACCCCATGAAATAGCATATTATCAGTCACAATTATACCTGTTGGAGATAAAAGTGGAGAATATAAATTAAAGAAATTTGTATATTGAGCCTTAGCCGCATCAATAAAAATCATATCAAATTCATATTCCTTAACTAAATCAAAGGCTTCTAAGGCATCCTTAAATATAACCTTTACCTTATCAGATAGTCCAAGATTTTCAACATTGAGCATAGCCTGTTCATACATTTTAGCATCTCGCTCAATTGTATAAACTAAACAGCCCTCATTTGCCATCATAGATGCTGAATAACCAATTGCTGTTCCTATTTCTAGGATTCTTATAGGCTTTTTAATTCTTACTAATGTAAGTAAAAATGCTAAACCTTCATCCTGAATAATAGGAACATTATTCTCTTTTGCATATTCCTTCATTTTAAGGAAATAATCAGAGAAATTAATATTATTCATTCTCTTTAAATCATCATCTGATATTGGTAAGCTCATTATTCTTCGATTTCCTCTTCGCACTTATCACAGCTATCACATGAACCTGTGCAGCCATTTTCATTTTGATTGTAAAAATCGTCTAATAATTCCTCTAAACGATTCCATTCCTCTTCAGAGGTAATTTGTTCAAGTTTTCCTTGACCATTATCAGTTGGGTAGTAAATCGCAGCTGATGCTGTATCTGTTCCCTTTTCAACAAATACTACATAATCCTTATTAAACTCTGTAATATGAGTTGTAAATAATATTTCACAAAGAATTTCTTCACCTTTATCAGTAATAATTGTTAATGTTTTATCGTCCACTTTATTGTCCTCCTTAGTGCTTTTGATCTAAAAAATCCTGTAATATGACTACCGCAGCCATTTCATCTTTCTTTTGATGTCTCTTTTGTCTTGATAAATTTCCTAAAATCATAGCTTTATCTACTCTTACAGTTGTAAGTCTTTCATCGATTAAATGAACCTTAATATCTGATCTTTTTTCAATTTCTGCTTTAAAATTATAGCTAATTTGGGATCTTATTCCCTCATCACCATTCATGTGCTTGGGGTTCCCAAGTACTATTTCCTTGATTTTTTCCTTTTGACAAATCTCAATGGTTTTTTCAATAGCATATTCGTAATCATCATCTTGAAAGCGCAATGTATCATATGCTCTTGAAAACATACCAAGCTCATCAGAAATTGCAAGACCTAGTGTTCTTGAACCTAAATCTAATCCTAAATATTTCATTATAGTGATTCCTTGATTTGCTTAATAATAGAGTCTAGGTTATCAGGAATTTCACCACCCGCTTGTGCAATATCAGGCTTACCTCCACCTTTACCATTACATAATGCGGCTGCCTTTTTAACGATGTCAGATGCATTAATCGTGCCATTTGTTTTAGCTACAAATGTTATACGATTATTATTAATAGAACTAATAAATACTAAAGCTAAATTATATTTATTCTGTAAAGCAGATGCTAAATCCTTAATTACATTTGTATCCTTACCATCTAAACTAATAAACAAATATTGATTTTTTTCAATTGCATTTTGATATGAATCAAGATCAGAAAGAGCATTTTTACTCTTTGCATTTTTAAATTCCTTATCCAAATTCTTACATGCATTTGATAAATAAGCTATATGTTCTTTAAGCTTTAATACATATCTATATCCTACTTCATTACCATAGCTAAATTCATCCTTGAATGATAATTTAATATTTTCATTCTTAGCATCATTAATAATAGAATTTATTTTATTATTAATTGTATTAAGCTCATCTTCTAGGTTCTTAAGATTTTCCTTAAGTAAGCTAAATGCATTAGGACCTGTTGTAGCTAAGCATCTAAATACTCCTGAGCCTATTGATTCAAAGCCTACAATTTGGAATGATTTTATATCGCTTGTATTAGCTACGTGTGTACCTGCACAAAATTCACGAGAAACACCCATATCTACTACTCTTACCAAATCACCATATTTATCGTCAAATAATGCCATTGCATCTAGCTTTTTAGCTTCCTCAATTGGTAAAACCTTTGTGTCTACAATATGTGCTTCATTGATATATTGATTTACTAGGTCCTCAACCTTTATTATTTCTTCATCCTTAAATGAATTATAATTATTAAAATCAAAGCGCATATAGCTTGATGAAACCTGAGATCCTTGTTGATGAATATGATGACCAAATAAAGCTTGAAGTGCAGCTTGGAATAGGTGAGCTGAAGAGTGATTTTTACGAGTTAAATTTCTGTTTTCTAAATCAACCTTACAAACTACTTTGTCACCAACATTAAATTTTTTATCTAAGACAATATGTAAATGCTGTCCATTAGGAAGCTTTGAAACATCTGAAACCTCAAAACCATCAATTGTTCCCTTATCGCATAATTGACCACCACTAAATGCATAGAATGGTGTTTTATCAAGAACAATACCATTATCAAATACAGCAATAACTGTTGAATTAGATTCTAAATTATCATAACCAATAAATTCTGATTTATCCTTAAATTGCATAAATGATTCATTCTGTGAAGCAAAGGATGCCATATCCTTTCTTGAGCTTCTTGCACGCTCTTTTTGTAAAGCCATAGCTTTTTTAAAGCCATCTTCATCAACGCTTTTTCCAAGCTCCTCTGCATATTCTTGAGTTAATTCATATGGGAATCCGTATGTATCATATAATAAGAATGCGTCTTCACCACTAATTACATCACAATTTTTAGCAATTTCACTAAATCTCTTTTCACCTTGATTAATCGTTTCTAGGAATTTAGTTTCTTCTCTTGTCATTATTTCCTTTACAATTGATGCCTTATCCTTCAAATATGGATAGAATGGCTCCATTATATCTATTACGACATCAACTAGTTCTGACATAAATGGACGATTAATGCCTAATCGTTTAGCATATTTTGTAGCACGTCTTAGAACACGTCTTAGGACATAGCCTCTTCCCTCATTTGACATTGTTGCACCATCAGCCACTGCAAATGTTACTGTACGGACATGGTCAGCAATAACCTTAAATGCCATTTGGCCATCATATTTTACTCCACAAATATCTGAAATCTTATTAATTAGAGGCATAAATAAGTCAGTATCATAGTTAGTATTAACACCTTGCATTACACAGCATAAACGCTCAAGGCCTGAACCAGTATCAATATTTTTATGAGGCAATTCCTTATATTCGCTTCTTGGAATACCTGGTTTAGAATTATATTGAGAAAATACAATATTCCAAATTTCAATGAAACGATCATTTTCGATATCATTTTCTAGTAATTCCTTACCACGAGAATCATATGATGAGCCCCTATCGTAAAAAATTTCTGTATCAGGTCCACATGGTCCTTCACCAATTTCCCAGAAGTTATCCTTAAGAGGAATTAAATGATCACTAGCAATACCACATTTTATCCATAAATCTCTAGTTGCACAATCATCTGGATAATATGTGATATATAAATTATTCTTATCCATTCCAAACCATTTTTCACTTGTTAATAGCTCGTATGCCCATGGTAGAACCTCATCTCTAAAATAATCACCTATTGAGAAATTACCCAACATCTCAAAGAATGTATGATGTCTTGCAGTTTTACCGACGTTTTCAATATCATTTGTACGAATACATTTTTGAGCATTTGTGATTCTTGGATTAGATGGAATTACTGAACCATCAAAGTATTTCTTAAGCGGACTAACCCCAGCATTTGTCCATAATAATGTTGGATCATTTTGAGGAATCAATGATGCAGATGGCTCTACTTGATGTCCCTTAGACTTAAAAAAGTCTAACCACATTTGTCTAATTTCATAGCTTTTCATTTTTTTCATAGTAAAAATCTCCTTTAAATAAAAAAACGTCCTTAAATCTAAGGACGAATTATCGCGGTACCACCTTAGTTCAGATATAAAATCTGCCCTCAAAATCCTTAACGCGGATTATACGATTAGCTCCATAGTAGCTTCAAGCATACTTCCCGGCTTCCACCATCCCGAGTCTCTAGTTTTTGTAGCTTTACTTATCTATTTCAACGCTATTTGCTAATATTATAACAAATATAATATTTTTTTCAATATTGTTAACAAAAAATTAAATTAATTTATTAATTATTGCAAGAACTTGATTTTTTAAATCCTCAAGAGACTGATAAACATTTTCCTTTGAATCACCAGATACACCGTAATATACTTTAAGCTTTGGTTCTGTACCACTAGGTCTTAAAACAAACCAAGTGTTATTAGTTAAATGATACTTAATTACATTAGATGTCTCAAGTGGATTTTTAGTTACCTTTTTAGTCTTTAAATCTAAAATTGTACCAAGCTTCATATCCTCTTTAACTAAAATATCATATCCAGTTAAAGAAATATCATTATTTCTAAAGTAATCCATTATAAGAGCAATCTTCTTCTTACCCTCTATACCCTTTAATCCAATATTAGAAATATCTTCAATTGTATATCCATATTCTTTATAAATATCTTCAAGAACATCAACTAGATCCTTACCTTGCTCATAATAATAAGCTGCGGCCTCACATAGCATAATACATGCTTGAAGTGAATCCTTATCTCTAACACTATCCTTAATTAGGCAGCCATATGATTCCTCAAAGCCAAATAAATAATGACCTTTACCTTCAATCTCCTTAGCTTTTGCGCCTATATACTTAAAGCCAGTAAGTGTAGTTTCTACGTTTATTCCATGCTTATTTGCAATAAGGCTTGGTAGCATTGATGATACAACAGTAGTAAATAAATAATTATCCTTTAAGGATTGTCCTTTGCTTACCATATCATTAACAATATAATTAAATAAAACTGTAGCACTTTGGTTTCCTGTAAGTAGTACATACTCGCCATTATGTAATACTGCAACGCCTAATCTATCTGCATCAGGATCAGTCGCAAGACATAAAGAAGCGCCTATTCTTTTAGCATATTCTATTGATTCATCATACGCTTCTTTGTTTTCAGGATTTGATGTTTTAACCCCGCTAAAGTTTGGATCCTTTGTCATTTGCTCCATAACTGGATAAACATCATAGCCTAAATTCTTAAGCACATTAGGAAAGAAAACCTGTCCAGTTCCATGAAGTGGAGTATATGTAATCTTAAAATCCTTTTTACAATTTGGATTTCTAACTATAGTAGTAACATCCTTAACATAAGCTTCATCTATTTCTTTGCCTAAAATAGTAATATTATCAAATGAATCAGCCTCAACAACTGAGAAAATATCCGTAATAGCTTCAATCTCCTTAATTACAAGATTTGCAGCAGCTGGAAGTAATTGGCATCCATCTTCATCATAAATTTTATATCCATTATATTCTTTAGGATTATGTGATGCAGTAATCATAATTCCAGCGATGGCGTTTAAATATCTAACTGAATATGATAATTCAGGAGTAGGTCTTAAATCCTCAAAAAGATATACCTTAAAACCTAAATTAGCAAGCACTTTAGCGCTACTAACTGCAAAATCCCTTGACATATGACGATTATCATGAGAAATGCATACTCCTCTTTTTAATGCATTAGGTTGGTTAAGAAGATATCTTGCAAAGCCTAGTGTAGCACGTCTTACTGTGTAAATATTCATTCTATTTGTACCTACACCTAGTACGCCTCTAAGTCCTCCTGTCCCAAACTCTAAATCAGTATAAAAGGCATCCTCTAATTCCTTTTCATTCATTGAATCTAGTTCTTTTTTTAAATCAGGTAATAAATCCTTATAATTTTTCCAAATATTTAAATTATCCAAATAACTCATATAAATGTTCCTTTCATAAGCATAACTATTTTACCATAATAAGACAAGAAAAAACATCTTAATTTTCATTATTTAATAATAAAATGTAAGATGTCTAGATTATATTAATACTATATTTACTTTTTATTCGTATCATCATTATTCTTTTTTATATAATGAGGATAGATTGCATTATTAAAGCCTCTTTTTTTTATTTGAGGTTTAACAAAATTAAGTCCTCGAAAGCCAAATCTATTATGGCCTTGATTATCATTCGGCATATTATTTTGTTTCAAATCATCCTTTTTTTCTTCACTCATAGTAAAGTTTGGTTCATAGTATTGGCTTACTAAAGGTTCAGATTGATTAAGTATTTCTACTGTTTCACTATTAATACTAGGTATCCTTAATTTTGTTGAAGGCTTTAAATCATTAAAATTAGTAATATGCATATTACATACTTTAACATCATCTAGGCTAACATTATAATTTCTTAATATGTCGTTAATCCTTTCGTTTTCTCTTACAATATGAATAATAATAGTATCACCATATTATATATATGATTTTAATTATTACTTAATACTATAAAACCGTTTATTAATTCCATTTTTAAATTAAGTCTTTTACAAGCTTTAGCAAAGGTTTCTTTCTTAAAAAATGATATGTGGGTAATATCTCTTGTATACCACCAATTTCTAAAATCAGTTTTTTCATCATAAAGCATAGTATGAATCATTATTTTACCATCTTCCTTAAGCAAATTAGTTAACTCATTTAAAACATCATATGGATTTTCCAAATGTTCGATGACTTCAATAATTAAAATTAGATCATATTTATTGAGCTTATAATCTTCATTTGGATAAAAAAATAAATCATAATTTACAAATTTTGAATTTAAATAAATTTTACTTAAGCATGGCTGCTGGCCACATCCAAAATCTAAGACAAGTTTATTATTAAAATCAATTTCCCTCGTTAAATTTTTCATATATGAAATATAATTTTCATCGTATTTATGAGCCAAATATCTTTTATATTGGGTTTCTTTTGATTCTATCTTTCTTTTTAATGCATATGAGCAGTATGGACAAATATAATAGTCCGTTTCTTCCTTCATTAACTCATTACATATATTACACTTCATTCTTTCACCTAATCTCTTTGACATTAATATGAGTTAATTATATAATATAATTAAATTAGAAACAATAAGGAGGAGAATAATATGAGCTTTAAAGATGCTATAAATAGCTTTCATCTTGAATATAGCAAATTACATTCAAAGCCAGAATATTCTTCTCTTGCGTATGACCTACCTAGTCTTGAATTAATCTATCAAAATTCTTTGAAATCTATTGCTGAATTTGAGAATATTTATCTTGAAGCTAGTAATGATACAATAGATATTATTAAAAATTATGATAATTCTATTTTAAAAAATAACGATAAATTTCAACATGATAAAGAAAATTATGAAGCTATATTTCGTTTTAATACAGATAATATTTCTTCTGATTTAAAAAATAAATTAAACGAAATTAACCAACAAAATATTTCTATTGAGGATAAGGAATATTTAAACACAATAAAGCATCGTGATATTGTTAACAATATAGATATAAATAAGAATTTAACAAACCTAGGCTTTCAGGGTTATGAACCAGATATTCATCGGCATTATAATCAAATGATGATTCAGTTTAATAAAAATCGAGAAACTGATAATAATCAAAGCCATGCAAAAACCTCTAAGGATATATATATATTATCCGAAACTACAAACAAAAAAATAGATGAAATAACCGAACAAATAAATAATACCAAAAAGTCAATCAGTGTTATCAATGATGAAATTGCCCTAAGAAAAAACCGAAACATCAATTTGGTATTAGATGAGGACATCAAGTTTAATGAGCTTATCGATAATACAACAAAAAAATATAATAGTGAAAAAAATCTTAATAATATTCAATCAAATATTGAGATAGATTCATTAAATGAGAACTTAAATCAAATAACTGAAAAATATAATTCATTAAGGCAAAAAATTTCAAACGATTTACAGAAAAAATTTGAAATCTTAGATAATCAAATCGATACTGAAACATTAGAATATAATAAATTACTTGAAGATTTCTATTCTTCTTATTCTCTTAAAAGATATCAATTAGAAAAGCAATACAATGATACTATTTATTTAAATAATGAATTAGTGTCTAATAATACATTTTCTAAAAAAATGAATAAATATCAAGAAAGAAACGCTAAAAAAGTTTTCTTCCAATATGATAAGCTTATGAAGAAAAAGGAAAATGAAATCGTAAAATCCTACCAAAGGAATACTAATATATTAAAAAACAACAAATATGTATTAGACAATGATCGTAAATATAAGTTAGCTCTTTTAGAAATTGATGAGAAAATCGAACGTCATCAGGTTTTAAACAGTATTCAATATGCTAAGTTAGAACAAAAAGAATATGAAAAAATTATCGAAAATAACCTTTCTATTGAAGCAAATAAAAATCGTATTTCATCGGAAAATTTAAAGTTAAGCTTTAATATTGATTTTAAAAAATTTGAATTAAATATTAAATCCGGTTTATTTCAATTAGAACGAAAGCTTGCAAATCTAAATAGCCATAAGGAATATCTAATTAGCTTTCTTGATCATACGATTGAGGCTAAGCAAAAAATTGATAATAATAAAAAAAGATTAAATGACCTCTTAGCAATTTTAAACATTGAAAAATATAAAAACTTAGTTAAATATAATCAAGGATTAATTACATCAGAGCTTGAAAAAACAAATTTACTCCATGATTTCGATGTAGCTAATTACCAAAATGTATATGACAAGGAAAAGGCACTATTAGCCCTTAATAAAGAGCTTAACAGCTTCTCCTCTGACTATTACAAAAAGGATGCAGAGTTATCAAAAAACCATGAACTGCTTGAATTTAAGTATAATACATTATTATTAAATGAGAATTTATATTTTTCTATTGAAGAATCAAAGCTTAAGCTTAAAGTAAAAAAGCTTAAAGTTGATTATAAGGTTTTTAATGGCCTATTAGCTTGTTTAGAAAATGTTTTAAGAGGGTATACAATTTATTTAACAAATCTTTTAAAAAATATTGTAAACTTTCCTCTAAAAAATGAAATAAAACAAGAATATATCAAAAAAATAATATTAATATTTAATAATTTGTTTGATGATTACAGTAATCAAGCTAATATATTAATACAAAAGCTTATAAATGATAGAATTAGCTTTAATATTGGAAATTCATATAATGATGAAATTACCGAAGTTAATAATGAACACAAGGAAAACGAAAATAAAATCAATGATAATTTACAATCGTTAAATGAAACTATTTCTAGATATAAAGCAACTATTTATGCCTACTACAAGGACATAAACCTTTTAAAAACTAAGCTTGAAGCAGTTAAAAATACTATTAGTAATCAAAACATTCGAATTATAAAAAAAGAAATTAAAGATAAGACTTTAAAAATTAATAATATTACATCAAAAATTAAGGCTTTAGAGGATCAAATCAGTAATATTCCGCAAAAAAAGCAAATAAACGAAGCTATAACAGCTAAATCATTAGCAAAAATAAATGAATACAAGCAAGCAGACCTAGCTCCATTTAATCAAATAATTACTAAATATGAAAATATTTTTAATTTAATTGAACAAAAAATTGAATATTTGGTTGATTTTAGTAACGGTTTAAATTTTAATCAAAAAAATATAATTAATATTTTAAATAAAGCTTGTACAAGTATAAATAAAGCCTTTATGAATATCTCAAAAGCGTTAAAAAATATTATTTCAAATTCCTACAATATCGAATTAAATATAATTGAAGACTTATATAAAAACGCTTCTTTAAGTCATAATAGTAAGCTAAACGTTATCAATAAAAATTATGAAAAATCTCAAAAGTTACTTGAACGTAAAATTAAAACAAATAATATGCTTAATTTTGAAAAGCAAATTGAAAATAAAAATCAAATCGCTTTAATAGAAAAAAAATATATTCAAAATTCTTATAGCAATATTGATAAAAAGAAATCAAAGGAAATTGAATTGATTGAAAAAAATAATAAGCACAAAGAAGATTTTATGAAAGTATTTAATGCTTGTGATGAAAATAGCTCTAGTATTAGAGAGTCTATTATTAAAGAAATCAAAGCTATTAACCATAATTATGATCTATCTATTGTTGAACTTGATAATATTAAAAATAATAATCTTAAGCTTCATGATAAGGCTTTAAAGCAAAATAATTTCAACCGTAAAAAGCATATGGCTATTTTACCAAAATATGAAAAAATTGAAAGAAAAAAAATTACTGATGAATATAAGCTTAAAAATATTCAGTTAGATAGTGAAAATAAAATCATTTATGAAAACTTAAAGAATGAAAAGAAAAAGTTTTATGATGAAAACGAAAACTATAAAAAAATTCAACAGAAAGAAAAAATCAAACTTTCGAAACAATATAGTATTTCTAATAAACTACTAAGAAGAAAATCAAGCTATAATTAAAAAGTATGTCAAATATATTGGGTAACCAACAATTTGACATACTTTTATTTTGAATCATCTCTTAGTTCTTCTATCTTATCTATGAAGTATGAAGGTAAATCATGAGAAAATTCCATATATTCTTGAGTAAATGGATGAATAAAGCCAATTGTTTTTGCATGTAAAAATTGACCAGTGGTCCCTATAACTTTTCGAGGTCCATAAACAATATCGCCAACTAAAGGATGTCCAATATATTTCATATGAACTCTAATTTGATGTGTTCTACCAGTTTCTAGTCGACATTCTACCAAGGTAAAACCTTTAAATCTTTCGAGAACTCTGAAATTAGTTACAGCCTCTTTCCCTCCTGCGACAACTGCCATTTTTTTACGATCAACTGGATCTCTACCAATTGGAGCTTCTATTCTACCCTTATTTTCTGTAATTTCACCATATACAAGTGCTACATATACTCGATTGCACGAATGCTCATGAAGCTGTTTTTGTAATGATTTTAGTGCAAGATCATTTTTTGCAATCATTAATAAGCCAGATGTATCCTTATCTATACGATGAACTATGCCTGGTCTTTTTACATCATTAATAGTATCCTTTAAATCCATTTCATATAAAAGACCATTTACTAAGGTATTACTATCATTACCATTAGCAGGATGAACTACCATTCCTTCAGGCTTGTATACTACTGCTACATAATCATCTTCATATACAATCTCGATATTAAGATTTAAAGCCTCTAAATTTAAATCCTTAGCTTCTCTTTTTTGAATTTCAAGCTCATCATTTTCCTTTAAAAGATATTTGTTTTTTTCAGTTTTTCCATTAACCTTTACATATCCCTCATCAATCATCGCTTGAATTGTGCTTCGAGATATTCCAGATATTTCACTAGCAACCTTATCTAAACGTAGTCCTGCTTGTTCTTTAGTTATTTTCATTATCATTACCACTTAATCTTTCATGCTTATTTTGCTTATGCTTTTTAATTGTATCTAAAACTAAAATTTCTAATACAATTAAGCAAACTCCGGTTACTAGGAAGAAATCTGCTACATTAAAGGTTCCAGGAAATTCCCATGAACCAAATCTTACAACAATAAAATCAACAACTCCCTTTTGAACTCCAAAAACAGTTAAAAAACGATCAATCATATTTCCAGCTGCACCACCAATTAATAATCCAATTGATATGTGAATAAGCTTCTTTTGGTTAAATTTAAAATGCTTGAAGGCAATATATATTAATATAATTGTCGCAATTAAGCTTAAAATTGCTAAAAATAATGTGTTATCATCCATAAAGGAAAATGCAGCACCTGTGTTATATGTTAAATTAAATTCAATAAAACCATGTCCAGTACCAACTGGTTTAGCCGCAACGATAATAATTTTAGTTATATGGTCTAAAGCAATAACTAATAAACCAATTAATAACGCAATCATAAAATCAACTCCTTGATTGGAAAAATTAATAATAAATATACAATAATCCCGATAAATATATATATAGTAGCATTAGTAATTAAAATAGGGCTGTATTTAAATTCTTCAATTTTTTTCTTATAGATACTTAAAATTATGACATTATAAATAAATAATGAACCCAATACTACTACAACTGCAGCTAACGCTACAAAATTAAAGTATTCCTCAAATAAAAATAAATTAACTATTAATGCAATTGGAGCACTAGCAAAAAACAATGTAAATATTACGGCAATTAAATTATATAATAGCTTATCCTTAAATTTTATCCTCTTTTTTCCAGATAATAAAACTTTTTGTGCCTCATAATATGAATTTAGTACTTTATGCATCAAGCTCCTCCAAATATTTTACTGCATCCTCAAACGTATCAACTACATAAAATTTCATTTTACCTTTATTTCTTAAACTATTGTACGCTTTTAATCCATCTGTTGCATTTTCTCTTGGGCAAAAGAATACATCTACCTTTCTTAAGGATGCTGTATACACCTTTTGTTCAATACCACCAATTGCGCCAACATTACCAGCTACATCAATTGTACCAGTACCAGAAATTGTTAACCCATGAGTATAATCAAATGATAATAAACGATTAAAAACAGATAGGGTTTGTAGTAATCCTGCCGATGGACCTACAGTTGATGATTTATTGATTTTAATTGAAGGCGTTGAATTTTCATAATCAATATCATATATATGATAATATCCATATCTTACATAGGTATGATCATTGCTTTTATAAACATCATCGCTTGTTAAAACGTGCGTAATAACCTTATTGTCCCTTAAAATATAAAATGTATCACCAACATTTTGATTTAGAAATGCATTTTTAAAATCATCAACATTATCATTAACATTATAATTATTTATTTGATATATTAAATCATTAACCTTAAAAGCTAAGCCCTCTGCATAATATGCAATTTTAAAGCCTGTATATTTATACATAAGGTTAATATTAGAATCACGTTTTGACGCTTCCTTATAGCTATATATTAAAGAATACATAATTGAGGTATCCTTATATAATATACCCTGATCAGATAGTTCTTTATTAGAATAATATGACTGATACGATATATCATTAGATGTACTTATTTCTGATGTTTCTAACAACATATTTTGAAATATTGTTGTATGAGAGAATGTTGTAACATATACACTATTAAATGAACCTTCCTCGTTATTTTGAGTATTAATCTCGATTAAATCATTAACATTATTAATATCTCCTGGCATAAGAGCCTGCCGATCAGTACGAGTTGTAGTAATAACTAAAATATATATGTATGGTACCATTAATACCAATGCTATAATTATTAATCTTTTTAATATTATTCGCAAGTTAAATCTACCTCAATTTTTTTAATTTGCTTATATGTAACACCTGCACTATCAAGCATTCTTCTAGATGCAATTGAAGAATCCTCATCTTTATATTTATCATCCATATAATAGATATGCTTTATTCCGCTTTGAATGATTAGCTTAGCACATTCATTACATGGAAAAAGTGTAACATATAAAGATGCATTCTCAAGATTTGAGGTGGAATTTAAAATAGCATTTGGTTCAGCATGAACAACATATGGATATTTTGTATCAAGATATGGACCGGTTTTATCATTAGTCCATGGATACTTATCATCATCACAGCCAAATGGTAGACCATTATAGCCTATTCCTACTATTCTTTTTGATGTATTAACTATACAGGCTCCAACCTGAGTGTTTGGGTCTTTACTTCTTTTAGCAGAAAGTAAAGCAACCCCCATAAAATATTCATCCCAGCTTATATTTTTTCTCATAAATATTTAAAATAATCACATTGTACCTATGATTATAGTCTCCTTTTGTAAAGAGTATTTTATTGCTATGAGTACAACATAACATTAAATAATATTAAGGATTTAAGCGATCTGGTCCACGGAATATGAACATAGCATCCTTAATACCAACATTAAAGATTAGCATTGTTATACGGTCAACACCAATACCAAAGCCGCCATGTGGAGGACATCCATATTTGAAGAAATCTAAATAAAACTTAACATCATTGTCAAGGCCTTTTTCTTTAGCCTGGGCACATAGTACATCATAACGATGCTCTCTTTGAGCTCCAGTTGTAATCTCACAGCCTTTCCAAATCAAGTCATAGCCTTGAGGTACACCATGTTCATCACGCATATGATAGAATGCACGGCATTCCTTACTATAGCCTGTTACAAATAAGAATTCATGTCCATATTTATCCATTGAAAATTGAGCACACATTCTTTCTCCTTCAGTTGTAAGATCTCCCTTTTCCTCCTCAGGAACCTTGTAGCCATATCTTTGCTCTAGCTCATCATATAAGTCATGTAAGTCAATTCTTGGGAATGGCTTTTTAGGTACAACAATTTCAAGACCAAATACCTTCTTAATTTCTTCATTGTACTTGTCATGGCAGGCCTCAAGAGCATATGTTAGCATATCCTCTTCCATTTTCATTACATCCTCATATGATTCAATATATGAAAACTCTAAATCAAAGCCTGTAAACTCTGTTGCATGCTTACGAGATGCAAATTTTTCGGCTCTAAAAACTGGTCCAGATTCAAAAATACGTTCAAATCCAGCAGCCATTGCCATTTGTTTATAGAATTGAGGTGATTGAGCTAAATAAGCATTACGATCAAAATAATCTACCTTAAATACTCCAGCACCAGATTCTGACTCTGCACCCTGAAGCTTTGGTGAATGAATTTCAATAAAATCATTATTTATTAAAAACTCACGACATTTAGATACAAAATAAGATTGAACCTTAAACATTAATGTATTTTTTTCAGTACGTAGGTCAATCCAACGATAATCAATTCTTAAATCAATGTTTGTTTCCTCTCCTTTAGGAGCTACGATTGGATTTGGTGCTGAAATACTATCTATCTTAATTGTATCTGGATACATTTCCATACCATTTAGTTTAACATACTCAGATGCTAAAATTAGACCCTCAGCCTCAATAACTGAATCATTTGTAATTTGATCTAAAATATCATTAAGTTCAGGATGCTTCTCTTTCTCAATTGTAAGTTGTAGCTTACCAGAAACATCTCTTAAAACAATAAAGCACATTGCTTTTTTATTTCTAATTGTTTCAACGAACCCTGCTACGTGATTTACCTCACCTAATTTGATATTTTTAATTAATTCTCTTTTCATATTTTATTCCTCCTTTTCCTTACAACCACTGCATTTGTTTAATCCTTTAATATATGCAAATATGTAAGGATATAATTCATTAATATTAATATCTTGCTCTTCGTTTGTTTTTGTATTGAGGATAGTTAAATTATCTTTGTCATATGTACAAATAAACATACTATTTTGGTCATATGCAAAATTAATAGCATCCTCTAAATTGCTAGGATTTATCATGATTTCTGCTTTTAATCCTCCAAGCCTACATACATTTAGCTCTCTTAGGGCTTCATCTATTGATTGGTCATTAAGAGCTATCATATATACATGATAGAACGGTTTTGAATCAAGGCTTCTTTTTTCATTGGCAATTTGTTCAATAACTAAATCTAAATTAATCTTTAGAATCAAATTATTATCATCATTAATAATACCAATTTGTTCATTATTAACTATATATTTAAGATTATAGGTATTTATATTACAATCTAAATTATATTTTTTAAATCCAAAACCCTTATTAATAGCTAAAAGGTAATCATAAATCTCCTTAAATGAATATTTATTACTATTACATTTTGCTACAAAAATCATTGATTCTTTTTCTATAAGAAATTTACATTCCTTATTTTGATTGGAAAAATCCTCATTAATAAGTAGATTAAAGCCATAAAGGTCACTAATTCTTTCAATCATATCAATAATTCTTTTTAACCATCTAGACTTATTCATTGATTAACCCCTCATATTCCTCTTTATACATACTATAATAAATGATATTTCGTTTTTCATGAGTGTCCTTAGTTTCAAATTCACCGTATCTTGTAAACTCATATTTGAAGCCAACTCGTTTAACTAATCTTTCGCATTCTTCATTTAAATCAACGTGACCGACAATTATTTTACTTAAGCCCAAATATAAAAAGCCTACCTTAATCATTTCCTTAAGAGCACAGGTCATTATGCCTTTATGCCTGTAATCCTCTCTTAAAATAAAACCTAGTTCAGCACAATTTGTTTGAACAAAATAGGTATGATACTCAATAATTCCAATCATCTCATCCTTTTTGTTTACAATTGCATATGCTCCTGGTAAACCCATTTTTTGTCTACTAAAGTAAAATTTATCTAGGCAAAGTCTCGCTTCTGATACATTACTTACCGGTCCAAATGTTAAATATCTGCAAGTCTCAAACGATGATACAAGAAAAAAATAATCTAATGTATCATTCTCATTAAGCTCTCTAAGCTTAAACAACCTATGATTTATAACAGGTAAATTTGATTTCACAATGTCCTCCTCAAGAAAAAAAGGTCCTTAAAATATGAAAAATCATATCTATAAGGACGAAATAACCGTGGTGCCACCTTACTTCTAGTAAATTTAAACTAGCTCTATCCGTTAACGCCGGCTACGTATTACTCTCGTAATCATTCCAAAAGTGTCATCGCTATCTGATTAATTAAACCCTTTCACCATCGGTTCTCGCTAATAATTATCACTTATAGTTACTTCTTTTATCATCACTTTAGTATATATCAAATTATAGCAAATTATTAATAACTTGTAAAGTAATCTATGTCCCGTATATACATTAGTTTAGTAAATCATTAATTACATCATCATTATCAAAATTTGATTCTTCCAATTTATCCAAATTGTCACTTGATTGATCTTCACTATTCTCTTCTTCATCCTCTTGACTTGGTTCAGGAATAGTATCAGCAATTTTAATTGAAAAATTGTTCTCAAGCTCATCCCAAATATCCTTTAAATCATATTTTTGCATAGTATTATATAAATCAAATAGATATTTATTAGATGTTTCAAATAAATATCTGTCAATATATCCGTCTTCCGAAGAGTTTTTATTACAATATTCATAGATTAAATTAACATCATAAAAGACTTTAGCTAACTCATCAACGAATAGATCACCCTTTTCATGTAGATATCTAAATATATTATATTCTAATGACGAAAAGGTACAGTATGATTCAGCACATAATGGAATATGCTTTACATTTATATTTCCTTTTTGTAATGTTTTTTTTAACAATTCATATAAAATGCCATTTGAAATATAAGTATTTTGACTCAAGCTATGAGATGTAAGTATTTCTAAAATGGGATTTATAATATCCTTAAAGTCATAATCTAAAGTATAAAAACTAGCATTATGAGAAGAATCAGATATACATAATACATAAGGATAAAGATATTCATTTCTTCTAGATGATAGCAATGGAAACTCAAAATAGAATAAATCAATATAGGTAGCCTCTTCATTTGAAAACTTAAATGTATATTCTTTATTTATATTCTTAAATTTATATTTTAACTCCATAGACCTATCAAATGGTATTCCCTTTGAACAAAGCAAAGTATAATTTTCAATTACAGAATAATGCATCAAATGATTATCGTTAAATACGTTGCAATATTCATTTTTCAAAATAATATCAAGATAATCAATTATATCATTAATCTTTTTTATTTCCGCTTTAGTAGCGTCCTTAAAAAAAGAGCCAACCCTTTTATTATAAATTCTTAAATGCTCCTCATCATCATAATAGAATTTTAAATTACCAATTCCAAAATAATCTACCTGCATACCAAAATCGAAGTTTTCATTATTTAGCATGTATGATATTATTCTTCTTGCTTGAGCTGTTTCAAAAATCATAATTGAAAAATCAGAGGCTAAGCAAATAATATATGCACAATCATCCGCAATAACATCAAACCATTTTGCCATAAATTCATTCTCAGGCTTATATCTATTAATAAAACTTAAATATTTATCAGTTAAATTCATTATATCCTTATTCATTAAAATTACCCTCTTTATATATTACTACTCTCTTTATCCCATAGCTTCTATCTTTAATTATTTCAAAATATGCACTTTCTGGCTTCGTATTCTTTTCCATTTCAAAGGAAATAATTCCATTTTCATTTAATAGCTTATTTTCTTTAATTAGCTTAAGTATTTCATCTACATTATTCATTTTATAAGGAGGGTCAAGAAAAATAATATCAAATTTTTGATTTGTATTATTTAAATAATCAGCATAATCAAGGTTATTAAACTCGCAGGAATCACTAATTCGTAATTTTAAAGCATTACGGCGTGTACAATCTAAGGCTTTTTTATTAATATCATTAAACACAGCTCTTGAAGCACCCCTCGATAAAGCCTCAAGTCCCATTGCACCAGAGCCTGAAAAAAGATCAAGGACGACTTCTCCGTCAAAAAACTGACCAATTAAATTAAAAATAGCCTGTCTTACCTTATCACTTGTTTCTCTTGTTGTATCTAAATTTGTCATTTCTATATTATGGTTTTTAAATTTACCTGCATTTATTCTCATAAAAACACCCTTACTTAAAACAAGAATATTATACTTTATATTAACTTTTTTTTAAATGTTTTTTTAGAAAAAATTCATCAGTATAAACCTTATCATTTAATATAAAATAGCTTTTTTTACCCTTATATATTATTTTTTTTATATTAATTTGTGATTTTATTTCCTTATTTTTAAGCTTAATGCCCGTTTTACTCATTCTTTCAACTAATATTTCATGATACATTGATTTATTTTTTAAGCTATAGATCGAAATATATAAAAAATAAAATCCTAAAATAACCATATAAATGTTAAAGAAAATTCCCAAAAATAAGATTCCTATACTAATAAATAATGAAATAATTAAGGATATACTATATGCCTTATAAAATGGTAATAATATGGCATTTAAATTTAACATTATATAAAAGCCATCAAGAGGCATACATGGCAATAAATTGAATATTAACAAATATTTATTTACAATTATTAAGGAACTATTTTTAATAAACATACCAAAAAGAAATAATATTAGATTAATTATCGGTCCACTTATATATATTAATATATCATCGATTGGGCATCTATTAACCCCTTCAATATTTAATTTACCTCCAAATATATTTAATGAGATATCTATTATTTTAACCCTTAAGGCAAGTATTACTACGATATGTCCAATTTCATGAAAAAGAAACGATATGATAAGCGCAACTAATATCTCATTACCATATATGAAATATGAGCAAATTAAAAAAATAACATATATCAAAGAAATCTTAAATTTCATTATAGCTAACCTTATAATTTAAATATTCTAAGTTTTTAATATCATTTGAATAAATTAGATAGCTATTTTGATAAGCTAATATTGTATCTGGCGTAACATATTCATATAAAAAGCATGGACTGTTATCAACATTTAAATAAAATATAATATTTTTTGAAACCTCTACCCCAATTAAATCTTTATTCTTTTTTATAACAATACCAGAAAAAGGTAGTCTTACCTCATTATTTAAAAGATTAACATAAATACTTTCCTCATAATATGTACATTCCTTAACTGAAATTTCATTAGTTCTTGCGACCTCATTATAGGTATAAGGATTACCTACTAATAAAAATGATAATGAATAAAGTGATAATGATTTGCTAATAATATTTTTTATCCATAAAAATATATTAGGAAACAATATTTTTAAAAATACCATTAAAGTAGTTAGAAAGCTAAATATAATTATTTTTATCTTTTTAATTATAATCACCTAATAATTATATGAGGTTATTATTTAATTAATAATATTAAATCGAATAAAGTTTTCCATCGTTATATGAATAATATTCACCATTACCAATTATGATATGATCAAATAAAATAAGATTAAATAGAGTTAATTGCTCAATAAAAGCTTCTGTTGATTCAATATCAGAATCAGATGGATTTGGATTACCAGATGGATGATTATGAGATAAAATTATCCCTCTGGCGCCCAAGATTATAGCTTCCTTTATGATTTCACTTGCCGGCAGACCAACCTTAAAGGATGTTCCAGAATATTTCTTATAGGATAAAAGATTTAGATTACTATCAAGAAATAAACTTACAAGTATTTCTTCTTTTATATTGCTAAGAAGTGGCATTAAAACATTAATACAATCTCTATGATCTGACATCTGAGTTCTTTTTTTCTTATCAAAAATCATTCTTCTTGTAAGTTCAATTGCGGCTTCAATTGTACAAGCCTTTGCATCCTTTATTCCATCAAATCGCATAAGCTCTTTAATTGATAGATTTAATAAATCTGATAGATTATCAACACTATTAATTATTTCATAGCTAATATCAATACTAGATTTCTTCTTGGTACCAGTATGAATTAAAATCGCAAGTAGTTCTTCATTAGACAAAGAGCTAGGGCCATTAGCCAACATCTTTTCCATTGGACGATTATCCTTTTTTATATCCTTTATATGCATAAAAAAACACCTCAAAATAACATATCCATTTTGAAGTGTATTTTAAAATATTAATTATTAAAATAAGAAATTACATTAGATATAAAATGAAGGGAACCAGTAATTAAAATGATATCATCTTTATTTGCAGCATCTAATGCACAGGAAATAGCCTCCTTATAATCTACGAATGCTTTATTAGAAAGACTTGTTAATCCAGTAAAGGCTGTTGATTCCAAGGAACGTAAATCATCAATTTGAGTAAAATAAAATTTATTGGCTATTTCCTCAAGCTTACCAATCATTTTATCTACTTCTTTATCCTTAAGTGCACAAAATACTACGCTTACTTTTTTATCGGTAAGCTTTTTAATAGCTTCTACAACCGCATTAATACCGTGGATATTATGTCCGCCATCAATTAGAACACAAGGGTTATTTTGAATCAATTGTAGTCTTCCTGGCCAAATTGACTTACTTAAGCCTAAATTTATTGTGTCCACATCAATATTCAAATTTAATTGATTTACGGCTTCTATAGCTAAGATAGCATTATAAGCCTGAAATTCACCTAATAAAGGTGTTTTGTATTTAGATCCTTTATATTCAAATTCTGTACCATCTATAGTTGATTTTATACTCTTATTTTTGTCAATGTATATCATTTTAGCATTACAATTATTGCAATATTGCTTAAAATAGCTATATAGGGTCTCTTCAACTGTTGTGACTAGAGTATCATTTTCATGCACAATACCAAGCTTTTTAGAGGCGATTTCTTCAAGTGTATTTCCTAAGGAATTCATATGATCAAAGCCAATACTAGTAATACATCTTAAAGCCCCATCAAGAACGTTAGTAGCATCTAAAATACCACCCATTCCAACCTCTACTACTGCATAGTCTACATGCTCTTCCTTAAAATATAAAAATCCCATCAATGTAATAAATTCAAAGAAGGTTACAACATCATCATCCTCTTTTTGAATTGTATTAGCAGCTTCTAAAACAATATTTGCATATTTAACAAGCTTTTCATCTGAAATATATTCCATATTAATCATTATTCGTTCATTAAACCTAATTACATAAGGAGAAATAAAGGACCCAACCTTGTATCCAGCCGCACATAAAATATTAGAAATATAGCATACTGTGCTTCCTTTGCCATTTGTTCCAGCAACATGGATGGCTTTAAAGCTATTTTGTGGGTTACCAAGTAAGCTTAAGGCCTTTTTCATTCGATTAAGATTTTCTCTTTTTTCTTTTCTTTTAATATGTTCAATATAGTTAATCGCATCTAAAGCATTTGTAAACATTTTAATCACCTTATCTTTTACTATGATAGCACAACAAATTAATTATGTATATATATAACTTATTTTAAGCATTTTTTTATTTCTATTTCTAGTAAATCTCTTCTAATCGGTTTTTCTAGATATAGATTAATATCATTTAAAAATTTTTGGTCTAAATTGTTTTTTGTATATCCACTTAATAAAACAAATTTAATATTCTTTTTATATTCCTTTAATTTGTAGAATAATTCTCTTCCATTCATTTTAGGCATAATCATATCGGATATAACTAAATCAATTTTATCCTTATTCAAATCAAATATAGAGATGGCTTCGTATGGATTTTTAGAGGATATTACATCATATCCTAAATCCTTTAGCATTAGCTCAAGAACTTCTCTAACAACGTCATCATCATCAACTACTAAAATTTTTATTTTATTTACAAATAAATCAAAGGATAATTGCATTTTATCCTCTTTACAAGGTAAATAAACCCGCATAGTTGTACCATGCTTAACGCATGAGTACATGGATAAAATTCCATTATGCTTAATAATTGTGCCTAATGCTTGGGTTAAGCCTAGACCTGATTTTGAGAATTTGTCCTTTGTAGTAAAGAAGGGATCAAATATTCTTTTACATTCATCATAGGGAATTCCACAGCCATTATCAATAATATCTATTTGTAAATACTTGCCATTTACATGCTCAACTACATTTACAGCATCATTAGGACAGGAATTTAAATATGTAACCTTAGCGTTCATTATTAAAATATGATCTGGCTTATCAAATGATTCGATTGAATTAGTGATAATATTATTCAAGGCTTCTATTAATAATATTTTTGAACCATATACACTAACTCTAGACATTTCATCATTATAGTTTTGAATAAATTCAACATCCTTGTTAAATTTAATATTTATTTTATTAGTTAATTCATCAAATAGCTCATCAACATTAATCTTTTCAAATTGAACCTGATCCTTTGATGAATATGACAATAGATTTTTAATTAAATTAGACGCATTGCTAGAAGCCCTTAAGGCATTACTTAAATAAGTATTTTCTTTAATGTTTAAATTGCGGTAGCATAATTCGATATTCCCATCAATTGCCATAAGCTGATTATTAAGCTCATGAGCGATTGCGCCAGACATATTTCCCAAGGCTTGGAGCTTTTCAGCCTGAAAGGCTTTAGATATTAATTCTTCTTCCTTAGTTATATCATAAAGATTAATAATAATTTGATTTGTATTATTGAATTGACCTTTAACCTCAATTACATGATTTTTTTTGTCGATATCTGTAATACTATGCTTAAAGTGAATTGAATTTGTTTTTCTTAGCATTAGCATATCAATCTCATCAAGTATATGCTCAGTTATATCAAAAAGTTCCTTATATTTTTTATTTACAAATTCTTTAGTTTGGAAATCAGAATATGAAAGCTCCTTCTTTTTAATATTATACAATATTGTAATTCCTTTCTTCGCATATGTTGATTCAATTGAAGATTCAATATTATATATAACAAAGTATATGTATCCATTATCATAGATAAATGAAGCTTCTCCACTATTATAGGAATTGACATGATAAAAGGTTATTTTGCTAATATATGGTTTCTGATTTATTAATATTTCCTTTAGCTCGTCCGTCATTTTTATATGAAAGTCAATATCTTTATCATAGGTATTATTATTAAATTGAATGATTTCAATATCATTTAAGTACTGCATTTTTCCTGAAATTGTCGTATTCATGAAAAAACCCCCTTAATTTCAGCTATATTATATACATTCTAACTGTCGAAAGGTGTTAAAATATATTAATAACTAAAAAAAGGGAGTACTTTTATAAATTTTTGACTTCTTTTGTATATAAAAGGGTATTATAGGTTATTACATTAACTCCAAAAACATCGGTTTCAGGATAAATAAATTCATATTCACATTCATTTACAGCACGCATTAATTGTCTTGCGTTAGGATAAACTATAAATAATTTATGAATCTCCTTATCATCTTTTATTTTTGCAAGCATAGGAGTTTTAATTGACTCAATAAATTTAATAGAATCATCTGTTGGATTGGATTTTGTTTGCCATTTAAGCGGTGAATTAACAAGGATTTCATTACAATTGAAATTATCAACGACACAAATGTATATCGATTTACTTTTAGATGTAATTCGATAATTAAATCCCGCAATACTAATTCTTTCTAATTTATAGTCATCAATATCAATTATTTCACTAAGCAAATTATAAATTGCTTCATCCTTAATTTTATTTCGGTGCCTATGATATAAACAGACGGATATTGTAATTATTATTGATAATAATATAACAACACCTAAAAAAATTAACAATATATAGAAATATTTCATTTTTTTATCCTCCTATTCTTATATGTACAAAAGCTACATAGCTCATAATAGCAACGATTATTCCTAAATTCATTAATTGCGTGTAGATAGTCTTCACTTCTAATAATATTAGAAAAGCTATTATTAAAAACATTTCCAAAGGTAGTATAGCCCTTGGAATCAAGACAGCATAATACAGCATTTCCATTTGCTAAAATAGCAACGTGGCTTTTTCCACCTAAGCAATAGCCATCTGTTTTAATTCCATCAAGCTTAGGCCATTCAAACTCCTCTTCATATGCTAAAATAACTCTTTCCTTAAGACGAATTCTTGGTAATATTTCTCCATCATATTTATAATAATCAAATAGAATTTTTCTTATTTTATCATTCGAGGCTTTTATTAGCTTATTAGATTCAGCCCAAAGCCTTAGATGAAATGTAGCTTCATATTTTTCTTGATATAATTTTATAAAATCAAGTAATTCTAATATAAATTCTTCTTGATTTTTCATATCATATGTAGAATGTAAAGATAAATTCCAAGTCTTTATTTTAAGATTAATTAATTCATTTTTAAGCTTAGGGATTAATCTTGAATTTGTAGATAGCATTATATCAATATCATTATCAATTGTATATTTTACTATTTGTGAAAAATCAGGATGGATTAAAGGCTCACCAAGTACATGTAAGCAAACCTCTTTTGTATAATTTTTAATCTGATTAATGACATTCTTATATTGTTCTAAGCTCATCATTCGGGAATTTTTTTCTGTAGGAGTACAAAAAATACAATTAAGATTGCAATAATTTGATAGCTCTACATATATTCTTTTAAACATCTTTTCTTGTTCCTTTATATATAAGTATTACTCCAGCCACAATACATGAAAAGCAAATAAAATAGCATACTATTGAAATAATTACTAAAGCTAAATTCTTATTATATGCGGCTAAAACTAATAATATAGTCGCAATAAACGAAGCTATAAAGCTTGCTATACACAAAATAAGACCTTTATATTTAAGATTCAAGATCTTCACCTACTTCAGTTGGGATAACATCCTTAAAATCTAAGGTATTAGGTTTTTGAGTATCAATTCCATAATTAACAATTGTAAATATCTTCTGTCCTATAGCTGTCGTGTTATAATCATTATATTCTTCAGGTGTAATTGGTCGATGAATAACAATTGTAACCTTTGAAGCCTTATGAGGTGTATTTTCAGATAATAGGCTGGAACCGATAATTGAAATCGGTGAAATAACTGCGTTAGCTTTAGTAGCGAGCTTATAGGCTCCAGCTCTTAATGCGACCATATGCTCAGTATTTCTAGTTTTTACCCCACCCTCAGGGAAAATTATATAATTTTTACCTGATTTAACTTGCTTAATAGCATTAATAATGCTCTTTGCACCTTCTCTATCATTATTACGATCAAGCGCAATAACTCCTAGTCCAGCCATCATTCTTGATAAAAATGGAACGGAAACTAAATCACTTTTAGCAATCGCACTTAATATTTTATGATAAGCACTATATACTAATACTGGGTCAAGCTGAGATTTATGATTTCCATAAATAACGAATGTAGTATTAGGGATATTTTCCTTTCCAATAACCTCAACCTTAATTTTTAATATAATTAAAACAAAATTAACTAATTTATATAATATCCAATGCTTAAGCTTGTTATCCTGCTTAGAAAATGGCATTAGCCATATAAAAATTAAGCAAAATATAGCAAACATTAAAACAGATACTAAAAATCCTAATGGAAACCATAGGAAAAGCATATATGGGTTAGCTGATAATAAGGAAAATAGATATGTATATAAAAATCCAAATAGTATGATTACTACAAAGCATAACATAATAATTACTTCCTTCTTTGATAAATTGTATATTTAACTAGTGGATGATCATCTACACTAATTAAATCAAATTCCTTTAAATCTAAAAAGTCGATATAGGTATCTCCTTCATGATGTCCTTTAATATATGATATATATAAATATGTAGCATATGGTAAAAATTGTTTATATACATTTTTACCGCCAACAATGAATACATCAGAATCAATTTTTAGGATATCATCGATACTTTTTACAACTTCAATTCTTTCATCATTAATTTCCCTATGGGTTAATACAAGGCATTTTACATATGGGAAAGACCTGTTTTTATAATAGCCTGTCATAGAGATATATGTATTATAGCCCATTACAACAATCTTGTCCTTTGTTTTTTCTTTATAATATAAAAGATCCTCTTTTACATGCCATGGCACTTTATTATTAGCACCAATAAGATTGTCTTCATCCATAGCCCAAATCATTGATATCATTATACTGCAACCTTTCCTTTTAAACCACTATGGGGATTATAATCCTTAAGCTCAAAGTCCTCATATTTAAAATCAAAGATACTTTTTACATTTGGATTAATCACCATTGTCGGTAATTTTCTTAAGCTTCGATTAATCTGCTTGTTAATTTGCTCAAGATGATTTAAATAGATATGAGCATCCCCTAATGTATGGACAAATTTTCCAGGCTTTAAGCCACATACCTGTGCAATCATCATAGTAAATAATGCATAAGATGCAATATTAAATGGAACTCCTAAAAATACATCTGCGCTTCTTTGATATAGCTGGCATGATAATTTCCCATCTACAACATAAAATTGCATAAACGCATGACATGGAGGAAGAGCCATATCCTTTACTTCACTTGGATTCCAAGCTGAAATAATTAATCTTCTTGAATTAGGATTAGTTTTTATTTGTTCAATTAAATCTGCTAATTGGTCTACACCATCAAAATTACGCCACTGCTTACCATAAACAGGACCAAGATTACCCCATTTTTTAGCAAATTCATCATCTTCTTTTATTTTTGCCGCAAATTCCTCGATGGTTTCATTTTGAAAAGCACTACTTTTCTTATATATTTCATATGGCCATTCATTCCAAATTCTAACATCATTATCTACTAAATATTTAATATTTGTCGAACCAGAAATAAACCATAATAATTCATGAATAATACTTTTTAAATGGACCTTTTTTGTTGTAAGTAATGGAAAGCCATCACTTAAATCAAAATGCATTTGATAACCAAATATTGAGATAGTACCTGTACCAGTACGATCCTCTTTTTTGATTCCATTTTCTAAAATATATTTGCATAAATCTATATATTGCTTCAAAATAACACACCCTTTACTTTTTCCATTATACCAATTTTAGTAACAATTTAAAATCAAAAAATGAAAAATAATTCAAATATTTTCCATTGGTTTTTATATATTATATGAATATATAAGAATTAACCAATAAAAATAAAATAAAAAGGCTAGATTTAGTAGCCTTCTTATTGATTTTGATTTTGATTTGAGCATTGATTCGCTTTATTTTCCATGTTTGTACAGGCTTGCTCTACTTTTTTAATTACCTTTGTAAAGTTTTGCGATTTTGCCATTTCATATAGACAAACTGGAATCATTGCTCCTACAATCATATATAAAATTGGTTTCATTTTTTCACCAATTATAGTATTAGCAATTTACATAAAATCATACGGTGAAACATTTTCCATATTTTTTTCACCTAATGTATCAAAAGGAATTTCTGGATCATTTATATAAATAATCTTTTCTTCCTTTTTTACAAATTCATTTACAAATGAATATAAGCTAGTTTGCCTTATATCATTTTTTTGCATAACTCCTGATATAAGTGTATCCTTGTTACCTAAAATAATTAATTTTTCCTTTGCTCTTGTAAAGGCTGTATATATTAAATTAGGCTTAAGCATTATATTAAATGCCGGTACAATCGGAATTATAACATTTTTGAATTCTGATCCTTGAGATTTATGAACACTAATCGCATAACCTAAGGTTATTTGGTCAATATCCTTAGCGGATAGCTTAACCATAGTTCCGTTAAAGTTAATGTATAAATACTCCTTATCATCCTTTGCTTCAATTGATGTAATAATTCCATCATCTCCATTCATAACACCAAGTGTTGGATTATTTTGAAGCATTAAAACCTTATCATTTTCCTTAAATATTCTTTCCCCTCTTACTAAGATCTTATCTGAGGGATTAAACTTTGCTTGAATCATTTTATTAATCGCATCGATTCCACATGTACCACTATACATAGGTACAAGTATCTGAATATCCTTTTTGATATCTCCACCCTTTTTAATAAAAAGATTTAAAAGTGATTCAATATTATTTAATACAACCTGTCCATCAGCTTGATAAAAGAATACCTCTTTATGAGAGTTAAATATTTGGAAATTAATATTTTTATTCAAAACCATTTGTGAAAGCTTAATGATGTTTGAATCAGCCTTTTGACGCATAATTTCTTTTAATTCGGTTACAGTAAATTTCTTTGAATTAATAAGCTCATATAATACATTTCCAGGGCCCACACTAGGAAGCTGATCCTTATCTCCAACAAAAATAAGCTTTGTATAGTCATTGACTGCATCAAGTAAATGATATAAAAGACTTATGTCAATCATTGAAGACTCATCAATAATAATTAAATCCTTATTAAGCTTATTTTCATTTGATTTGGAAAAATTACCTGCTTCATTATAGCCCAAGGCCTTATGAATAGTCATAGCCTCCATTCCACAAGATATTTGTAATCTTTTTGCAGCTTTACCTGTTGGTGAAACAAGTAATACCTTTTGCCGAAATGTATCAGAATCTAAATCTAATTTATTGATAAAAGCTTCAAGAATCAATAAGCCTTTAACTATTGTTGTTTTACCAGTACCTGGTCCACCAGTTATAATCGAAATTTTACTTGTAGCTGATCTAATTAATGCTTCTTTTTGTAAGGAAGTCAGACTAAATCCTAATTTTTCTTCAACATTAGGTAATAATCCTTCTACCTTATCCTTTGTAGGAAGCTTCAAACTGTATGTGTTTATTCTATTTAGACTTTCTCGAGATTTTTCTTCTGACTCAAATAAATTTTTAGGATAATATCTTTTACCTTGAAGAACAAGACGTCCAAGCTTAACTAGTGATTCGAGACAATCTAAAAGCTCAGATTCTATAACTAAATCCTTTTTATTCTTATTTAGTAAGTTTAAAGCGGTAGGAATCAATTGATTTAAATGAAGATAAGTATAGCCATACTGATTACAAGCTTCAAATAGTGTATATAGTAATCCTTCCTCTAATCTTTTTTGATTATGCGTTGAAAAACCCATTGACATTGCCAAGGAATCACATTTTAAAAAACCATATCCTTCAATATCATTTAATAATATATATGGATTTTTTTCAATAATGCTAAGGGTCTTATTTTTGTATATGCTATAGATCTTATTTGCCATTTTAAAGGAAATTCCGTAATTATATAGCTTTACAAATGTTTCCTCTAAATCCTCACATTGTTTTAGTTCTTGTTGAATTTGAATAGCTTTATCAGGTTTAACTCCGATATCTGTTAAAAAATTAATATCTTCTTTTATTTTTGCAATAGCATCTAATCCTAATGAATCAACAATTTTTGTAGCAGTTTTAGGACCAATTCCTTGAAATCTATTTGATGATAAATAGGCAATTAAACCATCTTTTGTATCATGTAGTATACTACAATATGATGATACATTAAACCTTAATCCATATTTTTCATTTATACTCATTTCCCCATTAAAGTGATAATTTCCATATAGCTCTACAGTTGGCATTTCACCTATGCAAACATATTTTTGGTTACCAGATTTGACACTTATTACCTTATATGCTGTATCAGATGCTTCATATAAGATTGATTCAACAATCCCATCTATTCCGTTTGTCATATTATCTTTCAATATCTGATGGCATTCTAAAATCAGAGCGTGGGGATAATGAAACATCTAGAACCTTTGGACCATCGGGTAATGCTTGACGCTTAAATTGAGATTTAAAGAAACGATTAAAGAAGTTTTTGACTGCAGCATTTGCATTATCAGCAGACATTTTAAATGCTTTTTTAAGTAGCATTGCAATTCTAGCTTCATCATCTCCACATGATAAGAAACGATATAAAATAAAATCATTTACTTCATATTTGCCGATAAAATCCTCAGTCTTTTGATCATTTGATGCTAATTCTGGAGAAATTGGAGTGTCAACTATATCATATAAAATATTTGAAATATTAGCGAACTTTGTTTTAGCATAGTTTTCAATCATAAATCTAACTAATGTTTTAGGTAAGCCACAATTAATTCCATACATACTCATTTGGTCCCCATTATATGTACACCATCCAAGCGCAAGTTCAGACATATCGCCAGTACCTAAAACTATTCCGTTATATTTATTTGCTAAATTCATTAAAATCATTGTCCTAAGCCTTGCTTGGGTGTTTTCATATGTTATATCGTGGACTATTGGATCTTGACCAATTGTTTTAAAATGAACTAAGCATTCCTCAACAATTGATTTTTCAAGAACTGTAACACCTAGACTTTCCATCATTTTACACGCATTTGATTTAGTTCTACTTGAAGTTGCAAAGCCAGGCATTGTTACTGCAATGATATCCTTTAGTGGCTTATTGAGTTTCTTAAATGCCTCAACAGCTACTAATAAGGCTAAGGTTGAATCAAGTCCTCCTGATACACCAATAAGTAATGTTTTTGATTTAGTACATTTTAGTCTCTTATATAGTCCATATTCTTGGATTGAAGCTATCTTAAAAAAGCTTTCTAAAGCATTTTCCTTAGGGACAAATGGTAAACAATCAATTTGCTGCTCAAACTCATATTGTTTTGCTTCATCTAGCTTAAAGCATATATGATTAAATTTAACATCAAGACCAATTAGATCATGTAAATTTGTATTCATTCTTCTTTTAAAATTGATTTCATAAAGGTCTATATCAGCATAAATGATTTCCGAATCAAGAGAAAAATTTTCGGTTTCTTTTATTAAAGTTCCACATGAAGCTACAATATTATGTCCTGAAAATACAGTTTCAGATGTTGATTCATTTACACCTGCAGATGCATATACATATCCACCGCAGTTTCTTCGTGAATTTTCAATTACAGTAGATTTCCTAATTTCTGATTTACCTAAGGTTTCATTCGAACCCGATAAATTAAATATAAGATTTGCTCCATAATACGCTAATATATTTGATGGAGCAATTGGAGCCCACATATCCTCACAAATTTCAACTCCAAAATGGAGATTATGAATATTATCATCAAAGATAATATTACCAAAGGGAATCCATTCATCCATAAAGAAAACCTTATCTACATCTAAAGATGTTGCTGATCTAAACCAACGCTTTTCATAGAATTCCTTACTATTTGGTATACTTCTTTTAGGAACAATACCCAAAAGCTTATTTTTATATACTATAAATGCACAATTGTATAAAGATCCGTTTACTTGAAGGGGTGCACCAAGTAGTGATACACCTTGAAACTCGTTTTCCTTGATGTATCTTTCAATTTCAAGCTTGGCTTCATTTAGAAGCATATCCTGAAAGAATAAATCTCCACATGTGTATCCTGTTACTGATAATTCTGGGAAAACAGCAAAGGAAGCTTTGTTATCTTTAACAAGCTTAAGCATTTCTGTTACGTTTTCATGTGGATTTCCTACCTTAAGCACTGGAGTAATGGCACAAACCTTAATAAATCCATTATACATCATATAGTATCATCTCCTAATATAAATGGTTATTTATAATATAATCATAAATATCATCATTTACTAATTTTTTATCTTTTTTTATTCTAAACTCTGTTGCACTAATATCATTATTATATTCAAAAACAATAAATTTATCTTTATATTTAGCTAGATTTTCATTAATAAAGCCTAAAACATCAATATTACTTCTTTTAATGACAATGAAATTGAATTCATTTAATAAAGCTTCGTATTCTATCCATTCCTTAATATGCACAATATTATCCGCACCCATACAAAAATATAGACTTGAATATTCCTTACTTAAATACCTTAGCGTATTAATCGTACCACGATATTTATCCTCCTGCTCAAGAGGTAAAACCTTATAATTCTTAAACGCAAGCTTTGCCATTTCATATCGGTACTTAAATGGGGTAATATTCTTCCAGGTATAGGAATCACCTGTTGGAATAACAAGTATATTTTCAGGCTTGAATTCTTTATTCAATAAATCTAAAATTTCAATATGCGCCTTGGTTGGGGGATTGAATGAGCCACCAAATACAATATTCATAATACTATTCCATTTCTATAAATGCTGCAATATTTTTAATTCTTGCGATTAAACGATCAGCATTATTGGCACTATTGTCAATTCTAGTATAAAAATCTCTTAATCCATTAATCGTATAATTTGATGAAAAAAATACTGGAAGACCCTCTTGTAAGCGGTAGTTTAAAATAGGGCATAAAATCTCGTCCCTGACCCAAGCAGATGGCATCTCAGCTCCAATATCATCTAGCATTAATACATCAACAGACTTTAGCATATTAATCTTATCCTCAAATTCTCCACTATTTAATAAAGACTTTAATTCTCTAATCATATCAGGGAGATATATTAATAATGAATCAATACCCTTTTGAGCTAGTAAATTAGCAGTACTTGCAAGAGCATAGGTCTTTCCAATTTGGAAATTACCTGCAATATATAATCCCTTAGTAGAGACATTTTTTTGATAATTATTGGCAAAATCATTAGCAAATTTATAAATTTTTTGTCTAGTTAGATTATTTACATTAAAGTTATCAAAGCTGGCATCCTTAATAGCTTTAGGCATAAATAGCGTTTGAAATCTTTTCGCTACCTCTTCTTTTCTCTTTTCTTCTTGCATATATTGACAATATTGTCTTTTAAGCTGATAGGAATTTGGATTTGTAACAATTAAAGCACTCATTCCTACTGGATCATTTTTACATTCAGAAATGCCTTTACAATTCTTACAATTTCCTACTATTTTAAGATATTGATTAAACATATTACAATTATTTATTGTAACATTATACTCCTTAAGCAGAGGCGATGAGGCAATTTCTTGTAAAAAATTATTAGATGATGATTTATTTAATTTAATTTTTTCCATTATAATACCTCCATTCCTTCCATAGCATCCTTATGCTCATTTTCAATTTCATATTTATCTTTTTTCCTAATAGGTGTCTTTTTCTTATACACTTTTTTAGACTTAGATGAATCATTATCAATTCCTAGTACATACTTGTTATATGCTGTATAAACATCAGTAGTACCTTCTAAAATCCAATCATCCGCAACCTTTTTAAAATATGATATTGGTGGCATTCTTAAAGGATTATCTACGGTTTCCTTACCCTTTAATATTCGAATTACATGCATTATTAGGATTCTTATAACAGATGGATTTAAATTAAGAATATTATTTAATTCATTTAATGTATTTAAATCTTCATTTTTGAAGCTGCTTCCTAATATAGATTGTAAGAAATCCTCTCCACTAGCATTTTCAATAGCAAAAATCTCTTCATTACCATTAATTTCTTTATTATTAGAAAATGATGGTAGGTCCTTCTTATACTTATATGTATATAATATCTTTGCTTTTCTTTTTAATAACTTATCATCAAAATAGCCTGCATTATTTAATGATTCAAGGAACAATCCAGCCATATCTCCCTCATCAAAGGAATAAACCTTAGCTGTTTCCATTATTTTAGCCTTAAATTCATCTGTAGGTCCAGTTTCAATCAAGCTTTGATCAATATCATTTAAGAACACATTCATATCAAAATCATAATTAGAAATTTTAATATTACGAGAATTCTTCTTATTAATTAAGTAATTATCACTATCATTTGAAATCAAATCATTTTTAGTATCAACACTAAAAACATCGTCAAATGAAACCGTTACATTTTGATATTTTTTCTTATCAAGCTTTACAACCTTAAAGCTTGAACGTAACTGATTAAATACCTCCATTCCTACCTTACTACAAAGCATTACTCCTAATACTCCATCTGATAAAAATCTTTTTGGACTTAGTGGAGATGAAAGTAAATATACATAAGAATCATCATTATAATAGGTTGTAATTAATCCAATAGCCTCAAGTATCTGTCTTAGCTTGAGAAATTTTTTAGTATCATATCCAAGCATATCATATAAAAATATATGACTGAATGTCTCTGAATCAAGGCTCTTACGTAATATTAAAGAATTAAACGTGAAATAAAGAGCCATAGCCTCTGGTCCTATAATCGGCTGATATAATAAAACTAGGCAGTTTATATCATCCCAAGATAGAGTAAAGCTTGAACAAATATTAAATTGAGATTTATCTAAATCTGCCATTTTAATCACTAGCCTTCCTTATGAAGTGCAAGACCAACTAATTCAAATTTTTGGTTTAGTACTTCGTAAAAATTGTTAATAGTATTTTTTGTTTTACTAAAATCAAACAAGAAATATGAATCAATAAAGACGTCAACAGCCGCCTCTTGTGCTTGGACTTGAATAAACCTTATTGTCATATTGTACATTGGGTGTTGAACAGAAATTTCATTATAATTTGTATCATATGATATAATTTTAATATCCTTCTGTGAAGTAAAATAATCCTTAACATACTCCATTATTAGTAAAATATTAGTTTTATAATAGCGAGTTTTTAAATAATCCTTTTTAGCTTGTTCTGAAGTTTCTAATTGTTTAGCCATTTGTTTTCTCCTTAATAATCTTAATTATTTTTTCAATATTTTGATTTGTTAAATTAAAATCCTCTTCACTCTTAAGCAATAGATCTGAAAGTTCTTTTTTTCTTTCAAGTGGCATTTGAGCATTAATTCTTTTAAGTGCATCAGTCTCGTTTAATGAATCTCTTTGCATTAATCTATTTAGTTGAATTTTTGGTTCTGTATATACACATACTACAAAATCACATAGTGTGTCAAAATGAGCCTCAAATAATAGAGGAACATCTAAAAATATAATATCATTTTTAGTCTCATTTATCAATTTTTTACATTCATTGTATATAATTGGATGTAAAATATTATTTAATTTTTCTTTAAGTGAATAATCATTAAAAATGATTTGGCCCAATTTTTTACGATCTAGTATGTCATTATTAAAGGCTTCAGGGAATGAGGCCTTTAATGCTATATATCCAGCTTGTCCTACTTTAGTTATTTCATGGGATATTTTATCTGTATCTATAACAAGATAATTTTTGTTTTTTAAATAAGTAGATACATAGCTTTTTCCACATGCAATTGACCCTGTAATTCCTACTACAATTGACATATAATCACTACCTTTGACATTTAGTACAATAATATGAAGTTCTACCACCTATTTTTGATTTACTTATTGGTGCATTACAATATGGGCATATTGTCTTTGTGTGAACCAATAAGAATTCTTGGAATTCGCCCTTTACACCTAAGCTTGAGGTGTATGTTCTAATAGTTGTACCTTTATAGATTATAGCCTTATCAAGTATTTCCTTTGCAGAAGATAAAATTAGCTTAGCCTCCTCTAAATCAATTGAATTAGCCTTTCTCAATGGGCTTATATGAGATAGGGCTAGCACCTCATCAACATAAATATTGCCAAGTCCACTAATTATTTCTTGATTTAATAACGCTTCTTTAATTGTATTTTTTCTTTTTTGAAGCTTATTAATAAAATCATTTACATCAATTGTCTCATCATTAGCATCTGCTCCAAGATTTGAAAGTGGTGGAGTTGTAAATAAAGCATCATTAGTTTTTAAAACCATGCGACCAAATTTTCTTGTATCTTGATATCTTAGCTCATAATCATTTTCGAATCTAATGATCATATGAATATGCTTATTTACTGGTTCATTTTTTTGTTGATAAAAGAATTTTCCTTCCATTCTTAAGTGTGAAATTAAATTGATATTATCAAGCTTAAATATCAAATATTTTCCTTTTCTATCAATATTTATAATTTTATGACCTATTAGATTATTTTTAAAATCATCAAAATCTCCTTCAACCATTTCAGGATAATTGGAGGTTATTTCTACAATTTTATTATCTAAAACACTTTTTAGTAAGCATCTTCTTACAGTTTCTACCTCTGGAAGCTCTGGCATTAAAACCACTCCTTATGAATACGATTTAAATCTATTTTATTTGTTTTTTCAATAAATACATCATTATTAATCGGATACCCAAGGGCTAATATAGCACATGCATGATATCCATCCTTAATTCCAAGTACATTATCTACATAGCTAATTCTATCCTCATATGGATAAATTCCTATATAGCATGACCCAATTTCTTTGCTAGTAGCCTCAAGTGACATATATGTCATTATATTAGCTAAATCCTGAGATGCCATTGCTGGTGTAGATAAATTAGCCTCATCTGCTAAAGCTAAGCAAATAAGAGCGTTGGCATTTTTAATAAATCCACTATTTTTAGATAAGCCTGATAGCTTTTCTATTGTGTTTTTATTCTTTACTATGATAAAATCACATGTTTTTTGATTTCTTGCTGTAGGAGCATACATTCCTACTTTACATATATCTATTAAAATATTTTCATCAATGTCCTTATCTGTATATTCTCTTATTGACCTACGCTTTAATAAAATTTCGTTATTCATTATTTTACCTCATACCAATTATTACCAAAATCATGAGAAACTGATAGCTTAACATTTAGGTCTATTGCGTGCTCCATTTCATATCTTACAAGCTCTTCTAGGGCTTTTTCTTCCCCGTGCTCTACCTCAAACAATAATTCGTCGTGAATTTGAAGAAGCATTTTACTCTTAAAGTGATTTTTTGTAAGCTTATTATCAATATTTATCATCGCAATCTTAATAATATCAGCTGCGCTACCTTGAATTGGTGCATTCATAGCCGTACGTTTAGCAAATTCTCTTAGGTTGTACACCTTAGAATTAATATCAGGAATAAATCTCTTTCGATTCTTTATTGTACAAACATATCCATTTTCCTTACAAAATTCTATTATATTATCCATATATTCCTTTATTTCAGGATATATTTGATAATATCTTTTAATATATTCACTGGCCATAGAAGTTGATATTCCGATATCAGTAGCAAGGCCATAGGCTGAAATACCATAAATAATTCCAAAGTTAACTGCTTTTGCTTTTCTTCTTTCATCAGGTGTAATATCATCATGGCCAAATATTTCTCTAGCAGTTTGACTATGAATATCTAAATCATTATTAAATGCATCTTTAAGCTTTGAAACATTAGCTAGATGTGCTAAAACACGTAATTCTATTTGCGAATAATCGGCTGAGAAAAAACAATTATTTTCATTTGATGGAACAAATAATTTACGAATTAATCTTCCTTGCTCAGTCTTAATTGGAATATTTTGTAAATTAGGCTCGACAGAGGATAATCTTCCAGTTTGAGTTAATGCTTGTTCATATATTGTATGACATTTTCCATCATCAAATATTTGTTCAGATAATCCGATTATGTATGTTTGATATAATTTAGATATTAGTTTATAATTTAAAATATATTCTACAACAGGATGAAGATGTCTTACCTCTAGTAAGGCCTGTTGATCAGTTGAATATCCTGTTTTTGTCTTTTTTGATGATGGAAGTCCTAAATGCTCAAATAAAACAACACCAAGCTGTTTAGGAGATAAAATATTAAATTTTTCCCCTGCAAGACGATATATTTCCGATTCAATAAAGGCTAATCTTTCTTCTAAATCCTTCTTTTGAATATTAAGCTCTTCTTTAGATATTTTTATTCCTTCGTATTCCATCTTACCTAATACCTTAGATAAAGGAATTTCAATATTAATTAATAAATCATATTGGTTATTTTCCTTTAAAGAATCAATAATTTTATTTTTTAAAACGTATAAGCAGGTAACCTTTGAAATTACATGATTCATTAAAATACTAGGCTCAGGGATTTGTCTTTTGACCCCCTTGCCATATATTTCTTCATCAAAACTTAAATTATAATAGCCATAGCTTGAGGCAACTATTTTAAATTCATTTTTAGTTAATGCTGGGTTTAAAATATAAGAACCTAGTAGCATATCAAAATCGATACCATTTAATTCAAAACCCATTTTTTTAAGAAGTACATAGGCTCTTTTATAATCATATATCGCTTTTTTATTCTCAGTATCACTTAAGAATAACTGTAAATCTATTGATTGATAAATTAAATCTGGCATAATGATAAAATTACCATTTTTATTTTTTATTCCGATATATAAAAGCTTAGCTTTATGATAATTATATTCTGATGCTTCAAATATTAGGCTTGAATTATCAAGTAATGCCTCATGAATATCAACAGGACTAGATATAACCTTATATTCTTGGCTATATACCTCAGCCTTAGGCATTCTAGCATTTAAATCCTTTAAAAGTGATGGTAGCTCTAAATATTCATAAAATTCTTTAAGGGCAGTAAAATCAGTATCCTTTTTTACTGTATCATCAAGGGTAAGCTCAATAGGTGCATTCTTTAAAATAGTAACCATTTCCTTACATTTTAAAGCTAAATCCTTATTATTTTCAAAATTTTCCTTATCCTTACCCTTAAGCTTATCAATATTAGCTATTATACCTTCTACGCTTTTGTATTCAATTAAATATTTTTCAGCTTTTTTAGTACCAATGCCAGGAACACCGGAAATATTATCAGATTTATCACCCATTAGCGCCTTTAAATCAATAAATTGACTAACATCTAGATTATATACCTCTTTAAAATGCTCCTTTGTAAAGTCTTCTAGATCGGTTAAGCCCTTTTTTGTTAAATGAACAGTTGCATTATCATCAATAAGCTGTAGCAAATCCTTGTCTGAGGAATAAATATCGACATGATATCCTTCATCTAAGGCTTTTTTTGCCATTGTACCAATGATATCATCTGCTTCATATAAAGGGATTTCATATCGTTTTACACCTACTAAATCTAGGAAATTCTTAATATGAGCAATTTGCATTCTCATTTCATCAGGCATTTGTGAGCGCCCAGCCTTATAGTCGGTCATAATATCATGACGGAAGGTATGCTTACCAGCATCAAAGGCTACAAGGATATTATCGAAATCCTCCTTTAATATCGTGTTTATCATTCTAGCAAAGGACATTATAGCATTTGTAAAAATACCTTTTGAATTTGGTCTTATTGTTGTTACATCAGCAATTCCATAATATGCACGATACATAAGAGAATTACCATCGATTAAAATCATTCTTTTCATATGATAAATCCTTTCTTTTATTAGCTAAATAATAGTGAAAAAATCGACTAAGTCGATTATTTTTCAAAGATAATTGGGTTTTTAGCCTTGTCGCTTTGCTTGTAGCAAATAATTTGACGACCAATTTTTTGAACAATAAAAATATCTGCTTCTTCTAATATTTTTACTGCTTCATCCTTTGTAATTGGACAATTTTGTAATAAAGATATTTTCATAAGCTCATTTTTATTTAAATAAGCAAGAATATCTCTTAACATATTTTCATTAACACCATCTTTTCCAATTTGAAAAACTGGCTTTATTGTTTGAGCTAAGCTTCTTAGATAGCATTTTTGTTTTGTAGTTATCATTATTTATCATCACCCTTATGTTTATATTGATAGTTTCTAAAATAGTAAAATACTACTGAGCCTATAAGTAAAATAACCCCAATAATATTAAATGCGATATAAATAGCATCTGCAAATTCTGCAATTATAAAGAATATAAATGCACCAATAATAATTGAAATAGATATAATTTCTGATTGCTTATAAAATTTTATATCATCTTTTTTAATTTCATGTGGTAAAACCTTACCAAGAGCACAAAATACTAATAAAGTAATTAGTCCTAAAATTATTGCAATATATAAAACCATTGTAAAACCTCCATTAGATTTTCTAATAATATTCTATCATATTTTTAGATAATTTAATATTAAAAATTAAATTAGATTGCGAATAAATGAAAAATAATGTATACTTTTAGTGAAAGTTTGGTGATACAATGGCTAAAGCAGTTTATCCAGGGACATTTGATCCATTTTCTAATGGACATTTAGATATAGTTAAAAGAGCATCAAATATTTTTGATGAGGTACATATATTAGTTGGAAATAATATAAAAAAGAATCCAACATTTTCAGCAGCAGAAAGAGTTTCAATGATTGAAGCTGTAGTTAAAAGCATTCCAAATATAAAGGTTGTAGCTTCTTCTGAGCTTGTTGTTCAATATGCCAAAAGAAACAACATTAAAGTCATTATAAGAGGGCTTAGAAACTATCAGGATTATGAATCTGAATTTTCACTTGCTCAGTTTAATAAGGATATTGATTCATCTATTGAAACATTACTTATGATGCCAAGTGCTACAAATCAATTCATATCATCATCTGCTATTAAGGAATTTGTAGCCTATAATATTGATATTACACCATATGTTCCAAAAGAAATTGCACCATATGTTGTAAAGAAATTCCAAGAAAATGGAACTATAGTTAAGCTTTAAATCAATTAACGGAAGACTTTATAATCTTCCGTTTTATTATTTTATTAAATCTTTTAGCTTATTGTACTCTTCTTCATCTGTTTGTATAACCTTTAGTGGAGTAATGCTTATATAACCATTTTTTGTTAAATAAACATCAGTTTTAGGATTAGTATCTAAATATAGTCCAGCATCCTCTTGATTATATATATCATTATTTGTATGAACAAATTTTGTTGAATAGGATTTTATTCCTTGAATTGAAGCCTTTATTCCTTTTATATTTTTATGCTCTTTAGTTGGGAAATTTACGTTAAGAACGTAATTTTTTGAATATAGTTTTTCATAAATTATTGTTTTTATGAGTGCATCTAGTTGGGTTTTAACTATATCAAAGGAATCAAAATCAGTACTTATTGCAACACCTGGAATACCTTCTACTACAGCCTCACGTGCCGCTCCTACTGTACCTGAATATAAAATGTCTGTCCCTACATTTAAACCATTGTTTATACCAGAAAAGACAATATCAAAATCAATATTTAACAAAGCATTCCCTATCCTTACGCAATCAACTGGAGTTCCTGATGAATGATAGGCATTTATGTCTTCAAAATTATCCGCTTTAACAAAAGAAATAGGTGATAGCTTAAATGAATGACTTGCACCACTCATATGCTTATCAGGAGCAACAACATATACATTACCATATTTTTTTAAAGCGTTAGCTAATATTTTTATGCCTATTGCATTTATACCATCATCATTTGTAACTAAAAAATTCATATTTACCTCTATTTTTTGAAATTTATTGCTTTTGATTCTATATTCTGTAGCTCAAAACGATATTTTTGAGCAACATTTGGATATTTTTCATGGTCAACCTCACTTAAAAACATTTCTTTTTTTCTAATCCATAAGGATGAATCACCATAAAGTCGGCGATAAACAACATATTCTTCCTTTGTTTCACTATCATATGCTACATCCTCAACAAGATAATAATCGCCTTTAAAATGTTTATATATTCCGTTGATTTTTAATTCTCTCATCTTATTTCCTCGCTTCATTTCCATTATATATAATAAAAGGCTGTTTTAACAGCCAATTATAAATTATATTTCTTTAAATTTTCTATATTTAAGTATTCTTCAACTTTACCATTAATAAATAAATCTGCTCTATTAGATATTTGAGTTTCACCCAAATTTATTAAAACTAGCTTTTTACCTTTAAAATAATTTACAAAGCTCGCTGCTGGATATACAACAAGTGATGTACCAGCCACAATTAACGTATCACAGCTTGAGATAAGATTAATTGCATTTTCAATATCAGAGTAATTTAAATCCTCACCATATAGTACAACATCAGGCTTAATTAATCCACCGCATGAACAAATATATTTATCCTTGCTAATATCATTTAATTCATAGTATTTGTGGCATTTCATACAATGATTTTTCCAAATAGTACCATGAATTTCAATAACAGGATTTGTCCCAGCTATTTTATCTAGGGAATCTATATTTTGAGTTACAACGCCACTTATTTTGCCTTTTTTATTTAAATATGCAACAGCCTTGTGGCACTCATTTGGAAGTGCATTTTTATAAACCATTTTATCAAAATAGAAATCATAAAATTTTTTTGTGTTATACATAAAATAATTGTGACTAACAATTTCCTCAGGAGCTTCCTTATATATACCTCTTGCACCTCTAAAATCTGGAATGCCTGAAGCTACAGATACTCCTGCACCACTAAAAAAGACGATTCTATTTGAATTTTTAATGATTTCCATTAGCTCATCTAATTTTGCTTGTTCCATCTTATTTTACCGTTATTTGATTAACAATAGTAGCTATTGCAGCCTCACTAGATTGCTCAGTCTTCTCATTTGTACTACGTGTTTTTAATTCAACGATATTTTCATTTGCCTTTTTACCAACAATAATAGCAAATGGTAAACCAATTAACTCCCAGTCCTTCATCTTGAATCCTAGTCCTTGGTCTCTATCATCAAATATCGCCTCAACACCTTGATTTAATAATTCCTTATATATTTTTTCTGCTAGAGCTACCTGAGCCTCATCCTTCATGGATACAGGTACAACAACAGCGTGATATGGAGCAATACAAATTGGCCATTTAATACCAAATTCATCATGATACTGCTCTACAACTGCAGACATAGTTCTTGTAACACCAATACCGTAGCAGCCCATAACCATAGGTATGTTTTTTCCTTCTTGGTTAGTATATGTACAATTCATAGCACTTGAGTATTTAGTACCAAGCTTAAATATTTGACCAACCTCAATACCTCTTCTTAGCTTCATATGGTCCTTCTTACAGCAAGGGCATAAATCTCCTTCAACTGCTTTTCTTAAATCAAGCACAATACCATCAAAATCACGACCATAATTAACATTAATTGCATGATAATCCTTTTTATTAGAACCTGCAACTGCATTTTTCATTTTTGCAACCTCTGTGTCGATATAAACCTTTACCTTAGCATTTTGAGGTCCAACAAATCCATGGATTGATCCAATATTTTTAATTTCTTCTTCTGTTGCAAAGGTTAAGAACGCTTCTGCTGTATTCATTGCATTTACAAGCTTAATTTCATTAACCTCTCGATCTCCTCTAACGCAGGCAATTACAACTTCGTTTGTTTCAGTATCTTTATAAACAACAGATTTGATAAATTTAGATGGTTCTTGCTTTAAAAAGCTAGAAATTTCCTCAATAGTTCTTTGATTTGGAGTATATACCTCCTCATAAGGCTTAATTTCCTCAGCACATGTATCTAATGCTACTGCATCAGCTTTTTCAACGTCAGCTGCATATCCGCATGTCTCACAATAAACAACATCTGATTCTCCAGCTTCTGAGAATGCCATAAATTGATGAGATCCATTTCCTCCAATTGCACCTGTATCTGCAAGTACTGCACGATAATCAAGCCCTAAGCGAGTAAAGATTTTAGAATATGTATCATACATAGTATCATATGCTACATTTAATCCATCCTCATCCTTATCAAATGAATATGCATCCTTCATAATAAACTCACGACTACGCATAAGACCAAATCTTGGTCTAGCCTCATCACGATACTTTGTTTGAATTTGATAAATATTAATTGGTAATTGCTTAGGAGATTTAATTAAATCACGAGCAAGTGATGTAAATATTTCTTCATGTGTTGGGCCTAAGCAAAACTCTCTATCGTGGCGATCGGTAAAGCGGAATAATTCTGCTCCATATTTTGACCATCTTCCTGATTCCTCCCAAAGCTCTTTTGGTTGAATAGCTGATGATAAAATCTCAATTGCACCTGATTTATCCATTTCTTGACGAATGATAGCTTCTATTTTATTAAGTACTCGTAAACCTAATGGTAAATAATTATAAACACCAGCAACTAGGTTTTTTATAAATCCACCTCTAAGTAATAGTTGATGGCTTGCAATTTTAGCCTCTTGAGGCGCTTCCTTTAATGTTGAAATAAGCATTCTTGACGCTTTCATATTTTCACTTCTTCCCTAAAAAATTCTCTAAAATTATAACACGTTTAGACTAAAAAGAAAAGTATTTCAAAAAAATATATTAAATTTAAATTTATTATTATAAAAATTGAATCACACCTCTTTTTGAACTTAATTATATTCTCTACTAGAAATTTAATTCTTGTTGTTGTATAATAACTATGTTTGAGATACAAAAATAAAGTTAGGAGGAAAATTTTATGAGTAACCAAAATATTAAGGGTAAAGACGAAATAGGTGTTTTTGCACTTGGTGGACTTGGTGAAGTCGGAAAAAATATGTATTGTATTGAATATTTAAATCAAATATTCATTATCGATTCAGGAATATTATTTCCAGATGAACACCTGTTAGGTGTTGATTATGTTATTCCCGATTATCAATATCTAATTGACAACCAAGAAAAAATTGTGGGTCTTTTTATTACTCACGGTCACGAGGATCATATTGGTGGAATTCCTTTTATGCTAAAAAAGGTTAAAATTCCGAAAATTTATGCTTCTGGAGTTGCTGTTGAGCTAATAAAAAACAAATTGGCTGAGCATAAGGATATCAAAGCCCCAACTATTATCGACTTTAAGGCCAATTATAAATATACTTTTAAGGGTGATGTTGAACTATCATTTATAAGAATGTGTCACTCAATTCCAGATAGCTATGCATTTGTTTTTAAAACTCCTCTTGGTAATATTGTTACAACAGGAGATTTCAAAATTGATTTGACGCCACTTGGACCAGGAACAGAGTTTGAAAAGCTTGCTAATTTAGGTAATGAGGGTGTACTTCTTCTTATGGCTGATTCAACAAACGCTACTGTTGAGGGATATACTCAATCTGAAAAAAGAATCGGTGAATCAATTCGAGAGCTTTTTTCTCATATAAATTCAAGAATTATTGTAGCAACATTTGCGTCTAACATTTATCGTGTTCAGCAAATTGTTGAAGCATCTGTATCATGTAAGCGTAAGGTCGCAATATTTGGACGTTCAATGAAAAAAACTATCGAAGTTGGTCAACAAATTGGATATATCAAGGCGCCAAAGGACACATTTATTGATGAAAATGAGTTAAATCATTATAAACCACATGAATTAACAATCCTATGTACAGGATCACAAGGTGAACCAATGGCTGCACTTTCTCGTGTTGCAACTGGTGTCCATAAACAAATTAAATTAATTCCGGGTGATACAGTCGTATTCTCTTCTTCTCCAATTCCTGGAAACCAAGAGGGTGTCAATAAAACTATCAACCTTTTGTTTAAGGCCGGAGCTAATGTAATTACCCATTCACCTATAACTGATACTCATACTTCAGGTCATGCGGCTCAAGGGGATTTAAAGCTAATTCAAACCCTATTAAAGCCAAAATACTTTATGCCTGTTCATGGTGAATATCGTATGCAAAAGGTTCATGCAATGCTTGCAATTGAATGTGGATGTAAGCCTGAAAACACATTTATTTTAGAAAATGGTGATGTGTTAGCTCTTTCTCAACGAGGAGCTAGAATATCTGGCCATGTTCAAGCTGGAGACGTTTATATTGATGGAGATACAATTGGCGATATTGATTCAAGTACTATTAAGGAAAGAAAGATTCTATCTGAGGATGGATTATTCTCAATAATATTTACAATTGATATTAAAAAAAGACGTGTAATACTAGAGCCACAGGTTGTTTCTCGTGGATTTATCTACATGAAGGATAATGAGGCTTTAACAAAGGACTTTGCAAAAAAAGCTAAGGATTACGTTAATAAACAATTTGAAGAAAACACATCTGTTAACCTTCTTCAATTAAAGCAAGCTTTAATCGAATATGTAAGCAAAATGATTCGTGAAGCTACTGATCGTAACCCAATTGTTATCCCAGTGTTTATGCTTGTACAATCAAAATCAGGTAAAGCAATTCCTTTAACTAAAGAGCTTCCAAAAAAGAGTGATACTAAGGAAGGCTCTATTAAGCCAGAAATTAAACCAGTCAAAAAAACTATCAAGCCTGATTCTTCACAAGAGAGTGATTTAAATTCTACAACGCCAAAGGATACTACTTCTTTTACACCTGTTAAAAAGCGTCCACCTGTAAAAATGATTAAAAAGGAAAAGCCTCAAACAGAAATGAAACCCAAAAAAATTACAAAAAAGCCACAAAAGCCAATAAAAATGAATGAGCCTAAGGCTAAATAATTAGAATTAGGAGGAGATAATCTCTTCCTATTCTTTTTTTATCCGCTTTTTGTTATAATATATGTATGAGGTGATTCAATTGAAGCAATTATTTTTAGATTCACATAACTATAAATTAAATGTCCATGTTTTTGAAGTCGATTCGCCAAAAGCTATAGTTCAAGTTATTCATGGCATGGAGGAACATCAAGAAAGATACGAACCATTTGTTAATTTTTTAAACGAAAATGGTTATACTGTTGTAACATCTAATATGAGAGGTCATGGTGAAGATGCTCCAGTTTTAGGCTACTTTGCTAAAAAAGATGGTTATAAGTTTCTTGTAGATGACCAAATTGTAATTAATAATTATATTAAAGATAATTATCCCAATACTGATATTTATTTATTTGCCCACTCAATGGGTACAATTATCGCAAGAAATGTTTTAATGACCCATTCCTCTTCATTTGCTAAGGTTTGCTTATCTGGATTTCCTAATCCCGACTTTGGAGCATATGCAGGAATACCAATTGCGAAATTTATTAGTTTATTTAAAGGAAAAAAAGGTCACTCTAAATTTGTTTCCAATCTATCTACTGGCAGATTTAATAAAGCAATCAAAAATGCTAAAACTGATGTAGATTGGGTTTGTGCTAATGAAGAAACAATCAATGCCTATATTCAGGATCCTTACTGTGGTCATGGCTTTACATTAGGTGGATTTATTGACCTTTATCATCTAGTTATAAGAATGAGACACAAAAGTAATTATAAGAATGTAAATTCGATGCCTATTCTAGCATTAAGAGGCGCTAATGACCCATGCACAGGCTATGATAAGGGTTCAAAAAAATCACTAAATATATTAAATCATGCCGGATTTAAGGATATTAAAGAGATTAAATACGAAAATATGCGTCATGAAATTCTAAATGAAAAAGAAAATAAAATAGTATATAACGATATACTAGAATTTTATAACAAATAACATAAATGGCTAAGATAAATTCTTAGCCGTTTATTATTATAGAGTAATTAATCACTCTGCTTATTCAAATACTTTATAATCTCTTGTTTTAATTCTTCTTTATTACCATTAACTTTAAACTCTTTTGTAATACACTTATCTAAAATGCAAATTCTATTAGAAAGTACCAAAGCCTCATCTAAATCATGAGTTACAAATATACATCCCTTTGATTTAAATAAATATTTACTTAATAAATTTATTAATTTCATCTTTAGTATCGTATCTAAAGATGAAAATGGTTCATCTAATAAATATATATCTGCATCATTTAAGATTGCTCTTACAATATTGATTCTTTGTTTTTGTCCACCCGATAGCATTTTAGGATATTTATTAACTAAATCTTTTACCTCAAAAGCCTCAAGAAGCTCCATTATTTTATCAAAATCATCCCTAATTAAGGCTAAATTTTCATAAACTGTTAAGCTATTGATTAGCCTAGGCTCTTGGAATACATATGAGATTTTAAAATCATTAGGAATTACATTCCCAGTATAATCAATTAATCTTGAAATTATCTTTAAAATTGTTGTTTTACCTGCTCCTGAAGGACCATAAATACAAACAATTTCGCCATCATTAATATCTAAACTTAAATTGTCTAAAACTATATTATTGTCATATAATTTAGAAATATTTTCAAGCTTAAGCATTTTGATACCTCACAACATGACGCTTAACGATTTTAACAATAGCTTCTATTAAAAAGCCAAGAATAACTGCAATAATTGCAAGAGCAAATAGCTTCTCAGTTTCTAAATAAACCTTATCATATTGCATCAAGGTACCAATAGCATTTTTAGATAATGCCATTGCCTCAGCCGCAATAACAAGTTTCAAATTAAGGCTTAAATTAGAACTGATAATATCAAAGATAGAACCAAGAGTTTCATTATAATAAATATAAACCTTCTTCTTTTTAGTTAAATTATATATGCTTGCCATTTCAAGTAAATCAGCATCAACCATTTTAAAGCTTGATTTAAGAGATTGATAAATAATCGGTAAGCTTACAATAAACGCTACAATAATTGGAGTTAACGATGACCTCATCCATATAATTAATATCAGGATTATTGCCATAGTTGGGATTCCTCTAATAATAGCAATTATAATTTCAAGGATATGATTCACTTTTTGAAATTTTAAGCCTAATAAAACTAACAAAAATGCTAGTATAAATGATAATAAGAATGAAACAAGACTACGAATAATTGTAAAAAGCAAGGCTTTATAAAAGGATAATTTTAAAAAATACTTAAAAGCCTCCTTTATACAAATAAAGGGATTAGGTAAAATTAATGATGTATTAACTATTAAAGAGCATAAATACCATAGTAGAATTAAAGCAAATAAAATAATGAAAGGATACAGTAAATTAATTAATAATCTTTTCATTAAAAATTAAAATAAAAATCATCCGTAACTTCTATACTAGTTAAAGAATATATGTAGTTATAAATAGTATCCTTTATATCTACTGCTTTTTCTGCTCTAATGTTTGACCTTCTAATTAAATCTAAGCTAAAGCTTGTGTTTTGTAAAGTTGAATCATATTTTTTAAACAATTCACTTAATCTCGTTACATTTTCTTGTAAATAGTCTACATTGGATTTCATTAAATTAAATACATCAATAATAACATCCTTATGCTTATTAATCATTTCATTCTTCGCAACAAAGCATGCTTGAGGATAGCCATCAGCTCCAGTTATATCTTCATATAGTTTTTGCATATCAAAGCTAATTTGTAATCCTTCTACCTTATTTATTGCAGAGGTTACAGCAGGCTCTCCTAAAACTGCATACGCTCTCTTTCCTTGCTTTTTTGCTAATGCTAATAATGGAATTATTTCTGATGCATCAGATTTTGAAATAATTGATGTCTTATTTTCATTTAACTCAGCTGTTTCTTGATATGAAATATCATTGTTAGTAAGTAAATATTTTAGTAAATCTAAGGTTGTACCAATCGTTGCATAAATTGGACTATTATATAAGTCTTTTAGGCTATTTCCACCATTTACAGATACAATATATAGATTACCAAAAACATTATTAGAAACCATTTTAATACCAATGTTCTTCTTATATACTAATGTCGCAGCGGCTGTCGTTGGTAAAATTGCCATATCACAATCATCAATGGCAACTGAAGATGCTATTTCTGAAGCCTTAACAATATGAATATTATACTTATCACTATATTCACCCAAAATATTAGCACATGCAAGAGCGGGTGTCCCATCAGGCAAATAAATACTATATTTTTCTTTTTCTTTACAGCTTATAAAAAGAAATAATGATATACAAGCTATAAATAATGATAATAATACTTTAATTTTTTTCATTAAATCACATTCCTATTTTTCAACTTTTCCATCAAGTAAGCCGCTACAATCCTTAAAGGTTGTATGTAATAATTCATGAGCCTTATGAGATCCTGGTTGGCCTAAGAATTCATCATAAAGCTTTACAATCTCTGGATTTTCATGACAATAACGAAGCTTTTGACTGCTATTATCTGTACTATATAAGCCTTTATTACGATTAAGCCTTGCCTCAGCTATTTCTGGTTTTCTAATTACCTTAGGTTGTCCACCACCATTAGCACAGCCACCAGGACAAGCCATTACCTCAACAAAATCTAATTCAATTTCTTTATTTAAAATTTGTTCAATTAGCTTCTTAGCTTCAGACATTTGGCTTACTGCAGCCACCTTCAGCTTCTTAGCCTTTAAATCAACAGTGGCAAGTTTTAAATTCTCAATACCTCTTATTGGCTCTAATTCCTCTAGTACATTTTCAGGCATATTTTCATTATTTAGCATATAATATGCTGTTCTTAATGCAGCCTGCATAACTCCACCAGAATTACCAAAGATAAGTCCTGAACTAGATCCAGTACCAAATAGGGAATCAAAGCTCTTAGAACCAATATTATTAAAATCAATATTAGCTTCCTTTATCATTTCTACTAATTCTAATGTAGTAATAACAATATCTACATCAGGGGAATTAGTATTAGCAGCATTTAATTCACTACGTAAAGCTTCTGCTTTTTTAGCAACGCATGGAGCAACAGTAACATTTACAATTTTATTTGGATCAATTCCCATTTTACTTGCAAAATATGTTTTTACAATTGAGCCTTGCATCGCAATAGGGCTCTTAGCACTTGATAGATTAGGAAGTAGCTGTGGATAAAAGATTTCCGCCATTTTTACCCAGGCTGGGCAGCATGAGGTAAACATAGGAAAATGTGGAGAATTATTTTTAATTCTTTCTAAAAGCTCATTGGCCTCTTCCATTATAGTTAAATCAGCTCCGCAGGCAATATCAAGTACATAATCTGCGCCCAATGCCTTAATTGCACTAACCATTTGCCCTTCAAGGAATTCCCCCTTTGGAAACCCAAATGCATCTCCAATAGCTATTCGTACTGCCGGTGCAGTGTTAAATACTACAATTTTATCCTTATCATTTAATGCTTTTTTAACCTTATCTATATTGCTTACAGGTTTAATTGCATTAAATGGGCAAACCTGAAGACATCTACCACAATTAATACAAATTGCTTTTCCTCCAGTTTTATTTACATCGTAAAAACCAAATACACCTATCTCATTTTGGCATGCTCTTTGACATATATGACAGTTTTTACATAAGCTATCATCAACCTCTATGCTTGGGTTATCTGGATTAATTAATACTCTTGCTAATTCTAAACTCATACATAACTCCTCCAAATCATAAAACTAAAGATTAATATTTAAAGAAAAAATAGTTTTTAACGATCTATATTTTGCTAAAAAAATGGTATTTAAAATTTCATCTATTTCATTATCATAATCACTATTACTTGAAACTCCACAAAATAATTTAAACAATTGCTTAAATCCAGCCACAAATTCTTTGTAATAGTCCTTTTTTGTCAATGCATCTATTGATGATACTAACATAATAAACGAACTGATTTTAGGCTCAACAATATTATTAGTGTAATGAAGGAAGTCCTCATATTCCTCATTAGTCATATGGGCTGAAGATATCGAGCTCCAAGTAAATTTTTTTCCAGAAACACAATTGATATAATCTAATATATCCTCCTCAATTGTAATTTTCTTGATATATTTAAGTTCAAGCACAGAAACATCATTATTTAATGCGGCCATATATAAATATATCATTTGAACCATAATATCAAATGATTTTAAGGCGTTATCTAAAGAAATAATATTATTTGGCTTACTATTATACATTTGTCTAATTTCTTCTTCAAGTGATAAATATATTCTTGAAGCTTGTGTAAAATTTTCTTGTAAATCTTTCATTTTATCCCTCTATATTAATTATACCATATTTAGTAATTAATGCACAGGAAAAAGAAAATTTGTCTTAATTTTTTTGATGCCTTAAAAAAAATAGGGAAGCAATTAAAGCTCCCCTTATACTATTTAATTTCAAGATAAATTATTTAATTATTTCTTTTTTGTCTACATATCTGACTAAAAGATATGAGGTTGCTAAGGATACAATAAATAAAATAATCGAAACAATTATTGTAACTACAATATTGGAAATTAAACTATAATCAAATGATACAAATAATGCTATGATTGAACCAATAAAGAAGCCAAAAATAGCCCAATTAGTTGCTCTTTTATATTTAGTAAGTAAATATTTCATAAGCTTTGCAATTGTAAAGAAGCCAATAATCATACCTATTGCAAATACACCAAGAACTAAGATAGCATGGAAAGGAGTATTCTTAAGCTCAGAAATCATATTTAATATTGGTTGATAATAACCAAGTATTAATAAAAGCAAAGATCCACTAATCCCAGGAACAACTAATGCACATGAACCTAATGCGCCTACTACAAATAATAATATCCATTGATACCATGCCATACCAGTTGAAATATTTACATCCTTAAAGCTTGGAATAAAACATAAACCAACTACAATTATGAATGGGATTATAATACTTGCAATATCAATCCTTTTGAAGCCGTTTTTTCTTGAATCAAGTAATAATTTAGGAAATGATCCTAACATTAAGCCAGCAAAAACACATGTTATTTCAAAAGGAATATACTTAAGTGCAAGCTTTAGCGGATAGTACATAGCCGCAAATGCTAACACCATTCCAATAAATATTGGTAATAAAAATTTAACACTTTTTTTGAATTCAGACTTTAAATTACCAATTGCAGTAATTAAATCCTCATATATATTAAGAGATACTGCAATTGTACCTCCACTTACACCTGGAATTATCATTGATACACCAATTGCAGCGCCCTTTAAGCAATTAATCAAATTAGTTTTTAACATAATTCATCCTCCATTAAGCCTCAAGCTTAATTTATATCTACTTCTCTATTGTATCATATATTTAAATTTTTAAATAAATATTTTTTATTAGCTTTTATTTATATTAATAATTTTAGCATTATCTAAAACACTACCATAGTGATTAATTGAAATTACTATTTTATCTTTAGTATTTTCATTAATTATATTAATTATTTTTTTAGCTGTAATAGGATCTATTTTAGCATTCATTTCATCTAAAAAAACAATCTTTGTATCTCTTGCAAGAACTCTTGCAATATTAAAGAGTGCAAGCTCACCTGAGGAATAATTACTACTAATAAGTTGCTCGTCTAGATTAGCTATATAATCTAGACCAACCTTATCTAAGGCCTGTCTAACAATATCCCTGCTTATTCTTTCATCCTTAAGCCTAACCTCATCTAAAATACTACAATTACTAAAGAATGGATCCTGATAAACAATAGAGAATAATGAAGCCTTAGCATCATCTGAAAGATCATAAGCCGGACAATTCCCGATTAATACCTCACCACTTGTAGGCTTAATAAGTCCCATCGCAAGCTTCATTAAGGTTGATTTCCCAGCTCCTGATGGACCTTGGAATACAATTCTTTGGCCTTGTGTAACATTTAAATTAAAATTATTAATTACTAATTTATCTGAATATCCAAAGGATACATTATTAAATTTAATAGTTACCTCACTAAAATCATTTAAATTCTCTTTATCATCTGCTTGAATTTTAAAGAATTGGTTTATTCTTTTAACAGATGCTAAGCTTTTTTGAATTGTTTGGATTTCCATTCCTAATGCTTCTATAGGGGTAAATAAATCTGTAATTAGGGAAATTGATGAGATAATCATACCAACACTCATACCAAATATATTATGATTAAAGCCACTAACAAGTAATATGGAAACTACAACTATGTTTCTTACTATTTGCATAATTGGGGAAAACATAGCATCATAAAAATTACTAGCCTGAGCAGTTTTAAAATGGTCTTGTAATATTTCTGCATATTTATCCTTGGCATAATTTTCAGCCTTGTTTACTTTAATTTGCTCAATATTCTCAACATTTTCAAGTAATACCTTATTAACATTACCCTCAAGCGATTTTGTTTTTAATTGAGCCTTCATCATTCTTTTTCTAACAAATGAAGTAAACAATATTAAAAATGGTAATATTGCTAAAACAATTATACCAAATAACCAACTATAAATAATAATAGTCGCTATTATTCCAATCATTTTAAATAAATCTGTACAAATATTCACAATTCCTGAGGTGAAAAGCTCATTAATTGAATTTACATCGTTATTAAAATAAGACTCAAGAGTACCAGAATCAGTATTTACAAGGGAATTATAATTCATTTTATGAACATGCTTCATCATATTACATCTTAAATTTGCTGTAATATTTTGACTTGTTGAAAGCATTATTATATCCTTGATAAAGGTAATTATTCCAATTAGTAAATAGATAAGGGAATATGTAATTGAAAATACTATTAACGTTTTTATTTTTGAATTACCAATTGCATCATCAACAATTATTCTTAATACCTGAGCAGGAACTAATGAAATTAGAGTAACTGCTATAATCATAAAAACAATTAATCCTAATTTTAGCTTATGCTCTTTAAAATACAATACTATTGTTTTAAAAACACTCATATTAAGCCTCCATTAATTCTTTGAAGGATTTATCATGCATTAGGTTTTCATATGTATCAAATAATGTTTCATTATTATTTATATACATAATTTTATTAGTTTCCTTTAAAACATTTCGATTATTAGAAACTAAAACAATTATGCTATCCTTATAGCTCTTTAGTTTTGTTATCATTTTATCCACAAGATCCTTATTGACACTTTGGAAAGGATCATCTAATAAAATTAGGCTACAATTAGGATATAAAGCTCTTGCCATTTGCAGCCTTTTTTGTTGGCCACCACTTATATTGGCATTTGTATGCGATAAGGACGCATCAAGTCCACCCATTTCCTCTAAATCATCACTAAGGGCTGATACCTCTAATGCTTTATCCAAATTACCTTCTCTTGCTAAAGTAATATTATTTTTTATCGTATCAGAAAAAAGAGCTACATCTGATGCACAATAGGTAATATATTGGGTTTTATTACTTGCAAATTGAGTTATCTCATATCCACCAAGGGTGGAACTTCCATCATATTGGTAAAGACCTGATAAGGCTCTAAGTAATGTTGTTTTACCGCATCTTACTCTTCCACATATACCTATAATTTCTCCTCTTGAAGCAGTAAATGAGATATTAGCTAATTTAAATCCATTACCATATTGATAGGATAAATTCTTAACAATTAAAGAATCATCCTTTAATTCAAAATTTAAAGCATTATCATTAAAAGGCTTTAAATAGTCCCTACAACGAATCCAAGATACCTTAAATGCTTGATAAGCATTAAATAGTTTACCTACTTTACCTGCTTTTCTTGCAATAAGCATATAGGTAGTTATAAATGCCGATAAAACACCTACTGTATATATTCCATCAATGTCGTTTATTACCTTTCTACCACCAAAATATGTTATTAATCCAAGTCCACATAAGCCAATTGAATAATATAATGGCTCGAGGCTACTTTGGAAAAGGAGAGCTATAAAATTCTTTCTTTTTAAAATATTAACAGATTTTTGATAGTCTTCATAATATAAATAGCTACAGCCAAAGCCTCGATAATATAATTCATTGTTAAGTCTAGTTAAAGTAATATCCTTATTTTTAGATAAATACTCCTTATATTCTTTGTTTTTCTTATATACAATTTTTTTCATATAATGAGATGATAATATCGATAAAATAATAAATGGTAAAGATATTAACGAAAGACGCCAATCAGTTATAAGCATCATTGTAATATAGCCAATTAGCAATACAAATGTATCAAATACTTCTGTAGTTATTTTTCTTATTCCTTCTGTTGTATCATAGATATCAGAAAGATTTCTATTTAATATATCACCTGTATTATTTACTGCAAAGTAGTTTAAATCCTTAGAAAATAAGCTTTCAAGGCTTATTTGACGCATCTTAAGCGCCATTTTATTACCAAAGACTCTAACTAAGTAGCGTTTAAAAAAACGATTTATTTGAACAAAAAGCACAAGTGAAAAAAAGATAATACAATATTTTAAGACAATACTAAAGTCATTACTATTTAATGAGTCTATTGTTTTACCCTCTAAAACGGGAATAAAGCACATTAAACCATCAAATAATAACGCTGTAATACACATAGGAATAACGATGTGTAGATTTAAAATAAAATAGGTTCTTATTCTTCCATAATCTTTATTTTTCATCATTTATGCCCTCAAATCTTATTTTACGATATCTTTTAGATTCTAAATATATTTTTGAAATTAATTCATCTAGTAATAAAAGCTCTTCTTTTGTTAAAACCTTGAAAATTGCATTATAGAATTGAATTTCTTCGTTTCTTTCTGTTTCTTTAATTAAATATGCCTTTTGGCAAGGTTTAATAAGCTTTTTCCTAGAATCGATGGGATCAGGAAAAACAGATATATATTCTTCTTTTACGAGTCTTTTAACCATTCTTGTAACTAAGGCTTTATCTACATTAAGATATAAAGCAATATCTTTAGCATATAATCCATCAGAATGCTTAGTTGTATATCTTACCAGCTCAAATTCGTTATTATTAAGATCACTTTTATTTTCTTTATTTTTGTAAAGCATCATATTTCTTACTATTTTAGTAATATTTCTTCCATCCATAACGTCCTCCAATTAGTTGACTTATCAACAATATTGTATTCTTTTTTAGTTGATATGTCAACTAAATATTAGATTTAATAAAAGTTGGATGTGAAAATCCAACATATAAATACTTTTATCTTTTTGCAACTAATGTATTTAAAGCCTATGTTGCTATCCACATAATATTACTTCTTGCTTCATAATCATTAGGATTTTTCTTTGCAATTAGACTTGAATGTATTAAAGAACGCATTAATGTTCCAATTAACATATTTATTCAGTATCTTTATGATTCAACTCAATTAATAATTTACGAACTTCATTTTCTAAAACTTCTTTATCAGGAATTACGCTCGTATATTTAGTTGCGTAAATATTATTTTCTAAGCCTTGCATTGACATTTCAGCTACTTCTTTTTCTTTATCAGCACAGAGAATAATTCCGATTGGCGCAGCATCTAAATCATCGTTAACTTCATTTTTATAATAATTAACATACATATTCATTTGTCCAAAATTTTCTGGTTTTAATTTTCCAATTTTTAAATCGATTAATACATACGCTCTTAATATTTTATTATAAAAAACCATATCAACATAATAATTCATTCCAGCAACACTTATTCTTTGTTGAGAGCCAACAAACATAAATCCTCTACCTAATTCTAATAAAAAATCTTCAATATGGTCAATTAAAGCTCTTTCCAAATCACTTTCTAACATTGGTTTATCTTCTGGAATACCAATGAATTCAACCACCATAGGATCTTTTATAAAACTATCAGGTGTTTGATACGTAATACCTTTATTTGCTAATTCAAGCACTACTTTTTTGTTATGTTCACCTTTTGACAACAATAGTCTTTCATAAAGTGAGGAATCAATTTGTCGTTCTAATTCTCTAACACTCCAATTTGAGTTTTCACACTCATGTTCATAAAATGATCTGGCATTTTTATCTGACACACCTAATAATAACAAATAATGCGACCAACTTAATTTTCCAGACAGTGTTTGGAATTTTCCATATTCTAAATAAAATCTCCTCATGGAGAATAAATTTGATTTAGAAAATCCTCTACCATATAAATTAGTTAATTCCTTAGATAATAATTTAAGTGAAGAAGCTCCATATTCAGCTTTGGCATTACCATTTTGCTCATCTTCTACAATCATCTTACCAATATTCATATAAGCTATTAACATTGTTGTATTGACATTTTTAGAAATCTTATGCTTAGCTTCTTCAATTATTTGCTTAATATTATTTAATAATTCAATATTTAAAACTTCATTGCTCATAGGAACCTCCATTAACTTGTTTAGGTGTTAATATTTTATCATTTTTTCTAATTACAATCTATATGGAAATAATGAAATCCAAAAATAAAAAAGATATCTTCTTTTTATTCAAGTAATTTAGAATACTAAAATAAAGAGTTTCAAAAATAAAAGACCAAACCACTATTCATTAGTAATTTGATCTTATAAATAAAAGTATATTTTTGTAGACATCTATTTGAAATTTTTCAGCTTTAGCAAATGCGCGACGCACTCTATTATTTTATTACTAAATTTATTATTAAAGAATTAATAAAATATTATTGAATTCTAGCATGATTAAATTGACCTATACCATCATAATATAGTTTTTTATTCTCATACATTTTTTTATCGGCTATTTTTTCTAATTCTTCAATAGATAGACTTGGATAATCCTCAATACTAGCATATCCAACTGATACAGTCATTTTATATGGATAATTTCCAATATGCTTAGCTAATAATTGATTTAGTTTGATTATTCTTTTACACATTTCAATTTTGGATTTAGCAGCAATAACAACAAATTCATCTCCTCCAGTGCGGTAGCATCTTCCAACACTAGTAAAAACCTCAGAAATAATTGTGGCAGTATCTCTAATGAACTCATCACCAGCTTGGTGACCATATGTATCATTGATTTGCTTAAGCCCATTAGCATCTATCACTAAAATACATAGCTCCTCATATGTTTTCTTTTTAATGTTAATTAAGTCATTATCATATGCTCTACGATTATATAATTTTGTAAGTCCATCTGTATATGAATATTGAATAAGACTTTCTTCTCTTCTTTTTTCCTCATCAATTACACGAATTACAAATAAAACCTTGTTTAAATTATTATTTTCATCTTTAACTGCAATGAAATTAACACGAACCCATCCTACATTTTTACTGAATAGTTCTTCTGTAATAATTGATTTTGTACCCATTCTTTGTAGTAAGGTGTCAAGATCCACAAATCTTAAGGCCTTGTCTACATATGAAGGTACAATTAAATTATCCATTGCAATTTTTAATTGTAAATTAGCATATGAATTTTTATTTATATAATCTCTTATATCTTGATTACCACGAATTTCGGATATTGTATCATTATTAAGATCAATTAAATGAATCGAATAATAGACATTTGCTAATGATTTTAAAATTTCATTATCTCTTTCTTGAATTGAAAGTTTTTCTTCAAGCTGATGTTCTTTCTTGTTAATCGCAAAAACTGTATCGTTTATATTTAATACATATAAGCATACCTCTTGATTATCTAGAGTGTAGTTTTCGGTTTTAGTTATTTCTATTTTAGCCCAGATATATGTATCATTTAAAGCTCTACGGTAGCAAATTCCCAATTTATCATCATTATTATTAAAATGTTGACGCAAATAATCTAAATTTATAGAGTTTAAAAAGGAATCTAAATCATTAAAATGAACATATCCACATTTAGCTGATTGACTAAACCATTTAGAAAAAGAATCAGAATAGCATCTTTCATCACTTAGCTCATCTTGGGATGCCTTTACAATTTTAAAGGTATCATCTGTTAAATTAACATATAGTACCTTAATAAATTTATCTTCAATTATTTTTAATGTTTGTTCTAATAATTTTTCCATGTTTCACCTATATAGATATTTCTCTTCCATTCTATCATTTTTTGTCGAAAAATAAAACTATTTGTGAAAAAATAATATAAAATATTGGTGAAACGTTATTTATTATCTTTAGAATCTCTTGATGAAATTATATAACCTAAATATACTAGCAAAATAATAGTTAAATTTATAATATGATTAATCTCTGATTTTTCAATATATATTATATTTACAACCCATATAAACACCAATATTAAAAATATTATGATGATGATTGGATAAGCAAATCCAAGTTTTAAGGTATGATTACTAAATTTAGATAAACCATATATTCCAGCAAGTAATACACTTATACCTACCAAAATTTGAACAACATTTATTATATATATTGATAAATGTATTTCCTCTGGAACACTCCAAGAAGATGGACTAAGTGGATTAATTAGATATACGAGACCAAAAAAGGCTAAAGCAGTTGATGTAATTAATAATGTTTTATTTTTGGCATTTTTAATTGGCTTATCAATTTTACATTTGCTTAAAATGTCGTCTCTTTTCTCTTCGATTGCAATATTTCCATCTTTTGAAACAAGAAACCTATTTAAGCATTTGGCAATTCCTAATATTTTAAGTCCATGTTCTGAGGGCGAAAGAAATAAAACCGTTACTGCTTGCCAAATAAATACCCAACTGGTAATATCAAAAAACTCCTGTAATATTATTGACTCTAAGCTTCCCTGAACACCATATATTTCTTCTTTTACAAAAAAATGGTTAAATACTAATATTGAAATACCTATCAAAATCAAGATTGCAGAAAGAAGCTGATTTCTTTTTTTCCTTCTTACAACATTATATGAGTTAAGTTCAATAAAATCATTGAATTTATCCATAATAAGCTCTGGATTATATGAGTCATAATCTTTTATTTCAAGTATTACATCTGCTTTATAGCCTAAAGGAATTTTTTCAAATATTGAAGAAAGCTTAGTTAAAAACTCATCTTTAAACATTTCACAACCATCTTCACCTAACGAATAGTCTAAAAGCTCATTAGCGTGCTCATAATAAAGCTTAACTGTAATTACCTTATTATCCTCATCAATAGGATAATATTTTTTTAGTAATTCAATCCTTCTTTTAGATACCTCTGTTTCCTTAATATGCTTCAAAATATCACCTCAAAATTTGTAGAAAATTGCATCTTTTATTTAATTATAGCTTAAATAAAACACAATCTCAAGATAATGTAATCTAGGTCCCTTAGAATTATGTCTTTAAATAATGTGAAGCTTGTCATATATTGCACCTTTTTGTAAGTTTTTCGGGTTCATATATTGCACCTTTTTACCTATATAAACTAAGTTATAATTATAATATTTATTTAATATATTTTTAAAAAAAATAGCTATATACCAAAATAGGGGGTCAACTATGGTGTTCACCATTTTAGGGGGTCATACAACCCCTTGTTTTGGTGTAGAGTTCAAAGGGGTTTAAAGGGGGAATGTGTCCCCCTTCCTTTTTATGCAAAAAAAAGATTTCCTTTATGTTAGAATTATATTGCTTAAGTATATTCTAAAGAAAGGAAACCCTATGAATAATGATAACATAAATTTATTTAAATTCATACATCTAGACATATCAGAAATTGATCTAGATAAAACAATTGTTATACCTGCAAAAACAGCAGATGATATTACAATAATACATCTATACGTAAAAGAAAAAGATACTGACAGATTTTGCAATTTTTGTAATACTTATTCTTGTATAATTCACGATAGAATAAAAAAGGAAATAAATCATTGTACAATATTAGAAAAACGCATTAGTTTAATATTCTATCAAATCAAATATAAATGTAAAATATGTAAATCTACTCACTTGCAAATTCCATCATTCATTGGCAGTACTAAATCAATTTCTAGAGCTGGAGAATTAGAAGCTTTACATCAATTAAGAAATCCTAACATCACCTTTGACTATGTATCAACTTCTTTATCAATACCAGAAACTACTTTAGTTCGATTATTTGATAACCATGTTGATATTAAACGCCATACTCTTGGCAAGCGTTTATGCTTCGATGAATTTTATGAACCTAAAATAGGAAAATCAAAATATTGCTTTACAATTTACGATTTAGATAAATCTGAAATTATCGATATCCTTGATAGTAGGTATAAAGATGTATTACTTGATTATTTCTATAAAATCCCCTTAAATGAGCGATTAAACGTTGAATTTGTAAATATTGATATGTGGGATACATATTCTGAGGTGGCTTCAAAAGTATTTCCAAATGCGACTATTTGTGTTGACTCTTTCCATGTAATTGAGCATTTAATTAAAGCTATGGATAGCATTAGAAAACGAATACAAAATAGCTTCTTAAGTACTAAAGATACCGATAGAAATGGATATTATTGGATTCTTAAAAACTTCCACTATTATCTAACAACCAATATGGATAATATTAAATATACTCGCAAACCTCGCTCTCATTATTCTTATCTATACACTAAGTATGATGTATTAGAAAAGGTTTTATCTACCTCTTCTGATTTAAGAGTCGCTTATACCCTAAAAGAAAGCTATAGAGAATTTAATATTACTGCAAATTATGATGAAGCTAAGGAAAAGATTCCTGATTATATTGAAGTATTTAAAGCCTCAAAATCCCCTGAGTTTAGAGAATTTGGTAGAATGATTGAAAGATGGAAAGATTTAATTATTAACTCATTCATTGTTGTAAATGGTAAGCGAAATTCAAACGGACCTATTGAGTCCTTAAATTCAAGAATTAAAAAGATTATTAGCCACGGAAACGGATTTAAATCATTTGAAAGATTTAGAAATAAAACTATGTTTTCTCTTAACAAAAATGAACCTATAAAATACTAATTTTAAATAGAATATACTAAGCTAACTTCTTATGATTATTAGAAAGTTATAACATAAAAAGGAAGGAAATTGTCTTATAACAAATCCTTCCTATTTTTGGCTCACAACCCCTTGTTTTGGTGTTGGTGTGACCCCCTGTTTTGGTGCAGGGTTCAACCCCCTAACCCCCTATTTTGGTAAAAACCCAAAAAAATCAGTTGTTAGGAATTTCCGAACAACTGATTTTGTCTCAACAAAGCATTATTTTAATATGATTTTACTTCTGTATTTCTATTTTCATAATTAGTAAAAAACATCTTGTTTCCTAAAAATAAACAGAGACTGTAACAATGTACAATCTCTTTAATACTTAAACTATTATATTATCCACTTTAAAAATAAATCAAGTTGCTCTTTTGTTAATGCGTTGCATTCACCTAGTGCTATAATTTCATCATAATAATTAATATATTCAGAATCTGAAATTTTTAAACCTTCAGCAGTTTCTTCAACAATATTAATATAATATTCTGTTGATGTAGATTTATCGAATGAAAAATACGAAATAAGTTTTCCATTTTCATCTAGTAAATCCGTAATATTGATGATAGTAGAATCTACATCTATTGCATTCTTTAATGAATCAATTGTTGATTGACCAGAATAATACTCTTTGATATCATTCATATCATTAATAATTACATAATATTTTGAATTCTTATTTATAGATTCAATATTAACTGAATAATTAATATGGAAAGATGTAAGCTCAGTTGAATTATATATAAATCCAATTGATGTATCAACCAAAGCTTCTAATTCTTCTACCTCTACTGGATCTGGGGTTGATAATTTATATGTACACTTTGCATTAAACTCAGGTGTATTGCCCATGTAATTAATTATTTTACCTGTAATCTCAACATAATCTCCAGCTTTAATATCTACTCCACGAGTCGCTCTAAATATATTAATTGTAGCATCATTATTAACATCTTTAATAATAAATGTAATGTTATTATATTGAGCACTATCCTCAATAATTTCAGTTACAATACCTTTTGCAGTAAAATTAAATTTAGTTTCGGTTTTACCTGTTATAGTTGCAACCTCAAGGGCTTGGGAAACTGAAATGCATTTTGGTGCTTCGTAGGTTGCGGTAAAATTCATATTTGAAGTAACCTTAACACGATCTCCAAGTGCATACGTTTTTCCTGAGAATTCCCAACCTGCTAATACTGAGTGTTTATAAAGTGTTGATGATAGGCTTTGGGTTGTAGGTAGAGTTATTTCTTCGTTTTCATTAACCTTAATTGAGGTAGTAAAGCTAGAATTAAATGTACCTCCAGCCGCGTCAAATGTTACTGTGTACTGGTTTAAAGGCTCACCCTTTAATGCTTTAAGCTCTGATACTAATGTATTAAGCTTTGTTGAATTTGTAACTAATGCTTTTTCATTAGCATTAAGTGCATCGTATGCAGTTTTAGCTGAATTAATCGAAGTTTCTATTTCAAGAGTAGCTTTATCTGGTAATGCTGCTATTAATGAAATGACGTTATTGACCTTAGTTTGATCAATTACTACTTGTTGATTATCGTTTTTAAATACTACATTTATATATTCAGGATGATCAATAAACGGGTTACGGTTATTTTGATAAGTATATACTGCATTATTTCTATTTATTTCTTTTTCAGAAACAGGATCATCAATTGACCATTTAGTAAATAGGTCAACTGCATAATCTGTAAGATATGGATATGATCCTTTGAATACCTTTTGAGCCTCACCCTTTGTCCATGAGCCAACTTGATTTGCATATCTTGTGGCCATGTAGAAATATGTTCTTGCAAAATCACCTTTGTATTCATCAATTGGCTCAAATACAGTTCCTTTATAGCTTGAAATAGCGCTTGAACCAACCTTTGAACCATTTCCAGATGTATATGTAGCTGATGCTACTTCACCAAATACATAGCTTCCTCGTCTATTATTGACATATCCGTCAGTTGGGTAAACATGGAATAAATCGGATTTCATTGGTGCTTGTTCATTAAACCAGCTTTGGGGAACTGAATGCTCACGATTATAGCCATCCCCTTCTTTTTTATATGAATGGTTTTCTTTATCGCCACCACATACAAATTCACAATTTGAATACATATCCCAAATTATGTTTGTACCTGGTTTACAATCTGTATCACGATATGCACTTAGTAATCCATTATATCCTATATTTTTTGTATTTGCAGAAATAATCTTAGTTAATGATGATTGAAGATTCTTTCCAGATGATAAATCAACATTATTATAATATCCACTTGGAATATTACTGCTATAATATTTTGTATCTAAATTGCTAGCCGCAACATTAGCTTTAGTAACAGCTAAAGCTGTAATTGAAGCTATCAAGACCATACTAATATTTTTAATAATACCTTTCATATTATACCTTCTTCTTAATTATTTAATATTGACTCAAGTGATCCTAGAATATCTTTTCTATCGATTCCTAATGCTTGGGCATTATTTATATAGTATTCTACAATAGAATTCACAGAATAAGTTGAAGTGTTTGTAAAATAAACACCTTCTTCAGTTTCCATATACATTACTGCAGAAATTACACATGAATAATCCTTTATATCTGTAATCACTCCTGCAAATTGATAATATTCACCATTAATATTAGCTTGTCCATCAGAATCAACTTGTGCTGGATTTAATTCATATTTTTTTAGACCCAAATTATCAAGATTAACTAGCTCGACAAGTTCATCTAAAGTAATATTTGATTTTAATTCATCTAAATATGATTTTAAATCTTGATCACCTAGTACTTCTTGCTTAATAAGTAAAATACCGTATTTAGCAGTTGAATCATATGAATCTTTAGCAATCATTGTACCAAATCTTAATGATAGATTTGATGTAGAATATGTTTCGTTATTCTTATACCAATCAAAATTTAAGCTAGCAAGTGTATTATATTTTTCAAATTTAACATCCTTAATTGTCTCATCTGGAGTTGCAGTTTTAATCTCTAAAGTAGTTAAATCTAATCTAGGCTTTGTACCGGCTATCACAAATACTATTCTTCCAGAAACTAATGTATCAAACGTAGCATTTAATGATGTAGTATTAGATGTAAAAGATTCTTCTTTTATCTTTTCATATGTTTGACCATTATCCTTTGACAGTAAAATATAATATTTAGAAACTGTTCCATATGATTTACTATATGTTAAATCAACACTCTTAATATTACTTACATTAAAATTCATTTCTAAGGCAGATCCATCTCCGCTAATGCCGTATTTACTTGGTAATGTGGCAGAATTATTATAGCCTAATCTTAATATATTTGAATATGAACCACTATAGGAAGCATAAAAGCTTTTATCATCTATTGTAACAGTTTTATCGGCAGCATATCCATAATTAGTGATATTAGTAAATGAAATTGTTTGTGACTCTGTTTCAGTAATATCATCTTTGATATCACTGCCTCCTGATTCACCCTTAAGTTCATTTAAATCAGAAATAGCCTTCTGTAGCTTATCATAATTTGTAACTAAAGCTTTTTCTTTAGCATTTAGTGCATCATAAGCATCTTTAGCAGCTAAGATTGTAGCTTCAAGATCTAAAGTTATTGTATCAGGTATAGATTTGATTAAAGCTATTACTGTTTCAACCTTCTTAGTATCAACATCAATACTAGTTGAATAATCACTTGGATATACATAATCTACATATTCAGGATGATCAATATATGGATTACGATTATGTTGATAATTTTCATAAATAACATTATTTCTATATATTTCTTCTTTACTAACAGGATCTTCATAGTGCCATTTAATTAATGTTTGTAAATTACCAAATTTACCATTTAATTTAGAACTACTAGTAGTACTATCATTTACAAGCTTTAAGTTAAATTCTGTTTTAGCTCCATATCTCGTTTCCATATAAAACATCATACGAGCTACATCACCTTTAACCTCATCTCTTGGTTCAAAATGAGATGAATCCCATTTATTACCATATCCATCTGATTTTCCACCTGAAACCTCACCAAAGTCTAGGTTACCACGTGTTGAATTAATTGAATTAAGAGTTGGACGTAGGTGATGGGCATCACAGTATGGTTCAGCACTTTCTTTTGGAAAGCCGTGAGATTTAGCCCAAACATGTTCTTTATTCCAGCTACCTGATGATAATGATTTGCCAGTATATAAGCAAATTATATTACCATTTCCACTAGGATCTGGGTCAGTATATTTTAATACTGTACTATTTTCACTATATGAATGCTTATTATAATTAGTAGATATAATATCATATAAATCTAGTTTTATATTGCTTGAAGATTTTGTTAAATCCACATCATCATAATATCCTGTAGGAATGTTATTAGTATAATATTTTGAATTGAAATAACTACTTGCAGATGATGTTTTAGAAATAGAAAGGGTAGTAACTAAACCAAAAGCTGCAATAGTAATATATTTAAATATTTTTCTCATAATCTCTCCTTTCCTTTAATGAAATTAATAGTAACAGCGTAAACTGTTACTATTAGTAATTCATTATTCACAATATAAATTATAGATTATTTTGACCAAGGGAATCTAATAACTGTATCTCCGGGTTTACTTCCGCCGAATTTCCCAGATGAAGCAGCTATTACATCTTCAATTTCAATTACTTCTTCTTTAATTTCAGGTGTTTGATATGTCTTTTTCATTTTTTATATTTCCTCCGTTAAATTATTCAGCATTTGCTAATGCTAATATTGCATTTTTAACATCTTTATCTAAAGTTGCCATTAATTCTTCATCACTATAATATGCTTCTGCAACAGACTGAACTGAAGCAGTTTTTTCAACTGCATAGTAAATTTGACCATCAATTAAAACATACATAACTGCAGTAACTGAAGTAGTTAAATATTTATCCATGTCTGATAATACAGCAGCAAATTGATAATATTCACCGTTTTCATCAGCAACGCCTTCAGCATTTACTTTAACTGGTGTTGCAGTAACATTTTCAATTTTAGTATCAGCAGTTATATCATCTAATGTCTTTCCTGCTAAATATGTAGCAAAATCAGATCCAGCTAAATCACTTTTTTGGATTAATAATACTCCATATGTTGCGCCTTCTGCATATGCATCATTAGTAAATAAATTACCAAAACGAAGTGAAACATTTGATACAGAATAATCATTACCATCAGTTGCCCAATCAAATGATAAGCTAGACATTGTTTCTACTTTTTCAAATTCTACAGCTGTAGCTGGTTTTGGAGCAGTTACTTTTTCATAAGTACAATCCTTATCTAACTCATAAGTACCATTATAGTTTTTAATAATACCATTACCAACAACTTTATCACCAACTACAACTTTAGAGTCTGCAACTTTAGTAGCAGGATTATACAATTTTAGTTCTTTTGTGTTATCAGTTTCATCAACAATTGTGAAAGTATCAGGATATTTTGAATCGAAAGCAGAAATAATTCCAGTTACTTTGAATTCTTTTGTAGTTCCACTTTTACCAACAAGCTTTGCAACTTCAATAGCTTCTGCAACAGATAATGTTTTTGAATTATCTTCTGAATAAACTGCAGTAAATTGAGTTGTATCACTGACTGGTACTGTAACACCTGGATCATGAATTTCAGTTCCATCATACCAACCAGAAAGAGGCATAATTTCTTTACAACCATATACTAAATCACCAATAGTAGGTAAAGTTACAGTTGTAGGAGTTCCGACTTCAGGTTTAATTGTTTCACCTTTACCTGTAGCAAATTTAGCACCATTTGCATTGAAAGATACATCGTAAGTTGGAGTAAATTCACTCATTAAAAGTTCAATAGTATAAATAACTGATCTTTTTGATGAAGTGCCAACAGTAATAGATGTTTTTGATGTAGCGAATTCCCATACTAAAGGAGTAGTAATATCACTTAATTTTGTTTCAGGATCTGGTATCGTGCCAGAAGTAGCACTTTGATTATCAACAACCAATTTATTTTCTGATGATGAATATGCTGCTCCATATATTACAACCTTGTTAAAAGCTGTTGGAGAAGTGATTTTTACTGATCCAGTTTTACTACTAGCACCAAGGCATAATCCACCTTTCATATCATAACGAACAGTTCCACTAACTGAAAAGGAAAATTCAGATGTAAATTTTGACTTTAAATATGTTTCAGTTGCATTTGATCCACCTTTGTTTGATAACTTTGCCTCGTTATAAAAACTTGCATAAGCAATCCTAGTTTCTTCTGCATTACTTACCTTAACACACAACAAAACACTAACAATTGCTATTAAACTTACTAATAGCCCACTAAATAATCTTTTTAATTTCATTAAAAACCCTCCATTTTAATTCCTATTTTTTAAATCCAAGGCAAATCTGCACTACCACTGCTACTACTACTTTTAAATGTAATAGTTACATTTGCACTTTCAGTTCCAATACTATTAACAGTCATAGTAAAGAATAATGCCTTTCCATCATTTAATTTATAAGATGAATATACATCACTACCAAATTTATTTGAAGTAGCAGTGTATAGGATTGCCGAATCACGAGTTCCACTTGGATTATTATCAGCTCTAAGTATTTCTACAAATCCATATTTTGTATTAGAATTATTATACTTAAATCCACTTTGATATGATTCTCCGTCAGTTAATTCAACCTCGCCATTTACAATATTCTGTGTTGCATCCACATGCCAAACACGAATACCAATAGCTTGTCCATCAACTGTTAAAATCTGCTCATCATGCTCATTAAGACCTGAGCCATCATAAAATTCAATTAAGAAATATTCCTCATAAATAGAATTAATATTTTTATTATTAGTTACTAATAAAACATCTCCAGTTTTAGCAAAAGATTTAATATCAATTGTAGTTGTACTAGTCACAACAATTGGATCAATCCAACCAAGTAATATCTTATTAATAGGACCATGATCTCCAATATTATAATCCATCATATCAGCGCCATAACAGCTTCCACTAAATCCACAAGATTCATCATAATCATAATAATCATCTAGACCAAGTAAATGACCAGTTTCATGAATATATGTATGGGCATCAACCTTAATATCAGTGTAATCATATAAATCAGTTTCTTCATGCATAAAATCAGTACCAGCAAATGCATAATAATTAGCATAAATACCATCATATTTAGTCTCTGAGTAATCCCATGATGTAAACGCCCAATATAATGATTCATCAGATTCATAATCTACAGGACTGTTATATATTAACCAAACAGTATCAATATAGCCATCCTTATCATAATCATAATCATTATAATTATATTTTGAATTAAAATATGCTAAAGCTTCATGCAATATTAAATTAGAACCATCTTGATAATTTTCCTCATCATAATAAGAATTATAATAACTAACTGATTTTGAAGGTGTAAACCAATCTGTTACCTCAACCTCTAAATTCAATTTACCATATGAGCTTTCTTGATAGTATGAACGAACAGATTCCCAACCAGTTTCTTCTTCAGTACCATTAAATGCCGTTTTTATATCATTATAAATAGTATTTGTTTTCTTTGAATTATCTAAATTAACAGGAATAACTAAGATTTTAGGACTTCCAAGTGAAGGTAAAGCTTCTTGAGTAAGAGGTCCATCCTTCTTTAAATTAGAATCAAAATGAGTTCCTCTCTTTTCTGTCCATTTAGCATAAAGTGTAAACGAATTTACAACCTTGCTACTGAAATCATATTCATTTGAATCATTTAAAGATTTATACCAGCCTTCAAATGAATATCCATCCTTTGTAAGTGCTTCGGGCTTATCAATTACTCCACCCTTAACAACATTAACACTTTCTAAAGTTGTACCATTATTTGTTTCAAAGCTAACTGTAAAATATTCAATAGGCTCATTAAACACTGCAGTTAAAACAATAGTTTCATTCTTTGTTAAAACAAAACTGCGTAAATCCGAATTAGAAAAAGTCGTTCCATCCGCAGTTTTCCAATTTAAGAATTCATAATCACCTAGTTCGACAGTTCTAAGTGTTGCTAGAGCAGGATTTTGCTCTGCCTGATAATAAACATCCTCTCCAACATGGTATTCAATAGTAAGAGTATAGGTACCATCAGGATTTGTCGTTGTCGATGTTGTACCAGTCGTTGTCGTTACTGTTGTAGTTGTCGTTACTGTTGTAGTTGTCGTTACTGTTGTTGAAGGTACTTCTGTTGTTGAAGGTACTTCTGTTGTTGAAGGTACTTCTGCTGTTGTACTACTAGAAGGTTTTGTAGTTGTTTGTGACAAACTAATATTACATCCTGCACAAACTACTAGAACCCCTATAAATAGCAACATATAACCGAACAATAATCTTCGTTTAACCTTAGGCAATTCAATCCCAACCTTTCATTTTTTTATAAAAGAAATTATTAAATCACTCTCTATATCAAAGATATAATAGTATATATATTCAGTTTTGTAAATACAAAAAACATATTTTTACATTTTTTTAGATTTAATATACATTTTTTACGACATTTTATTTATTTTCTAAAATACTTTTTAATGTTTCAATTATAGAATTGATTTTTATTGGTTTACTAATATGTGCATTCATACCATAATCTAAGGCTTCCTTTACATCCTCAATAAACGCATTTGCCGTCATCGCAACGATTGGAATTTTCTTAGCCATAGGATGTTCACTACCTCTTATTATTTTTGTAGCCTCATATCCATTCATTATAGGCATTTGAATATCCATAAATATTACATCATAATCACCAGGTCTTGATGACAAAAATCTATCTACTGCCTCTTTACCATTAGTACAAATATCACAGCTAGCACCCAAAATACTTAATAATTCTTTTAAAATATCAATATTAAGCTCATTATCCTCCGCAACCAAAAACCTCATACCATGAATAAAGCTATCATTTTTATTATTAATGCTTCCAAGTCTTTTAATTACAATTTGTTCAAGCTTAAATAAGAAACTAGAATCATTATAATCAATTACTCCATCAATATAATTTAATGAAGAAATTTCTCCTTCACTAAAATCACTATTAATAATTACTATTATTTTATTTTGTTTTTCTATTTTTTCTTTAATTTCAATTAAAGATAAATAAGAAACAGGATTAATTATCAAAATATCAAAATCATAATTACTATATTCATTAATATTACTAATAATATTTACATTTAGATTAATATCTCTTAGCATTTTTTTAATATTATCCAAATTCATTTGCTTTTCATTAATAATTAAGCATTTAGAAATATTATTCTTACTAAACACATTTAATTTACTACTGCAGTTTGCAATTGTAAAAGGTAAACAAACATTAAAAGTTGTACCTTGACCCTTATGACTATTAACCGATATCGTACCACCCATCAAATCAATAATCTTTTTTACTATGGCCATCCCTAACCCTGTACCCTCAATAGCATTAACCCTATCATCCTCTTCTCTTGTGAATGAATCAAACAAATTATTAATATATTCATCACTCATCCCAATTCCATTATCCTTAACGGTAATAATGTAATTAGCCGTTTCTAAATCAGCACTTTTTTCTTCAATGTCTAAACTAATATTTCCACCCTTTTGGGTATACTTAACTGAATTAGAAAGAATATTAATTATTATCTGATTTATTCTAAGCTTATCCATAACTAATTCATCATGAACAATATTATGAAAATTAATATTTAAGGATTGTTCCTTCTTTTTTGCCTGAGGTGCAATAACTGTATTAACCTCATCAATAACCTCATAAATCGATTCATTAGAATATGAAAGTGTTGTCTTACCACTTTCAATCTTGCTCATATCTAAAACATTATTAATTAAATTAAGTAAATGCTCACTTGAGGTTTCAATCTTTTTAGTATAATCAAGTACCTTCTCTTTATCATCGTAATAATGCTCAATTAAAGACGTAAAGCCAACAATTGCGTTCATAGGAGTTCTAATATCGTGACTCATATTTGATAAAAATATACTTTTATATTTGCTAGCATTTTGGGCAGCCTCTAACGCATCTAGTGCAACCCTCTTAGTATCAATCAAGGATTTATTTAGCTCATAAAGCTTTTTCTTTTCCTTTCTTTCCTTAAATATATCCATACTAATAATCAAAACCAAAATCATAGATAAAAAAATAATTCCAATAGAAGTAAAAATTGAACGTCTTCCAACTGAGGTTACACTTTTATTTAAATCATGAAAAACAACATCATAATTTGCAGTAATTGTAATATACCAATCAAGAGTAGAAATTTTAGCATAGCTAACAATTATTTTCTTACTTCCATCCTTCACAATAAGTGCTTTATTTTCTCCATTTAAAACACTAGTCTCAAATTCTTCAAATCCTTTAATATCGGTATTTTTAGCAAAGCTCGAGTCTTTAAATTCCTTAAAGAAAAAATAATTTATATCATTTTTTGATTCAGTATGAAATAATACTAAGCCCTTTTGATTAATAACACTAACTATACCTTGACATGAAAACACCTCTAGTGATAATAAATTAATAAATGAATCAAGCTCATATTCAACAAATATATACTTTATTTCCTCATCATTGATTTTCCCATTTGTTAACGCAGAGGCAAATAATAATGTATCATTATCGCCATTTTGATTTAAAATACATACTCTTTCATCATTTTTTATTAATGGATATAAATTGCTAGAAATTACAATATCACCTGTTTTATAATCCGAATCAATATAAGTATCATTATCTAATATAAGCTTAACACTTTTGGCATCATTAAGACTATTTTTTAAATAACTCAAAATAGACTTATCATCAGTAGAATCCATATTAGATAATCCTAAATCAACAATATCAATTTCCTTCCATATATAATTAATATGGTTATCAAATGCTTCACGAGCTTGAATAGCATTATCGGATAACAATGACAAGGCCGTAGATTCTCCTACACTATTTAAATAATTGACTGTGTAGTTTTCTAGAAAAAACAAAATAATGGTAGCTACGATAAAAATTGATACTATTAATGTAAATTTACCCTTTAAAGACTTCATATTTGTCACATCCTTAAAATATTTATTTAATAAATATTAACTCCTTAGGTGCTTCTACAACTCCATTTAAACCATTAATAATGAATTGTTTAAAGATGTCATAGAATTTATACCCTTCATATTCTTCTATGACATTATCAGTAGAAATAAGCCCCTTTAATGTAACTACTCTATAGGTTTTATTTAAATCTAATTCCTCGTTATTAATTTTGAGCGATAAATATTCTATTGAATAATCATCTATCAGTTTAACTGTCATATCAATACCAGCAAATGCCGCAAGACCATTATTTGAGCTTTTTCTTGCATATTCTAATAATTGGCTACCAGTAAGCGTTACAATAACAAAATTTAAATCACCATCTACTACCTTTGAATAATAGCTATTTTGGGTATTAGCATCTTTTATAACCTTATCAGTTATATTTCCAGTATATAGACAAGCTGTTGTGCCATAATTTACCGAAACTGGCACAAATGCTATATCAGCATCAAAGCTATAAAGGTATGATTTCCCAATTAAATAGGCCGTTTGTAAGGAATTCATATTATCCTTACAAATACCATATACCTCTTCTACTTCCGGCCTTACACAATTATCCCTTGCTTTATCTGCTCCCGTAAGCCATTCATTTACCGAAATATTACCAAGCACAAGATCCTTAGTACTACTATGTAGGTAGTTCTCTACTGCTTTACTATTATTATTTTCATAATAAAAGTTTTTGATAATTCTTCCTTCCTTAATTGTATCAATTACATCCGAATAAAAATCACTGTCTAAGCATGTATTTCCCTTTAAAAAGCCAAAATAATCTTCACCATTTATTAAAAGCTTTTGTCCATCTGTTGTAGATAAATAATTAAGTATTTCTAATAAAGCTTCTCTTTTGTTATTATCATTCATTGCGGCCTTTGTTGCACAAAAATAGCTTCTAGGAATCGCATATAGATACCCTGAATCTCTTTCATCAGAGGTATAAAATGGCATCATCCCCATTTCATGCATGTTACTTAGATCATCCTTGTTAGCTTCAATATTATATTCATAGCCCTGTTGGCATTCAATTGTCATTAATGACGTATGATAGCTATAAAGCTTTGAGGAACGATATGGAGCCTTTATATCCCACATATCAAGTGATAATACACCATCACTAAAAAGCTTAAGATATCTATTTGCGGCCTCCTCCATATGTCCTACCATACTTTCATTTCCATTTTGATAATTATTTAACCAAATTGTATTATCTATTCCTTTAAGTGCATTATAATTTAAAGAATTAAAAATAATTTGAAACATGTCTGACCATTTTAGGGTTGGTACAAAGGCTTTTACCTTAACCTCTTCTAGTGTTGAATCTGTATGTGATATTGGCTCATATCCAACTAAATTCATTGAATTAATTTTATTAATAAGTTCAACAAAGGAAGAATAATTATACGGAAGTTCTAAGTTTAGCTTTTTAAACATTGTTTTGTCATATACAATTCCATATACATAGCATGGTCCTGGTAAAAAATATAGACCACCATTACTTTTTGTTAAGGTTTCTATTGTACTTAAATAATAATTATTTACGAATTCCTCTCCTCCTAAATCATAAAGGTAGTTTGAAAGAACCGTATCCTCCATTGAGTTTATATATTCTCCAACTATAAAATCTGGTCCCATTCCGTGAGATAGCTCTTGTTTTAGTCTAAATCCCGGATACATCGAATTATTATTCTTCATAATAATATCAACATTAAATTTGCTTTCAATTTCGCTTTCAAATTCCTCATCAATATGACCAGATTGATATTCAAAAACTAATTTAGTTCTTTCATTACTCCTATTATCATTTCGACATGACGTAAATGTAATGATACAGATTAACAAAACAATTATCAATATTCTTTTTTTCATACCCTTTTCCTCAATAAAACTTTTACTTTTTTATTAATAATATAATAAAAATAAGTATAATTTTGTAAAATTTTGACATATAAAATAATTTATCAAAATTTTTTTTAAAAAAATTATATATTTACCTATCAATAAATATTAGTTATAATGTTAATAAATGTGCATTTAGGAGCTTATATGATATTAGATAATTTAATTTATGATTTAAAAAAAATAGGTATTAAGAATACCGATACAATCCTTATTCATTCCTCATGCAAAAGCATTGGCTATGATGCTAATGATATTTTAGATACATTGATGGATTACTTTAAGAATGGATTATTGATTTTTCCTACTCATACCTGGAAAACAATAAACGAAGATAACCCTATATACGATCCAGCAGCTACTCCTTCTTGTGTTGGCTTATTAAGTAACCTATTTTTAAAAAGAAAAAACGTAGTTCGTTCATTACATCCAACTCATAGTGTAGCCGCATTTGGGAAGGATGCTGAAATATTTATTAAGGGCGAGGAATTTAATAATACGCCATGTACACCAGGTGGTGTATATGATAGATTAAGGAGTAGAAATGCTAAAATATTGCTTGTTGGAGTTGGAAACGAAAGAAATACCTTTATTCATAGCATTGAAGAGGTTTTAAACGTTCCAAATAGACTTAGTGATAAGCCTATGGAGCTTCAAATCAAGCTAGATAATAAAGTTATTACTGCCTATGTACGTAAGCATTATAATGAAAATCAGCCTCATATTTCCGAGGATTTTGTAAAGCTTGATAAAGCCCTTCTTGCTAAAGGTGCAATGACAAAGGGTAAGTTTGGACATGCTGATGTGCTTGTTTGTAATACAAATCGTACATTTGAGGTTATAAGATATATTTTAAGGAAAAATCCGGAAGCAATTGTTAATGAAAAAATAATTAATGATGAGTTATGGTTAGATTTATAATCATAGCTCATTTCTTTTTAAATTTTTACGTAATAAAAGATTAGTATAATAAGCTATTTTCGTAGATAATAAATATTTTTTCTTATAGGTTAGTCCCATTTTACATAGATTGTATTATCTACTTTATTGCTTTTGAAATCATTAAAATGTATAATAATTGTAATAACATTGTAAAGTGAGGGAAATTAATGAAATACATTGAGCGCTATTTTCAAAGAAACAATATTGAAGTAAAGCATATTATTTATGCCTATTCTCACAATCAATATACTACTATCTGCTTAGATTCTGGTAAAGAATACACTTGTAGTATGCAAATGCATGAATTAATAGATTACTTACCAATGGAGGAATTTGTAGTAATTCGAAGAGGTACAATTGCGCGATTAAGTGGAATTATTTCCATCAGTGATACAGGAATCTATACGATGATAGATGGAAAAACATTTCAAGGAAGAAAAAGATTTTTATCTGATCATAAAAAGCTTAGAGCAAAGCTACAGTTAAATAATACTACTGTTTTTGCAAAGCCAATAAATAAACAACATATTCTTCCCTTAACTCTCCTTGAAAAATGTAGTCTACTAGATAATATGCCTATTGCATATTGTATAATTGAACTTGTATTTGATGAAAATGGTCGTGGCCTTGATTTTATCTTCCGCTACTGCAATAAACAAATGGAAGTAATAGAGGGAATGCCTGTTGAAGAGATGATTAATCGTTCATTTTACGAGGTTTTCAAAAATGGAGACAAAAAATGGATCGTTACTTATGCTGATGTTGCACTAAACGGAGTCCAACGAACCATCCATGACTATAGTCCCGAAGTAGATAAAAACTTAACAATTTACTGTTATCAACCTGAACCTGGGTATTGTGCTTGTGTATTATTCTCAGACTAAGCCCAAATTAAAATCATCCTTATATACGTAGTATAAAATTTGAAAAAAAGATGTGAGCATTTATTAACTTCACATCTTTATTTTTATTTATATATTTTTATTATAAAGTATGCTTTAACAATTCCTCATAAGTTAATGTAGTCAAATACTTAGGAGCTACATCAAACACAGTCATACAGCCTGTTTTTCCTTCATAATGAAGTCTATATACTGCTCTTGCGTATGCTACAAGTACACTACCTGTAAATTCAGGATTTGAATCAAGACGTAAAGAATACTCAATAACATGATTATTTTCAAGATTAAATCCTGTTTTACCGCTTCTAATCACAAAGCCACCATGTGGTAATTTGTTATGATTTTTCTTTAATTCTTCCATTGATACAAAGTGTACAATTGTGTCATAATCACTAAAGTAATTAGGCATATTTTTGATTTCAGACTCAATGTATGCTAAGTCCGCACCTTCTCTAGGCACAACAAAGCATTCTCTTAGGTGCTTTTCTCTTGTAGTAAGATTAGGATTTTCACCATTTCTTACTCTATTTATAGCCTCATCCTTAGGAATAGTATATTGTCTTGCATCTAGTACTCCATCTATTCTTCTAATCGCATCACTATGGCCTTGACTTACTCCCTTACCCCAGAATGTATAATCATTACCACAAGGTAAGATAGCTTCCATAATAGCTCTATTTAAAGAAAACATGCCAGGGTCCCATCCAGTAGAAATTAAGCCAATATGGCCTCCATCTTTTGCTGTTTTATCAACATTGCTATAATGTGAAGGTATATTTGCATGAGTATCAAATGAATCTACTACATTAAAATATTTAGCTAGGTATGGTGTTTGATCTGGCAAATCTGTTCTAGAGCCACCACATAAAATCATTACATCTATTTTATCTTGATATGATAAAATATCATCCATACTAGCAACATAATCACCTTCAATATCAATACTAACTGTTTTAGGGTCTCTTCTTGTAAATACTTTTACAAGCTCCATATCAGGGCTGTTTTTAATCGCGGCTAAAACGCCTTTACCTAAATTCCCGTATCCACATATTCCAATTTTAATCATATTTGCCTCCATTTTCTTATAAATAATTATATTTTATTTCTTTTTTGCTTTATATTCATTAATATCTTTTATAAATAATTCTATAATTTCCGAATTAGATAGATTAGTCGCATCTATTTCTTCTTTATCATTTAATACTACCATCCAATGTTCGTCAAATTGTAATGAACAAAAGAACATATTTTTACTTGTAAATTCTTTATTTATTATTCTTAAGCAATAAAATTGCTCTCCATCAGTATCGTCATAATCTAAATCACATACCATATCTGATGAATTTATTAATTCATTTAATTCTTCACATTCATTTTTTGCAATTTGATATATAAGGCTAAGCTTTTCATCTTTATCTTTTATCGATTCAAAATAACGTAGCGTTTCTTCTGGATCATCTAAAATCATAGTGCTCTTTTCAGCTATAATCTGAATATTGTTTTGTTGAAGTGATGGAATAAAAACATTATCAGTAAATGCTGTACCATCATCATAAAACTTAAGTTTTTCTTTTCCAAGTTTATCATAAAATATGATTTTATACATTTTTTTTCTTTTAATTTCAACCTTAGATATATCATCTAAGCTTATTGTTTCTTTTTTACCATAAAAATGTCTATAGGAGTATTCACTTCCATTAAATTCAAACTTCTCATATAAACATACAAAAATACCTAAGATCGCAATAAATAAAAACATACTAACAATAACTATCTTAGATGTAGTTATATGCCAATATTCATTTTCTATATATCTAAATATTATCCATATAAAGCCTGCAAGAGGTGAAAAGCCTAATATAGAAAATAGCATAAGCGTATTTCTATTACCATTTTTTCCCATATTATCACCAGCTTTAATAATAAATTTATCTGGTGAGTTTATCTCCTTTTTTACTAAATAAGAAAGAGGAATAAATATAGCACAAATTAAGGCACTTGAAATACAAAACACACCAATCATTTCTTTTGTTGATGCGCCTTTTACCCAAGCGTATTCATATACATCAAACAATTGTTCACCATTATAAGTCATATCATATATAATGTGATATTTTACTTTTTTTCCATCTTCAAATGAAATAGAAACTTTATCATTAACATTTAAGTCATTAAATACACTAAAATCTATACCATATGATTCATATACTACATATGTAAAGTCATCATCTACAAACTTAAAATACATAGAGTCTTTCTTATCGTTTAATGTTATACTTTCTACAATTCTTTCTTCTGTTATCTTATCTTTCATTGTTTTTGAGTGTAGTACCACAAAAGCTAAAACAGAAAATAAAATTACAAGTAAAATCTTACCATAGTTTTTCTTAAAAAAATTATCCATATATCTTCCCTCAACCAATGCTTGCTTAAATATTTTTCTATATTTATGATAACTTAAATATGGTTATTTTTCAATTTATTTCCATTTAAAATATCCATTAAATTTTAGGCAAAAAATAAAAGAGTAGTTAAACTCTTTTAAGCTAAATACTATATTTAGTTAATAAAAACAATTAATCATACTTAATTTAAATCCTGTTTAGAAGTCTTTTTTCTGCCTTTAACAACATATTCCTTAAATAAAGCTACAACAACGCCTATTGCAAGAATTATTAATGCTATTGCAATTGATGTAAATGCTTTATTTTTGCCAACATATTTTGAATTACCTGCCGATGATGTTTTAATTAACGAATTTCCAATCATTGCTAGTTCAGGATTGTTAGTACATTGATAAATCAATACATCTGTCATATCATTTGCTATACTTAATGAAGCTTCTTTACTACTAGCCTTGCATGTAACAACAAGCAACAAGGATGATGATGGATTAGAAACCTCAACCATCTCAGAGAGCTCTTCAATATTTAAATTATTATTTGTAGCAACCTGTTCTAATACAATAGATTGTTTGGACAATTCCTTGACTGTATTTATAATCATTAACGAATTGTTATAGTCATACTCTACCGGTTCTCCATCGTGGGATATCACAACAAGTAAACTAGACTTGGCCTCGTATTCATCAGGAAGTAAAAACAAAGAATAAACACATCCAATAGTAATTCCAAGTACTAAAAATACAACAAGTATTATCCAATTTTTTAATAAAGCTTTTAATAAATCAATTAAATCCATTCCTTCTTCTTCCATATTTTCCACCTTTATCTAAAAGCATTATACAAAATCTAACATAAAAAATATGTCACTTTCTTATAGTACTTTGATAAAAATATAGAAGTTTAAATTGTATATAAATTATTTTTTTTAAATATTTTTAGATATTTTGATAAAAAATGTCTTATTTTTTAATATTAGATAATTATTTATATCAGCTATCATTTTAATATAAAACCTACAAATAGTATTACTAAGCATATTGTTAAAAAGATCAAAGCATTCAAAGCATGTGCTAAAATGCCTGAAACTAATATAATTATAGCCGCAATTATCGCCAGTGTTGGAATAATATATCTTCTTACTATTCCTGCACTTTTATTTTTAATCATAATATATATATAAATTGGTATATAGAAAGCATACAAAAATACAATTGCTAATTCAGAGACATCTATTAATACAGGAATAACATCATATAAGCTTAAAAGCCATATACCTAACCAAAAGCAAGCAAATACTAATCCTATAGCGCTTGATATATAGCTAAGTTCTTCTCTTGTATTTTTACTATTTATGACTTTTGATCCTTTAAATTCATTATAAGACGCTAAGTTTTGAAGTCCTCTTATATTCGCAATGCATAAACCGTTTAAGCAACCAAAACTTGAAATTAAAACGAATGAATATAATAATATTCCTCCATATTTTCCAAGCAGTAGCATAAATGCTTTTTTAACCGTATTATCATTGTCATTAATAAAATCCTCATTAGGATATGTGCCTGATAGTCCAATATAATATAGCAAATATGTTAATATGCAAATTATTGAGCCAATAAATAAGGCTTTAGGAAAATTTTTCTTACTATCTTTAAGCTCATTATTAATAGATGTAACACAAATCCAACCCTCGTATGCAAATACTGTTGAGCATATTGCTTGCCACATACCGGATGCGGTTAGTTTACTTGTTGTATGGGTAAAGTTATAAATTAGATTTCCATCTTTAGAAAATAAACCATATATTACACCTGCAACTGCAACAAAGGCTAGTGGTATAAGCTTAATTATAGTTGTTGATATCTGTAGCTTACCAGATATAATAGGTGCAAATACATTTAATAATGAAAATACTATTAAATATAGAAATGATAATACTATAATCCACAAATTACTATCTACACCAAATAAAACTAAAGTGTATTTTGCACATAGCCAAGCAATAACTGAGGTTATACAAGGAAAATATATTACTGCTAAATAAAATCCTGTATAATAGCCATATTTTTTCCCTATTGTTTTACCTGCATATTCATTTACACCACCATTAATATTAAAATCATTTGTTAATACTGCAAATGCATATGCAGATGATATAATAAGCAAACCTCCAATAATCCATGCAAGCATACCAAGCCAAAGATTACCACCTGTTGATTTTAATATTGTGCCTGATTTAAAAAAAACGCCCGCACCAATTATAATACCTACTACCATCGCAATAGCTGTTTTTAGATTATATTTCTTCATTTATTCACCTAAATTCTAGTTATTAGTATATGTATTATACTATAATAATAGTCTATTAGAAATATAAAAACGTATGAGATATAAATCAAAACTCTATTTTTCATACGTTTTTATCTACTTATTCACTTTTTTTCTTCTTTTTAGTTATAATTATTATCATTATAATTATACTACCTACTAATAAAAATGGTAATGAATATAATATAACAGTTCCAATTGTAGTAAAAATACTAACTAAATAACCACCATAGGAGTTAAAGAATTGGTACGCAGCTGTATTTGAATTATTATAATAATTGATAGTAACTGTAGAATAATCTACCTGATTAGCTAATTGAGCTAATTCTTTATATGCTACAATTAATTTAATCTCAACTTCGTCTAAAGCGTCATTTATTTCTATAATTTCAGCTTTAGTTAGACTTCCAGTATTTAATAAATTTAAATATGCTGTCTTTCTCGCTTCAAGCATCTCAATATTAGCTTCTAGCTCATTATAGGTTGATGTAACATCCTTAGTTTTAATTTTTTTATTAGCAACACCACCAAGCGAATCAACCTTATCTAAAAATCCATTTAATTTTTCAGTTGGAACTTTGTAAACATATAATGCATAATCATTATTCTCTTGATTAGATTCAGATATATGCCCACCATCTTCCTTAACCCATGTACCAATTTTTGAAATATAAGTATTTATATCCTCTGAATATAGTTTATATCCAACAGTATAAACAATCTTATTTGTGCTAGACATATCTACAACATTATTTCCATCAGAAACACCCGGTATACTCGATTTAGAACTACATGATGCAAAGCATAAAACCATAAATATACATACTAAAATTGCAAAAAATCTTTTTTTCATAATAATAAACACCTACCCTACAATATATACAAAATTACAAATAGCCCCTACAATATATGTAATTGATAATACGAATGAAATTAAATTCATAGTATTATGCTTATACTTTCTTGCATAAAAGCTTAAAACTAAAGAAATGCTTGGAAATATTATTCCAACGAATGGAATGAATGCAAGTATAATAGACGCCAAAGAAATGATTAGCGCTATTAGATTAATCTTTTTAAATCTTTTTTCTTTTTTTTCTTCTAATTCTTTTCTTCTTTCCTCTTCAATTCTTTTTCTTTCTTCTATCTCAAGCATTTTTTCTCTTTCTTTTTTTTCATCAAAAAATTCCTCTTGACCAAGTAAAACACTTGATTTAACCTCAAGCAATGTACATATAGCTATAAGATTTTCAAAAGATGGAACTGTTTGATTATTTTCCCAAAAGCTTACTGATTGCCTGGATACATTAAGCTTGAAAGCCATTTCTTCTTGAGATAATCCTTTTATTTTTCTGGCTTTACATAAATTTTCTCCAAATCCCATATTTTCACCTCATCCTAATTATATAAATTTTCCTCATATCAAACACCAATTGCGGCTTTGATTTTTGTCAAGTTATACTTTACATTATACTTTTTTTGAATAAAAATACAATGAAAATGGCATTATTATAGTAAAAATCCCATAAGATTTTAAGTCCTATGGGTATGTAATATTAAGTATAAACCATTTATAAAATAAAGTGCTAAAATATTATATTTAGCATTTTGATATTTGCAAATTACTTTATTTTGGATAAACGAAATATAATTATTCTATATTATTCCTTTTAGATAAGATATAGTTAAATACTCTTTTTACATCCTTGCTATTTAAAAAAGGATATAATGCACTTATCTCTATATTTTGATATTCTCCATTAACATATTCATCTACAAATCTAGATAAGCAACTTGCTGATACGAATGGTAAAATAGCCACTAATGAAGTTGTATATTTGTTATCATCCATAATAAATTTCATAAACAATGCATCACAATCATTTACACTTAAAAAAGGGAATATTTCAACCAAATTTAAGCTTTTGTATTGTTCAGAATCATTTATTATTTCTGTAACTAATTCATGTATATCTTCTTTATTCATGAATGGTAATGCAGCTAATAATTCGTCATCTTTAGAATTTTTTTTCTTACCAAATGCATATTCAAATGCTTTTGTAAAAACATCACCATAATCTTGTCCTAATTTAACATTTTTGCCTTTAACTTTAATTTTAATATCTGAAGAATCAATTTTATCTAATTCATTATTAATATCATCTTCTATTTCATCTAACTCATCTTCAACCGCATCTAATCTATCATCTAAATCATCTACTGATAATTCTTCAAGCTCATTTTTAATTTCTTCGAGTCTATCTTTTAAAGACAATTTATCATGATCCTCTATGCCATCAAACCAGCACATCATTTCATCTATTTTAGAATAAAGTTCTTCTTTCTTAATTTCTAATTCAACTTTAGCCTCTTGTTCTTCAATTTTTTCCTCAAACTCTTCCTTTTCATCATCACTTGTAAAAACCAATTCGTCTTTGTTTTGGTATTCTAAGGCTTCCTCATAATTAATTGGTTCATATATTTCTTTTCCATCAATAATTGTTTTCTTTAAAATCATATTTCATCTTCCTTTCTTAAAAAGTTTTGCTCTCCTTGAGTTAATTTAAGATATAACTCATCCATTCTAACTTCTAATCTTCCCTCTTTAATAGCTCTTAAAACCATCATTCTTTCAATAGGAGAAAATTGATAGAATACTTCAGAAAGCTCAACTTTAATTTTGCCATCTATGACACTTTGTACTACATAAAGCCGATTGCGACCTTTAAATATATCATTTTCGTCTACATCTACTTCATCATTTAAGCACAGCAATTCCTCAAATGTTACTTGGAGCAATTTACATAATTCCAACAATACGTCTATTGAAGGAACCCCTGTTCCATTTTCCCATTTGCTAACAAGCTGTCTTGAAACAAAGAGTTTTTCGGCAATATCATCTTGCGTTAGATTTTGTTCTTTTCTATATTTTGTTATCTTGGATCCAACTTTAACAAAATCTATCATTACCATCAACCTCCTTATGCTTTAATTTTAAATTATACTTTTCCATATGTCACGCTACTTTAAGTAGCATTTTGTGTATAATTATACTACATTTGATAATATTAAGAAAATGAATAAAGTCTACATTTTTTAATATTTTATAATTTAATTCCAATTATTTGCTAAATTAAAAACCGCTATATAGCTAATTAATTGATCCAGTTATATATATATATATATATGTTATTAACCATCGGTATTTTGACACTCATTCAGAAAAATAGTATAATATAGCTATCGAAAGGAGCACATTTCTATGAGACTTAAATTTAAACCATTTTTATTATTTGCTACAATCATTACATTGGTTGCACTAAGTGTTGTTTTATTTTTATTTGCTGATTCACAGGATTTTAAATCATATGCATTTTGGGTAAGCTATGGAGTTTCATTCCCACTTGTATTACTTATGACAGCTTTATTAGTTATTTATACTAATAAATTCCATATTGTAGTTAATGCAGAAAACCCTGAATTTGCACTAACACGAGCTACAGGACTAATATACTCATTTAATGTTTTAATGGTTTTACAAGGCTTTGTACTTATGCTAATAAAGAAGGTAAATGATAAGGTTTTATTATCAATTGAACTAGTACTTGCGACTGTTTACCTAATTACAATTATATACATTGTATTTGTATATGGTAAAAAAACGGATAGTACTAAATAATATAATTTTATTATTATCTCTAATTCTAGTGATTGCCGCTTTATTTATACAATATTATACTTAATTAATAAAAACTGTTAAATTAGGTTTTGAAATAAATCAAAATCTTGTTTAGCAGTTTTTTTGCTTATTTATATTAGTTTTAGAATTTATTCACTAAGCATCATATCATCAGCTATAATATGTTTTATTTCTATTATGTTTCGAATTATATTGAATAAACAAGTTCACATTCGAAAGTATATAAACTGCTTGTTAATGTTATTATAAAAGTAATAAAATGTCCGAATCCCCAATTGTTCATATTACTATTGACTTAATTACTTAACTGTCATACTATTCTTAAACTGTTTTTCAATATTTGCTTAATATTTAATATTACAGTATCTTTATCAATAACCATATCTCTGTCTAAAGATAAATATTCTATGATTTCTT